>JBAZMS010000006.1:0-19647 GCA_041649555.1 Candidatus Micrarchaeia archaeon | reverse complement strand
CTTTTTGACATAAGTATTTCATATGGCAAAAACGTTCACGAAAAAACCATAAGAAAAAACTTTGGTTTCGTTGCGGGCTTTTTGACATAAGTATTTCATATGGCAAAAACGTTCACGAAAAAACCATAAGAAAAAACTTTGGTTTCGTTGCGGGCTTTTTGACATAAGTATTTCATATGGCAAAAACGTTCACGAAAAAACCATAAGAAAAAACTTTGGTTTCGTTGCGGGCTTTTTGACATAAGTATTTCATATGGCAAAAACGTTCACGAAAAAACCATAAGAAAAAACTTTGGTTTCGTTGCGGGCTTTTTGACATAAGTATTTCATATGGCAAAAACGTTCACGAAAAAACCATGGGGTTTTACTTAAACACTTGGTGGAAAAAGCCTAGGACCCGGGTTCGAAAGATTTTGAGCACTCGAAACCCAAAACTCAAAACCGGAAACCGAAAATCCCGGCGGACGCATTTGCTTTTTATCTGAGTTCCCTCAACCTAATAGATCTTGATAAGTTAGAAATCAGCACTGAGGTGCCGGGTTTGCAACCTAGTCCATTTTTTCAATCAAGTCCTACAGCATTTCACAATACTGTTAATTACTAAAATATAACTATAGTTTAACTTTAGTAAGGTAATATTTAAATATCTTTTCATTTATAGTATATTATATGTATATCACACGAGATATAAAAGAAAAATTTGAAGGGTTACTTAGTGCATATGATCTTGTAGCCATAACAGGGGCAAGACAAGCAGGAAAGACAACATTTCTTAAGGAAAACCTTAAAGGATCGGAAACAAACTATTTGACATTGGATGACCCGGATGTAAAAAACTTGTTTGATGAAGACATAAAGAAATTTGAAAACCAGTATTTGGAAGGCTACAATACTGTAATTCTTGATGAGGTGCAATATGGGAAAGAAGCAGGTAGAAAATTAAAATATTTAGCAGACAAAAAAAGAAAACTTTGGATAAGTTCTTCCTCACAAATAATATTAAGCAAAGAGGTTTTATCATTCCTTGTAGGAAGAATATCGATAATAAAACTTTACCCTTTTTCTCTTAATGAATTTTTGAAGGCTAAAGAGCAGAAAGAACTGACAGAACAAATAATGAAAAGACACATTTGGGAACATATTATATATGGGGGATACCCAAAAGTTGTGCTTACCAAAGAGGCGGAATTGAAAAAAACAATTCTGAAAGATTTATACGAATTAATGATCCTTAAAGATATAGCAAATACCTTTTCTATAGATGACATTGGATCCCTAGAAAAATTTACAAGGTACTTGGCACATTCGATTGGAAATGTGATTGTTTATGAAAAAGTTGGCAGTGCCTTGGATCTCTCTTTTCAGACAGTAAAAAAATACCTGGATGCAATGGAAAAAAGTTATTTAATAATTAGAATAGAACCTTTTTTCACAAACAAACTCAAAGAAATAACCAAACAACCCAAAGTATATTTTAATGATACTGGACTTAGGAATTCCATAGGAAATAATTTCCCATTAAATCTTGAAAATCAGGGAAAATTATTTGAAAATTATATTCTTACTGAGCTTATTAAGATGGATTTGGAAGTTAAATACTGGCAGACCAAAAGCAAAGCAGAAGTGGACTTTATAGTAAATTTAGACAATAAACTTATTCCTATAGAGGTTAAACTTAAATCTGATGGGAAGGTTAAAAGGAGCTTGAGATCTTTTATAGAAACTTACAAACCTAAATTAGCAATAGTTGTGTCTTATGAAGGAAAAGAAAGTGAAACAAAAATAAATGGTTGTAAAGTTAAATTTACAAATATTTTTGGGCTGAGATCTCAATTACAAAACCTCAAAAGCAAGCTTTAAATAGAGGTTGATTATCCTCTTACTCAGCAAAAGGTTAATTTACCTTTTAAGGTTAAGACTTCAGATAAACACTGAGTATTCTGCAGACGCAAACCCTTGTTTTCAGGTTCTGTGTTTAGTGTTTTGGATTTTGAGACGCATCTTTTAAAATCCTTTTATCCTAATAAAATACAAAACAATCCAGCAAACAGATTAGATGAGGTGTAAAAAATGAAAAACGGGTGGTGTGAAATCCAGTAGAAAAGAAGAGTGCAATAGAGTTAATTTTAGAAAACCTAATTTTAAGGCAGGAAGGCCGAAATCATTAAATCCTGAAGAATTTGAAAAATTAATGAAAATTTATTATTCAAGTCCTGTATCAATCAGGGTTCTTGCCAAAATGTTTAATGTTTCAAGAATGACTATATGGAGAATGGTAAATGAAACATGAAATTAATTATTTTCAGTACTATCAGGCAATTCTTCAATTTTTTCTTCTTTGATTTCATCTTTTATTAATTCGGATTTTATTACTGCAAAATTTGCAACCATTTCCCCTTCTTTTAGCCTTAGTATCTTTACGCCCATTGTATTTCTTCCGACCTGTGAAATGTTTGAAACAGAAGTCCTGATTACCTGTCCTTTTGAGCTTATTACAATAACCTGGTCTGTATCCTCAACTGCTTTTGCTCCGATAACCTTTCCATTCCGCCCTTCTGTTTTTATATTTATTACTCCGTGCCCGCCTCTTCCCTGAATGCGATATTCATCTATAGGGGTTCTTTTTCCATAGCCATTCTCGGTAATAGTTAAAATTGCAGGCTTATTACAAATTGTCGCACTTACCACATAATCATTTTCCTTAAATCTTATTCCAATAACGCCCATTCCGGTTCTTCCGATTTCCCGAGCATCAAGCTCATCAAATCTTATTGCAAGCCCGTTTTTGGTTGCAATCAAAATGGATTCTTTTCCTGTTGTTTTTAGAACTGAAACCAACTGGTCATTTTCTCTTAGGTTTATTCCAATTATTCCTCCTTTTCTTGGATTGGAATAATCCATTAATGAGGATCTTTTTATTATCCCGTTTTTGGTAATCATTGACAGGTATTCATTTTCATTAAATTCCTTAACACTAACCCACGAGGTTATCTTTTCAGAATTATCGGATAATTCCAATAAATTTACAATCGCCTTTCCAGCTGAATATCTTCCGGCCTCTGGAATCCTGTATGTTTTAAGCCAATGAATCTTTCCTTTGTCTGTGAAAAACAAAAGATAATTATGTGTTTTTGTAATCAGAATATCATCAATATCATCCTGTTCTTTTGTTTCAATCCCAATTACTCCGACCCCGCCCCTTTTTTGCGATTTATACTCTTCAAGCGGCACTCTTTTTATGTAGCCCCTGTTTGTTATCATTATAACTGTTTCCTCATTTGGAATTAAATCCTCAAAATCGAGATCATCCTCTCCTTCAATTATTTCTGTTCTTCTAAAATCCCCGTATCTTGCACTGATTTCTGAAAGTTCTGTTTTTATTATTGCAAATATTTTCTTGTCATCTGCAAGAATCTCTTTTAATTCTAAAATTGTTTTTAAAAGGGAATTAAACTCGTCTATCAATTTTTGCCTTTCCAATGAAACTAATTTTGATATTTTCATTTCCAAAATTGATTTTGACTGAACTTCGGAAAGGGAATAGTTTTTCATTAATGAATTTTTTGCATCCTCTATATTTTTTGAATTTTTTAAAAGCGGAACGATATCGTCTATATTCTCGATTGCAATTTTTAAGCCTTCAAGAACATGAGCCCTGTCCTGCGCTTTTTTCAAATCAAACATGCATCTTTTTGTTACGATCTCTTTTCTAAAAGATAAAAATTCATCAAGCAATGAATACATATTCAAAAGCTTTGGCTCGTTTCCAACCAATACCAGATTGATTATTCCAAAGGTTGTCTCAAGAGGGGAATGCTTATACAGCTGATTTAAAACAACATTCGGGTCTTCTCCTCTTTTTACTTCGATTACAAGCCTTATTCCTTCCTTGTCTGAATGATCATGAACGCCCCTTATCCCTTGGATTCTTTCTTCTTTTACTCCTGAAACAATGCTTTCAATTATTGATGTTTTTGTTATCTGATATGGGATTTCTGTTACAATTATATGATTTTTTTCATCATCTATCTCTGTTTTTGACCTTAGTTTTATCTTTCCTCTTCCGGTCTTGTGCGCGGAAAGTATTCCTCCCCGTCCGACAATTATCCCGCCGGTTGGAAAATCAGGCCCCTGTATTTTTGAAAGGATCAAGTCTTCAGAAATCCCGTCTATTATCCCTATTAATGCATCACATATCTCGATAAGATTATATGGCGGAATGTTTGTTGCCATCCCTACTGCAATCCCAGAAGAACCATTGATTAAAAGATTTGGAATTTTTGATGGTAAAACTACCGGCTCTTTTAGTGTTTCATCAAAATTAGGGATAAATTTCACTGTTTCTTTTTCTAAATCAAAAAGCATTTCCTCTGCGATCTGATTCATTCTGACTTCGGTATATCTCATTGAGGCAGCAGAGTCTCCGTCTATTGAACCAAAATTGCCGTGGCCATCAACCAAAGGGTATCTTAGGCTAAATGTCTGCGCCATGCGAACTAATGAATCATATATCGCAACATCGCCGTGGGGGTGATATTTTCCAAGGCAGTTGTGAGATACCATTCCATTTGCAACAAATTCGTGTTCATTTTCAACTTGAATGTCGAATGTTTTTTCACAGGTAGTGCAATTAATACTTTTTACCTTAAGAAAATAGAGATTATTATCTAAAATATTCTTTATAATTTGGTAATTGGGTGAATTAATTTTTTCTAGTTTTTCAAATATCCCCCAATCTAAAATTTGAGTTCTGCAAAGCTCATTATCTGCAATATTTTTAGAATATCTGATCTTGCATCCATTGGGATATTTTATTCCTTTTCTAAATTTATTTCCTTTTTTATCAATATACCATCCTGCACCTATATGATTTTCACTAAGTTCTTTAAAAATTATTCTAGAGGAAAATGGAATCCTCTCAAATTTATTTGGTTTTACATTGGAATAATTAAATAAAGAAATTCTTTCTTTTTTTCTCGGTTCTGATAAATTTAATTCTTTGGATAACAAATATGCAAAATGGCTCTCTATTTCAAGATAATAAAAATTATTTGTATTTTTTATTTCTCTGCCAAGTATGAGATTATTAGACGATTTATCCATATATTTATAACTAAAAATCCCTAAATGTTGTAATAAAATTTGAAGCTGATTTATTAATTTATTTGAAATTGAACCATAATGTATTATCATACGATTTTTATGAATGCTTCCATCGCCATCTATAAGACCGCTTACAAACGCCATTATTACTTTTTTTGGAGATGCAAAAACCTGATGGGGGATAATTTTAGTTTTTGCATACGCATTTTTAAGAGAAAATGTTTCTACTAAAAATTGGTTGATTTCCCCTGAGTTTATCCTTAATTGATAAAGTTCGCTTGTCGTTTTTTGGCCTTTGGAATTTTGGTATTCCTTCTTTCTCTTCTGTATAGAGGACTGATAATTAAATACACCAAAAATTATTTTTTGAACCCTGTGAATTATCTCAATACTTGATGAACAAAACCCACATCTAAATGGGTAGCCCCGGGCGCATTTTTTCTCAACCCATCCGTCAGAGAGGAGTTGGCCTAATAGATATGCGATATCTTCGTCAAAAAATATTTTCTTTTTATTAAAACTTCCAAGATAAGCTTCTTTTTTTATATCAGGATACTGCGATTTTATAAGAATAAAATCCTTATTAGTTAAATCTTTGGCATCTTTCCACTCAAATGAAAGATCCTTTGTCAATACTTTGAATTTTTGATTAGGAGTTACAATATTTGAAATTCCATTTTCAAGCGTTATAGATAATAATTTTTTTTCAGGCATTTCATATAAATGAGTTACTTTATTTTTTCCTTTTTGGGTATACACCCTATCCCCTAATTCTATTTCTTGTATTTCTATCAGGCCCTTTTCTGTTAAAAGAAGTGTGCCTTCTATAAAACAATCACCTACTATTCTTGCACTTTTTTTATGGGGTTTATTATGATTGTTTGAAAGTTCGTGCATTGCATATAAGACCCTTCTGTGGACTGGCTTTAGGCCATCCCTTGCATCCGGAAGCGCCCTTCCAACAATAACACTCATTGCATAATCAAGATATGAATCCTTCATATCAGTTTCAATTGGCTGCTGGATTATTTTTTCCATTTTTTTACCTCAAAGAATTTGACTAGATAAACATACAATATTATATAGGAATTTAGGTTTTTATACCTTTGTTTTTTCTTATTTTCCGCAGCACTCAAAAACCAAATAGAACCTTCCTTTTCTTTTAGAATTTCCAAAAATTCCTCCTTGGAATTTATTGTCCGGTTAAGATTTATCCTGTATTCTGACCCTGATGTGGGAATGAACTTTTTGGATCTGAATTGAGGATATTTTTACTGCAATTTTTTGAATGATAAAATCTTTTTATACATCCAGATTTTTCACTTCTTTTGCATGCTGTTCTATAAATGCCCTTCTTGGCTCAACTTCGGTTCCCATCAAAATAGTAAATAGTTCTTCTGCTTTTATTGCATCCTCTATTGTTATTTTTTTAATTACCCTGTTCTCCGGACTCAGAGTGGTATCCCATAACTGCTCCGGGTTCATTTCTCCAAGACCTTTATACCTTTGAATTCCAGATACTTCCCCAAGCTTTGCAACCAGATTTATTTTTTCTGCTTCAGAATAAGCATAATGGATTTCTTTTCCTTTTTTTATCTGATACAATGGTGGCTGGGCTACATAGATATTTCCATTTTCAATCAAAGGCTTGAAATGTCTGTAAAATAAGGTTAAAAGCAAGGTTCTGATATGGGACCCATCAACATCTGCATCCGACATTATAAATATTTTATGGTATCTTAATTTTGAAATCTGGAAATCATTGTCAAATCCTGTTCCAAGCGAAAGAACAATTGTTTTCACTTCCTCATTTGAAAGTATTTTTGTAATTGCCGCTTTTTCAACATTTAAAATTTTTCCTTTTAATGGGAGTATTGCCTGAAATTTTCTGTCTCTTCCCTGTTTGGCCGAACCACCAGCACTATCTCCTTCCACAATATACAACTCTGCTTTTACAGGATCAGACTCAAGGCAATCTGCCAATTTTCCGGGGAGTATTGAAGTTTCAAAAACTCCTTTTCTTCGAACCACATCCCTTGCCTTTTGCGCGGCTTCGCGGGCCTCCATAGAGCGCAATATCTTTTTGCATATGCTTTTTGCATCATTCGGATTTTCTTCAAGATAGGTCTTTAATGATTCATAAACAACACTATCAACGATTCCTTTTACTTCTGTGTTTCCAAGTTTTGTTTTTGTCTGGCCTTCAAATTGGGGGTTTTTTATTTTAACTGAAAGAATACATGCAATTCCTTCAAGACAATCATCTCCTGAAATTTTGCTCTCCCCTTTGAGCATCTTTTCATTTTTTATATAATCGTTTATTGCCCTTGTAAGCGCAGTCTTAAACCCGCTAAGGTGTGTTCCGCCTTCAATTGTCCTTATATTATTAACAAATGAATAAATTGTGCTTGAATAGGAATCAGAATACTGGACTGCGAATTCAACAATTACCTCATCCTGATTCTTTTCAATATAAAACGGTTTTGAGATTACCTGTTTGCCCTTATTTAATTCCTCTACAAATTTTGCAATTCCCCCCTCATAGTGAAAAATTTCTTCTTTTTGGAGAAGTTCATCTTTTAAGATTATTTTAATTCCCTTATTCAAAAAGGAAAGTTCTTTGAGTCTTTCGCAAAGATATGTAAAATCAAATTCAGTTTCCTTGAAGATTGTGTGATCTGGTTTGAATTTTATTATCGTTCCGACATCGATCGTATCCCCAATCCTCTGAACAGGCCCGGTTACTTTTCCTTTTTCATATTTTTGGATGTACACCCCGCCTTTTCTATGGACCTCTGCTTCCATCCACTCGCTTAGGGCATTAACTACGCTAAGGCCTACTCCATGAAGCCCTCCGCTTACCTGATATGCCTTTTTTTCAAATTTTCCCCCTGCATGCAAAACGCTTGTTACAAGCTCAAGGGCTGATTTTCCTGTTTTTTCGTGGATATCGACCGGGATTCCCCTTCCGTCATCCCGTATTAAAACAGAGCCGTCTTTTTTTAGCAAAATTTCTATATTTTTACAATATCCTGCCATTGCCTCGTCTATGGAGTTATCAACTACTTCAAAAACCAGATGATGAAATCCTCTTTTTCCAGTATCTCCGATGTACATTGCAGGCCTTTTTCTAACGCCTTCAAGACCTTCTAGAACCTGAATGCTATCTGCGTCATAATTGGAATCTTTTTCACTCATAAAATCAAGCCTATACCTAGCTCATATGGGATAATACCTCTCTCCATTGTTCAAATCCACTCTTGAATTTATCCGCAGGACAGAAGATAAGAGATTCGATTTCACCCCTTTTCATAAGGGCAAAAACCATATTATTACTTATACCCATAAAGTATTTATATTCCTTTTGATTTTGTTTTAAAACAAAGGTTTTGAGGTATGACTTCAATTTAAACATGAGGCCCAAAATTATTGTTTTGTTTCCGGAATTTATAATTGAAAGAACTATTTTGTCGTTTTTCAAAATTATCGCATTTGCAATATTTCCGGATTCCATTGCAATTTCTGCAAGATGGGTCGGAGCCTCCTGTTTTATCTTTAAAACATCCCCTTCAAGAATGATTCCTTTTCCTGTATTTTCAGAGATAAATTTATTTACGGCCCATGATCTTAATGATACCGGGATAAACAGGGCGTTTGAAAGATAAAGCTCCTTTTCCTTTTCAAGCGCATTTGAAATTGATTTTGACCATTCCGGCCAGTTTTTCTGGGCATATTCTTTTCTTTCTTTCATTATCGCAATTACATTTTCTATTTTGTTAAGGGACCTTTCGACAAATGTTCCTTTCTTTTCTACATTTTCCTTGTTGATTTTCAGGCTGCTTTCCTTTGGAACTGAAACATAAACCTCATATGCATCAGTCGTATCAAATCCTTCTTTTTTATATTCATCAATCATTTCCTTTAATTCTTCAAGCCGGAAATCAAGCTCCTTTGCCTCTGATTTTACAACCTCGGTTTCTTTTTTCAAAACCTGCGAATAAGACAGCTGAAGCATTTCTGATTTAACAAAAGACTGAATGGAAGTATAGATGAACAAAAGTCCGACAACACTGCAAAATACACTAATAAGCGCGGCATAATCCCCGAAAAGGGAGGATATTAATTTTGAAAGCTCAATTTCAGTTTCATAAGTATGGGATGCAAAAAAAGATGCACCAATTCCTACTGCAAATAAAACTGCGCCAAACACGAGATCTTTTTTCCAGGAAAGATTTGGAACTCCGACAAAGTTTTTGACTGCCCGGTAAATCGAATATTTTTTTATTTTTGAAAAGATTATATTATAGCCCAAAATTATCAAATTAAGCAGCAGAATTATAAAAATCAGGGGTATTGCTATTGCAAATGAAACTGCATTGTAATATCCGAGCGCCAAGACAAGAACCCCGAAAATAGAAAACGAAGGCATGAGAAGGGTTAAATCTATTTCTCTTTTTTTGAATTGCGGGGTTTTCCAGATTATCTGGTCTGGCGGGGATTGGGATTCAAAGCTATAGAATAGAATTTCCTGCTTTTTCTCAGATTTTATTGGATACCACTCTATGGTATTTCCCATAATTGAGCCATCCTGAACAAGATTTATTGAATTCTGGATATATTGGATGGGGATTCTATCTTTTACAAAAAGGTCCGAATATTCATTATTATTTGGAAGATCTTTTCTTTCAACATTTAGGATAACAAAGTACTCATAGCTTTCAGGTTCAAGAGTTTTGGTTCCAAGAATATCCATAAGTTTTGTATAATCATCATAATTCATATCAGCAGAGCATAACGAAAGGGAATTCGGATAGAAAAGCGGCCCGTTGAGCATTGAAACCGAGAGGGAGTATAATGACCAAAGATTTTCAAAAAGTTTTTGCTTTCCGACTGCAGAGAGGGAATCATATGCCCAGATGTCTGCATTGATTGTATTTGTAAGCTTTATTCTTTCTGAATTTGCCTCGTCAAGGGAGAGTACCTGCTGGCCTGTGAATATGGGATATTTCTGAACTAATATTTTGCAATCATTGGAACTTTCATAGCATTTTGCAGCGCATTGTTCAATTATTCCGCATTTCACATTTGAGATCCCAAGTTTTTTTGAGCAGGACTCGAAATTGGATTTTACCTTGTCTGAAAAATCCCCGAATGTTGAAAGGGCTTCTGAAATTTTTGCCTTATTTAACTGGTTAAATGAAAATGAAGTGACAGAATATTTCGGATATACATAAACCTCTCTTGAAATGGTATATCCCTCATAATTTACCTTGAAAAAGGTATAATGATAAAAATCATAAAGTCCATTGTTTGATATTCCATATTCATTTGCTTCCAGCACTGTTTCGCTTTTTTGGTCAGAATACTGTTCTTCACTTATGCATCCTGAAAACAAAAATAAAACAATTAACAGTCCAAAAAGCCATCTCATAGTAATCTGTTAGTTGGTTTATATTTAAAAACTTTTCAGAAAGGGCAACAGACATAAATCCTCCAAATTATTTTTTGGTTTTGGGTTAAAAACAGGAAAACCAATATATTTTTAATTTCACAGTTGGTAATTGTTTTTATGAGCTTTGAAAACCTGCTTGAAAAGGCGCTTCTAAAAATAGCCCCTAAAAAAAAAGAAATCGAAGAAATTGAAAATTCATCAAATGAAATAAAAGAACGATTATCTAAAACCCTTCCGGAAAAATTTTCAGTTTGCATAACCGGCTCTGTTGCAAAAGGAACATTTCTTTCAGGCTCAGCAGACATTGATGTATTTATTTTGGTTCCAAAAGAAATACCACAGACGGAATTTTTGGGGATAGTCCAAAGAGCAATAGAAAAATCATTTCCAAAAGAAAAAAACGAGATAAAATATGCCCAGCACCCGTATATCAGGCTTTATCTGAAAAGTAAAAAAATAGATGTTGTGCCTGCATATAAAATTGATTCTGCTGTTGAAATGGAGAGCGCAGTAGACAGGTCGGTTTTGCATACAGGGTATATCCGGTCAAAATTGAAAGAGGGGCAAAAAAATGAGGTAATGCTTTTAAAACAATTTTTGAAAACATATGATTTATACGGGGCAGAGATCAGGGTCTGCGGTTTTTCAGGATATTTGTGCGAGCTTTTAATACTAAAATATGGAAATTTTCTAAATACTATTAGGGAAGGGGCAAACTGGAAGTTTCCTTTTGCAATAGATATTGAAGGATATTATAAAACTGAAAAGGAAATTATTGAAAAATTCAAAACAGAAAATATGACTGTTATAGATCCTGTTGATAAAAACAGGGATGTCTCCTCTGTTGTTTCAGATGAGGTGATATACCGATTCATATTTCTATGCAGGTCTTTTATGAAAAATCCTTCTGTGAATTTTTTTTCCGGTGAAAAATTCAAGATTGCATTAAAAGGCAACTATCTAAAAAGGCATGCAAATCTTATTTCCCTCTCTTTTCAAAAACCAAATGTTGTGGATGATATCTTATGGGGGCAGATAAGAAAATTTTCCAAAAAGACTGCAGAGCATCTTGATTTTCTCGGATTCCATATGCTTGATTATTATTCATGCGAATCAAATGGAAAAATATTTATTCTTTTTGAGATGCTTGAAGAAAAACTTTCTGATAAAAAAATGATATTTGGCCCTTTTGTATGCGACCAGATAAGTGTTGAAAGATTCAAAGCTGCACACAAAAATTCTGTGCTATTTATAAAAAATGGAAGGATGCTTGCAATAGAAAAAAGGGAAATTACCAATGCAGCTGAAGGGATTAAAAAGTTTTTAAAAAATAAAAATGAGATTCCATCGCATCTTAAAAAAACAGGAAATATGAAAATTGAAAAAAAGGTTTCAAACAAGGTTCTGACGGAATATTTTTTATGGAGAAAAATTTTCAGGGATTAAAAAATCATATCGCTTCGGCAGAGCCCCTCTTTTGCGTTCTTATTGGTTTAACCCCGCGCAAGGTCTGGTTATAAAGATGCGATGCCTCCTTATATACCTCAAGCTGCTCTTTTAAGGCCTTCTCGTCTTCTGTGTATTTATAAAAGGATTCATAAATGGAATTATAGGATGATTTTAATTCTTTCAGCCTGGCTTCAAGCTTTTCAAGTTCTTTTATCATTTTCCTATCATTTCTAAAAACCACTTTCAGACCATTGATATTCATAAGAAGTTCATCGGTCTGGAATTTGAAACCTGTTATCGGCAATTCAAAGGAAAAGAGCATTGTTCTAAGGAGCAGGTTTCTTTTATCCTCAAGATTTTTGATTTCAGAACTTATTTTTTCATTTTCTATTTCCAGATTCTTGACTTTTTCCTCCAACCTGGATTTATTTCCTTTTTCCGGGCTTAACATTTCCTGATATCTTTCAATCGAATAAGCATTATTTTTCATCCTGGAATATTTTAGAGATATTAATTTTCCAACCCCTTCAAGCTCTTCGGCTATTTCAAAAGGGGTTAATTCCAGTTCTGGCTCAGAATCATTGTATTTTATTTTAACCTTGCTTTCAAGGAGCGTTAGCACTCTGTCTGCAAATGATTCTGCATCGCTTACAATTGCAGGATGAGACTGCCGCGTCTTTTCAAGAGAGGAAAGTTCAAACTTATACAAAAATTTTATAAGATCTGTATATTTTTCGCATATTGAGTTTTTGGTTTTGTACTGGGACCTTTCTTTCTTTTCAATTATTTCAAAAATATCATCTAATTCTTTTTTAGGGGTAAATGCCTGCGAACTGGATCCAACGCCCCTAAAATTAGAGGTTATTGGGCGGGTTTTAAGCCAGCTTTTGATTTTGGAGTTTTTGGCCATCCAAACGCGCACTAAATCTTCCATTTCAGAGTATTCTGTTTCAGGGATTTTTCCTTTTAGCATTAAAAGAGTAGAAACCATTTGAAACAGGTCGCTGTTTGAAAGGGTTTCTTCGAGAGCCTGAAAATTCATAAATTTTTTCAAAAAATCATTGTAGGTTCGCTCTGACATCAAAACTCCTTTTTGTTTTAGATGGTAGGCAATTTTTTCTTTAAGGAAAAATAGTGGGTCGCATTGTTCAGATAAAACAGTGTTTATTTTTGACAGGGATATTTTCATAAGCCCTGAAAGGGCGGATATTTTTCCAAGGTCTAATTGCATTTCAATGTCCTTTTCAGGCCTGGGAATTTTAAAGTTCCTGCTGTTTCCATAAACGCGTATGTGCTCATCCCTTTCTTTTTTCCATTTTTCAATCTCCATTTTTGCCTCTTTCTTTCTTGCATTAAAAATAGAATTGAATGCCATATTTATTTTTATGGAGGGATTGTAAAAAGTATAGTTTGGAACTGCAAGATTTAAAAGGAATAAATCCTGCTGAAGATTTTCTAAAACCCATTTGGCATTTTCATTGTTGTTGGCAAAACCTGCAAAGGATATGCTTGCTTTTGTAGTTGTTTCAACAAACCTATAGAGATCGGCCTCGCTGCTAAGATATAGGGGATTTACTGGAGAATTGCCTAAGATATATTCATTGTATTTTGAAATGAGGTAGGTGTAGCTTTCCAAAAAATCAAAAACATTTGCCCTGGTTATTCCTTTTTCAAGAATTTTTTCAAGCTTATCTGTGTGCCCTGTTATTCTTTGTTCGATTGCTTTTTTAGGAGATAGCACTTCTCCTTTTCTCATATGGGATGTTTCCTGAATAATGCCCTCATCTTCGCGGGCAAGGGCAAAACCTCTTGTTGCTCCCTTTGATGAAGCCAAAACGCCGTCAAGGACAGTTAACGCGGTATTTGTTTCTCCTGCCCTTAAAAAGAAAAGCGCCCTCGCAAGGAGCTCATGATTTTCATACCATATCCTTTCTTTTCCGGGCTTATCTGGAACGATATAATCAAATAAATCAACAATCCTCATAATTGTATAAATCGGGGCAGGATATGCCATAAATGCAAGAAGAGAGGAACCAAGAACAGAATCTGTTGACTGATCGGCCCTTCCTGCAATTTCAAAGGAACCGGAAACAAGATTCATTGCTGCTGGAATTGCCAAAAGCCAGGGATACTGCCTTAAAACAGAGAGAGGAACCTGAAATATTCCTTCTGTGCTTCCAATTTTTCCAAAACCTATCATCAGGTCATATTTTCCTGAATGGCGCAAAACCTGAAGTGTTGCAAGACCAAAAGACTGCTGGTTGCCAAGAAACAGGGTGCCTGAAATTATATTGCTTAGTGTTAGATTTACCCCGACATCGGGTTTGCTGCTTATAAGTACCACCGGGCCTGCCGAATAGAGTGGTTTTTCTCCAAAAGCAGTCTGCTCTTTTACACCTGCCCCTACTCCAAGCTGTGGATTAAGGTCAGGAGAAATTGATGGTGCAATTCCAACAGAATAGGTTCTTAGGATATGGCCTGTCTGAGGCGCAATAAAAGAAGTAATCTTATCTGTAAGAGCATAAAATTTCTGCTCTTCTATTTTGTCAGGATTGTCCCTGCAAAGCTCAAAAACATCGCGCCCTGTTCGATACAATGCCCAGCTCTTTTCTCTTTTTGCAAGCGCGAGAAGATTATAATAAACCATTTTTCTGCTATCTGAAATCTTTGATTCTTCTATTTCCCTTGAGAACTCTTCCAATGCATTTTCAAATTCATTTTTTGAAAATTTCCCAATTATTGGAATCGGAATGCCTTTGCTTCCTTCTGAATATTCCTGCCCATATTCTGTGATGGTGAGGGATTTTCCATAGCTTCTGGCAACAATATACTGCAATACCCCTTCTACTGAGGAAATGGAGGTATCGATATCGTATTTGATCGGAAGGTTTGTTTTTGTTTGAAACCCCATTTTTTCAAAAGGACTTAATCTGGTGGAATAAAACATTACCTTATCTTGAAAAAGATAGTATAACTTTTCAACTGCATGGCTTGGGATATCCTTGCATTTCTTTAAAAAATCAATGAAAGCATTCTGAAAATTGCCTGTTTTGGAATACTCTTCTCTTGCCTTGATTAGTATCTCTTTTGGAATGGTGATGACTCCGTTTCCGTTTAAATCAAAAGAAACAGGTGGTATTGTTACTTGGGTATTGGAATCTTTTTCTTGTTTTTGTGCAAATGCCATTTGAATCATCTTCCTCTTTGGTCTGCGGTTGTACTTGACCAAAACCCATAAAGGTGCAGGAATCTATTTAGAAAACTAAAGTAATCAAAAGAAACATTTGTAATTTCAGGTCTTTGTCCCTCTGGAATCCACCCCAGTGCAACCCCCCAGGATTCGCCTTTAATCATTGTATCTCTTGTGTGGGAATAAGTTGCCTGGGCACCTAAAAGCCTTGTAAAATCTTTTTTTGATTTAAACCATTTGGAATCTCCTGCAAGAATCAAATCAAAGGAAGCCGAGTAATATACTCCGCTCTCATACTCTTTTGTGAAACCATAGCTTCCAGTAAATCCAAGGGCAAGTCTTCCCTTGTTTTCTGATTGTTTGGTGTCTTTGATGCCTGCAGCATTTGCTGCAACAAAATGATCCACTGCGCCATCCTTCCAGCTCACAAATATTTCAGACTGGCCCTGATCTCCGAAATTTTCAATTCCTTGTATGCTTCCTCCTGAAACCGACACTATTGTATTTCCTATTTTGCCCATCACTCTTCCAAGGAGATTTCTAAGTTCCTGCTCTGTAAGGTCATCAACAGGAGTGGTAATTCCCAGATCAATTCTTAATTTTCCATCCCAGCCAAAAGTGAAAACACATGCAATAGTTGCCCCAGTCTGCTCATCTTGCACACGAATTTCTGTTGATTTTAATGATACGCCCATATACAATTCATCAGTTATATAGGCAATAAGCTGGCCTGCACCTCTTTGAAATCCTTCTTTGATTGTAAACTCTACTCCTGCACCGCCCATGACCTGATTGTTCCAATTAGAATATACTGCCAGTTGGTGGCGCTCTTTTTTTGCCTGTTCTATAAAGGCATCAAAATCCCTCTCGTATTTGCCCTTCTCTTCTTTTTCAGCTCTTTCTCCTTCCCTTGAATATCTTTGGAAGATATAAGCCTCATTTTGCCTTTCAAGAGCTAGAAGTTTTTGAAATACAGCAGTATTTTGGTATAGTGCCCCTATCGTCAAAGGTGCATCATTTGCCTTGAATTTATTAAGGGTATAAACTGCAATTGCATTTGCTGATTTTGATTCAAATCCTGCTGCTTCAAGGAAATGCCTCAGATATGCAAACTTTAAGATGTATTTTTGTTCTTCGCTTACCTGCCCGCCAAAATAAAAATTTATAAACCAGTCTATTGTTTCAGTTATTCTCTCTCCGTTTCTTAAAATGCTTGTAAGTTTTTCTCCTTGTGCATTGCCTGCAAAAAAATAGCCCATCATTTTTTCAAAAACTGCAATCTGGGTTGGAAATGATGCTTCAAGCCCGACCCACCCTCCTGCAACTCCAAGATTTGAATTCATCGGACCAAGACCTAATTGCGCTGAAAGCTTTCCTCCCTCTCCTTTGTTTCTATACCAAAAATATTGAATTCTTGAAAAATGCCTTGTCTGTTTTTTGAGAGCTGTATTTTGTTCGAATTCAACAGGCTTATATCCGCTATACATAAATGCAAGAGCATGATCGTCCAAAAATTGCGTTCCTCCTGCAGTGCCCCAGTCATGGACAAAAAGCCTGTCAAATTTTGCAGAAACATTATTGTAATATTCTTGAAGTTTTTCCTTATAATTTGATGACTTTTCCGGGTCTGGAAGGGCTCTAAAGGCTTCCCCTAACGCCTGATTCTGCTCAAAGAGAAGTTTTGCATCGACCACCACAGCTTCTGCCCCAAAATTGGAAAAAGAAGTGGGAATTGTTTTTGCAGCTGCAAGAATATTTCCTTCAGTTACATCTAACCTTAATGCCATATAATGCCTAAGATATTCTTCTATCGGATTTGAAAAATGAATTTCCTGAATTGTTCCATCCGGCCTATAATAATAGACCTTCAGCTCCTCTCCTGTTCCCTCATTTAAATCTGAATAATCGCTTCCAGAAATTTGTAAATTTCTCACCCTCACAAATACAAGGGCTTCTGAACTTTTTTCTATGCCTGAGGTTGCAATCATCCCTCTTGCCATTGCCTCTGTATCAAGAATCTGGTCTTCTGTATAATCAACAATTATGTATTCTCCTGCTTTTATTACTCCTGATTCTCCTTTTCCCAGATTTTCCTGTTCTGAGCCGATTTGTGCAAGAATTTCTGTTGGCAGGTCATCTTCTTCAACTTCTTCAAGCTCACCTTTTTCATCGATGTGGTATATCTTTTTATGGGAAATATTGCCTTCAACTGATGCTCCTCCCATTAAATATGCGCCAAGCTCTCCTTCCCATGTAAGCTCTCCTCCTCCTGCAGTGCCTTGTGTTTCTGAATCTGATTCAATGCCTCCTGCACCTGACCTAAAATAAAGCTGATTCTGAAATCTTCTATCCTGTGAGAGAAACGCAGAAATTATTGCAATCGATAGAAGGCTTGCATCTATTCCAACATTAATCATCGGCTCCATTTTAAGGGCAGCATATCTTGGTGAAAGCTCTCTTTCAGCTCTCTGACGGAGAGTGGAGGCAGAATATTTTTCAGTAAATTGACCTTTTACAAATCTCTCTGAGATCAATGATGCCTGCTTGTAATCTTCTCCTGCAAGTATTCCAAGCCTCCATATTGCAAACTGGAATTCAGGAAACTGCTCAAATTCTTTTAAGGATTTCATAAGAGGAGAATGTTCTATTGCAAAATTCATATCCTCCAGCATGTCCATCCTGAGATTTTCAAACATAAGCATATCTGCAATATCCAGTCTTGAAAATCCAAGCTTAATGTTATTAAGATTATCCTTTATTTTTCTCATCACTCCTCTCATATATTCTATATTAGTTGCAGTCGGCTGGCCTGCTCTTGCTTCAAGGTTTGTCCTGAAAAGCCGGATAAGCTTTGCAGCAGTTTCAGGAGAGCCTGACTTTGATAAAATCTGGGAATGGACATTTGCAACATAAGAAGGAAGCAAACTCCAGTGAAGTCTGTCTATAGAATCAAGAGTTGTAAGAGTCTCTTTTATAAGATCTGATTTGGCGCTCGCTCCCATTCCAAAACTCATTTGAAGCGCAGAAATTATGTGCTGGGCCTCCATATAGCTTGATTTTGTGAAAAGATTGTTCAATATCAGTTCATATTTTTGCCTTTCTCCACTGAATGCATCAGGATTTTCCCTGAAAATATCCTTGTATGAAAACAGGGCATTCATTATATTTTGCTGGAGCTCTTCTGCTTTTTTTGTTTCTCCTTTTATGATATGATAGCCGATATTTCCTTCTTTGAATTCCTCTCCTGAGAAATGAAGGTGCAGTATATTATAAAGCTCATTTTGCCCTCCTGAGAATTCTTTAAGGACTGCATTTAAAGATTGAAAATAATCCTGAGTCGAACTAAAGGAAATTCCAAGATTTAGCCTTAGGGTTGTTATATCATCTAGATTCTTAAAAAAATCCTTTATTGTAAGTTCTGAATTTTCAAGAAGGGTTTTGTATGATATTTTTTCTTCGGATCCAAATATGGGCAAGCCTGCCAGGCATTCTTCCATAAATTTATAGATATATCTTTCTCCAAAAGTAACTCCTCTCTTAGTGCCATAAAGTTCCTTCTCTTCACTGGTTTTTTGAAATGATCCAAGCTCTGCAAAATCAAAAAGGGTTTGATTGTTTTCTATTAATTTGCCAGAGTATAAAAGATTTGGGAGATCTTCTCTGAAGAATATTAAATCTTTGTTTAAATCTGCAAGAGCGCCTGCATGGCTTTTCATATCTGTTTTTGAATGGGCATAAAAATCCGCAAGAAATGCAGTGAATTTTTCAAGGTCTCCAAAACACATAAAAAAGAGCCCTTTAAGATACTTTAGGGCAGCTAATTTCTCTCTGATTTGATCTTCTTCCTCCTTGCTCAATGCAGTATCTTTTAACATTCTTATTACTTTTCCCAAGGACTCATCAAAAGCAGTATTATTTGGAAGTATTGAACTTCTTCCCAGATAGCCATCCAACGAGTCTAGTTCATCTAAAAAAGGCTTTATTTTTTTTGCGGGCTCTTGTTTTTCAGGAACTGCATTTAATTTTCGTGGGATTTCATCTGCAACAGATTTTATATCATTTAGTCTTATTGTTGCCTTATTTATGAGATCCTGCTCTTTATTGAGGTTCTTATTCATTGGAAAATTGAGTTGGAGATATACATTTAGAAGAATGCGGCCTGCTTTCCCTGTGTTTCCCATTTTGCTGAATTTAGTATAGACTTTCTGAAGCTCATTTGGAAGATTTGAAACATTTTCTTTGGAAATTTCCATTCCCTGCAATGATTTTATTTTTCTAAGCAAATCAGAGCTATATTTTAAAGGATCTGAATTAAAAAAAAGTTCTATAAGATCTACAGTTCTTTTAACTAATTTTTCCTTTTCTTCTTGAAGAGGTTCTAATGAAAGCTGAGATTCTGAAATTTTGACTAACGGACCTAGGGGAACACGAAAAACCATCTTTTCACCATATT
>JBAZMS010000005.1:0-32204 GCA_041649555.1 Candidatus Micrarchaeia archaeon | reverse complement strand
TTGAATATAAATAGGGGAAATAAGGGATTGACGCATCACTTAAAACACATCCGTGTTAAGGCGGGGGAAGTGTCCCCCTCCTCGTGATAACCAACCCCCTCTATTTTAAGTAAATTTTTGGTTGACGAAAATCCGCGTGGGGCTATATTTGTTTTGTGTTTAGGGTTTTGAGTTTTGAAGTAAAACTGGTTTTGGGATAATCACTAAACCTTTTAACTTAAGTCTAAGACTTGATTATAAAAGGGTTTGTGTCCGCGTGGGGCTATATTTGTTTTGGGTTTAGGGTTTTGGGTTTAGGGGTTTGTGGGTTTTGGAAGCTTTTTAATAATATTGATTAATGTAAAATGTGTGAATTTATAAATACTTCTGCATATACTAATCGTATTAATGGTGTTAATTTGGCTTCAAGATCTCAAACTTCCAGACCTATCCTAAAAGCGCCTATTTGGGATGAATTAAATTTCTTTTCCAAAACACTTAGAAACTATCCAGTATTAACAGAAGAATTCCAAAATATGCTTCTTATCAAAATGAAAAAAGGAAAAGAGTCAGAAAGATCCTTAAAAAATTTGCGTCGTGCCTACAATGCCAAAAAAGAAGGACTGGAAAATAAAAAATCCCGTGCAAAATCAAAGGAACTAATCCATTCTCTTAATAAAACGGAAACTGAAATGCAAGAACTAGAAGAACTCGTAAAGGCCGGAGAAGAAAGCAGAAACGCTTTGATTCTTAGCAACCTTCGTCTTGCAATTAAAATCATTTTTAATTCAAAGATACGTGGTTTATCAGAAAAATTTGGAATAGATCCTATGGACCTAATTCAGGAAGCCAATCTTGCCCTGACAAGAGCTTTAAATTATTTTGATATCAATTTGGGCCCTAAGTTTTCTACTTACGCCTACCACAGTATGTACAATAATGTTTTGGAGTATGTTCTTAGAAATGGTTCTCCGGTTCAGATTCCAGCCTCTCATTTCAGGTCGCTTAAGAAATTCAAAACTGCCATGGGCAATACTGAAGTAAATGGTGTTGTTTTAGAAGAAGAACAAATGAATGAAAATCCGGATAATGAAATGAGACAATTGCTCATGAAAGGTTTTTCTAATTTAAGGCATGGCATTCAAAATGCCCAGTGCAATACCCCTTTTCAGGAAGGTAAAACAGAAAAAAGATTCCGGATGATAGATCCAGAAGAAGAAATAATCAATAAAATATCTAAAGACCAAATAATAGAATTTTTGGCCAGTGATCCTTTCGAGATAAATAAACGGGAAAAACAGGTGGCAATGGCTAGGCTTGAAGGAGAAAGCCTTCAACAAATTGCCGATACCATGAATTTAACAGAATCGAGGATAGCCCAAATAGAAGCTGATGTGGTATCCAAATTGCATCGCATCTTATGCAAACCCATTTCAGGATTTGAAAAACCCACGGCCAATTTGCACATCGAAGAAAAAATAGCGTTCCTGAAAGGGCATAATATTCCACAGGAAATATGGGCAGAATGGAACCTGAAATTAATTACAGGAGAAATGCTTAGAAAGATTGTTCCAGAGGCGATAAAAAATGGATTAGTAAATTATCTGCCTTTTGATACTTCAAGAGGAACTACCCTATATTGTAATTTTGGCGTCAAAGAAGTACTTTCTGATGCAAGAGAAAGAAAAGCAGAGCTTGAAGAAAATAAAGCACCTCCTCCTATAAACAAGTCAAAAGGCAGGGAATTTAACAGACAGGATTTTAAAAAAATCGCTTTTCTTGAAAATCATAGCATACCTCGGGAGATCTATGAGAAATGGAATTTAAAATCAATTGATCTGGCTATGCTTGAAAGAATCATTCCCAAAGCACTCGAACAGGACTTGATTCCTTATTTGCCATTTGAACGGGAGGATATATTCCACATATACTATTCGAAAGGAGTAGCCAGGGTATTTTCATTAGCTTGGAAAAGAAAAGCAAGAGAGTCCTCTTAAAAATAACAGGAAAAAAGAAAACTCATTTAAACTCTTTCCTATAATTTAAATTTCTAATTCTAAATAGGAGGAAATAAGTATGGTGAGGCATTTTTTAACCTTAAATGATATAACAGACAAGGAATTGGAATATATTTTAGACAAGGCAAAAGAAATAAAGGAAAATCCTGCAAAATACAAGGAAGCAATGAAAGATAAAACATTATTAATGATATTTGCAAAGCCATCTCTTAGAACCAGATTAAGTTTTGAGGTAGGAATGACTCAGTTGGGGGGCCATGGAATTTATTATGATATCTCAACTTCACCTATGGGAAAAAAAGAAACAATTGCAGACACTGCAAAAACCGCCTCAAGATACTGCGATATTGTAATGGCAAGATTGTTTGAGCATAAAGATATCAAAGAATATGCCAAAAATTCCTCAATTCCAGTAATAAATGCATTAACTAACTTTGACCACCCCTGCCAGATTATTGCAGATTTGCAGACAATAAAGGAAAAAAAAGGAAAATTAAAAGGACTAAAATTGGCATATCTTGGAGATTCAAATAATAATGTGACTCACTCATTAATGATTGGTTGCACTAAATCCGGAATGGATATTTCTGTTGGATGCCCGTCTGGAGAAGAGTACTCCCCCCAAAAAGAGGTAATTGAAAGGGCAAATGAAATCGCATCTAAAAATAATTGTAAATTGGAAATCGTCCATGATGCAAAAAAAGCAGTTGAAAATGCAGATGTTATATATACTGACTCATGGATGAGCTATCATATAGATCCTGCAAAAAAAGAAGAAAGAATAAATTCTCTTATGCCGTTTCAGGTCAATTCAGAACTATTAGATCATGCAAAAAAGGATGCAATCTTTATGAACTGCCTTCCTGCGATGAGAGGATATGAACAAACCGCAGAAGTAATAGACGGGCCCCAAAGCATTGTTTTTGATGAGGCAGAAAACCGGCTTCATGCACAAAAGGCGATAATACTATTTTTGCTTGGAAAAATATGATCTAAAAATCATAAATATTTTTTCTATGGCCAATTTTGTGTATCAATATCTCTTTTTTTTCTTCATCTAGATCTAGAATAATTCTATAATTCCCAACTCTTAATTTGTATAAATCCAAACCCGAAAGCCTGGCGATATAATTTTTTGGATTTATTGTTATTCGTAAGAGAATGCTAGAAATCCGCATCTGAAGTTCGTTTTCAAGAGATAAAAACTCTTTTTCTGAGGATTTGGAAAATATAATTTTATACATCTAATCCTGCCTTTTTTCTAAGATTTTCAAATGAAATTATTTTTCCTTCCCTAACTTCTTTTCTTGATTTTTCTATTTGTTTTTGTGTATTTTCATTTATAGTCAGGTGGTCTTCAATTAAACTTTTGATCAAATCCTCATATGTTTCGCCATCTACAATTTTCATAGAATCAAGATTTTGTTTAAGTTTATGTGAAATTTTAATTGTGGTATACATAAGTATACTTTATGGATAAAAACAAATAAAAAGCTTTCTGATGCAAAGGCACAATCATTTATTAATTTATTTATAATAAACCTAAATTATGAAAGAGTATATTCATTTTATTTTAACTGGTGGAACAATTGATTCTTATTTTGATCCTGCAAAAGATCAAGTAGTAATTGGAAAAAAAACAAAAATTAAGGAATATATAACCAAATTAAAATTACATGATAAAATCAAATTTGATGTATTATTCCTAAAAGATAGCAGGGAGGTAAGGTATACAGATCGGAAAAAAATTCTTGATAGCGTAAAAAAATCAAAATCAAATAAAATAATTATAACGCATGGAACATATACAATGCCGGATACTGCCCAATATCTGCAAGACCAGCTAAAAAATATTAAAAAAACAATAATTTTGGTTGGTTCGATGATTCCATTGACGGGATTTGAATTTTCTGATGCTTCTTTTAATTTAGGTTATGCTGTTGCAAAGGTTTCTTCCCTGCCATTCGGAGTGTATATTTGTATGAATGGAAAAGTCTTTAATCCAAGAAAAGTTGATAAAAATCGAATCAAGGGAAGATTCGAGGAAAATGGATGAATAAACTATGTCTGAGGGACTACTTCTTCTAAAATTTGCAATTGTGATTGGTTTTGTTTTGGGGCTGTCAATAATAGCTGAAAGGCTAAGCCCAAGGCTTGCAGGATTAATATCTGGATATCCGACAGGGAGTGCAATAAGTCTTTTCTTTTTTGGACTCGAAAACGGAGCAGATTTTGCTTCACAAAGTGCATTATACAATATGGTCGGAATAATCGCACTGCAGACCTTTCTCTATTTTTATTATATTGGAAGCATCTCTTTTAAAAAATTCGAGATCCTGCTTTCATCCGTATTGGCAATATTTGGGTATATCATTGTCATTTGTATTCTAAAATGTTTACAAATCGAAGGTTATCTCATGGTATTATTACCCCTTGCCTCTGTTTTGTTGTTTTTATACCTGTTTAGAAAAATACCAAACAGGAAAATAGAAAAAAGTGTGAAAATAGACAAGAAGATTCTTTTTTTTAGAGCGTTTGTAGCCTCGTTAGTACTTATTACAATAATTAGCATTGCACAGTTTGTGGGGCCCGAATGGGCAGGGCTCTTTTCGGCATTTCCGACAACAACATTTCCACTCCTTTTGATATTGCACTATACATATGGAAGAGAATATTCAAATACAGTAATAAAAAATATTCCGATAAGCATAATTTCGCTTTTAATCTATTCGCTTACAGTATCTATTACTTACCCAATGTATGGAATCTATCTTGGAACAATTGTTTCTTTTGGGACTGCAACAAGTTATCTCGTTTTGTATTACCTTTGGAGCAAATTTAGAAAAAAATAAATAGATCTAGGGGACTTTTATAACGATCTGATCGCTTCCAGTTTGGAATTTAAAGTTTTGAAAATCACTAAAACCCAAAACAAAGAAATGGACTGGGAGGGAATTTCATAACGATCTGATCGCTTCCAGTTTGGAATTTAAAGTTTTGAAAATCACTAAAAACTGAAAACTCAAAACCCAAAACAGTATATTGAACCCCCAGCCTTTCCGTTGCGAACGGAATGTTATACCATTTAACTACCAGCCCATTGGTAATTATAGTAATAAGTACCAATTAAATATCTTAACGATTGGCAAAAAAATAAAAAAAATATTACTGAGATGTCTTCATAGAGCATGCTTTTCCTACAACTGAAAACATTGAATCTGTAAAAGTTCCAGGAACGCATTTTATCTCAACTTTTGAACTATCTGATAACTCCTGGGTTGGGTTGGTTGTTGTTTCTTCGATTTCTGTTTTAAGCCAATCACATCCCGGGTCAACAAGCATTCCCATAAGCATTTCGTTGTGCATTTTTGTGTATGCATACCCATCATCAGGAACAATAAATGTCATGCTCATGTCCATTCCTGCCGAGGATACTTCCATTCCCATTCGCATTTTATTTCCGTGCAGGTATAAAACCACACTCTGAATTGTTTCGGAAATTTGAGGGTCTTTATATGTTATCTCGCAAACAAGCGGAAGCCCAAGCCCCTGAAGCTCTTCAAGGGTTTTTGAAGCCAAGTCTGTTTCAGGAGTTGTTTGTTTCTCTCCCAATTCTTCAGTTCCAATGTTTCCTGTTTCTCCAGTTTCTGGAGTTGTTATCTCATTATTAGTCCCTGTTTTTTGTTCTTCTCCTCCGATACAGCCAAAGAAAAGCAGACCTACAAAAAGAACTGAAATTAAAATCTTCAAATTCATATTTACACCAAATAACTCTAAAATAAAAACTTATTTAAATCCGTTCCCCTTTTTCAAAATCCCCGGCTGTTTGGTTAGAGGGAATATTCTAAACCAACATCTAATTTTATAAATGAATTTATCCAAATTGTTTTATGATTCTTGAAGGAAAACAAGTTTGCGAGGGTATTATCAGAGAATTAAAAAATGAGATAAGGGAATTGAAATCAAAACCAGCTCTTGCAATTGTTAGTGTTGGAAACGACCCTGCTTCTGAAATTTATGTAAAAAAGAAAATACAGATGGCAAAAGAAATTGGGATCGAATCAATTCATTGCAAACTTGGGGAAAAAACAACACAAAAAGAATTATTGGAACTGATAAAAAGACTGAATGAAAATAAAAAAATTAATGGTTTTATTGTCCAGCTTCCCCTTCCAAAACATATAAATCCAAAAGTAATCGAAAATATTGATCCTAAAAAAGATGTTGACGGGTTTCATCCATTAAATATTGGAAAGGTATTTTTGGGGGATGTGAATGAGAAAACCCTTGTTGCTGCAACCCCCCTTGGAATAATGAAATTAATTGAGCATTATAAGATTGAAATTGAGGGAAAATATGCAGTTGTTGTTGGAAGATCTGCAACAGTTGGAAGGCCAATTTCAGCATTATTGTTGAATAAGAATGCAACAGTTACAATCTGCCACAGCAAAACCAAAAATTTGGGGGAAATTACAAGAATGGCAGATATACTAATTGTTGCGGTTGGAAGATCAAAGCTGATAACCGCAGAGATGGTAAAAAAAGATGCTTATGTAATTGATGTTGGGATGAATAGGGATAAGAACGGAAAATTAACAGGGGATGTTGATTTTGAAAATATAATAAAAAAGGCCCACTGCACACCTGTTCCCGGAGGAATCGGACCTTTGACTGTTTCCTGCCTTATGTATAATGTGGTCAATGCCGCCATAATGGACAAAAAAGATTAATATGAAAAATCTTGAAAAATATCTTGATACATTTGGTTCAGTTCCAGGGCTTTCAAGAATAAAAAAATTGCTAAATATCTGGGGCAATCCACAAGATGGTCTAAGGGTAATTTTAATTACCGGTACAAATGGAAAAGGCTCTGCAGTTTCTTATTTATCCTCTATTTTGAAAAGGGCAGGATACAGAGTTGGAAGCTATTTTTCCCCCCATCTGTTAAGATATAACGAAAGAATAAGAATAAATGGAAAAGAAATTTCAGATAAGGATTTTAAAAAATATGAAAAAACCATAATCAGTTTTATCGAAGAGCACCCCACCCTAAAGGGTGAGGTTTGCGCTCATTCGATAAAATCTCGCCAAGTCAGGTCGGTATTCAATCCTCCTCTTAAAAGAAGTGGTTTTTCTGCCGACTTGGCGATAAATTATTACAAAAAGGGAAATAAGATTACTCTTTTTGAAGCCTTAACTTCAATTGCATACAAATATTTTTCCGATAATTTATGCGATTTTGCAGTAATGGAAATCGGAATGGGCGGAAGACTGGACGCAACAAATATTGCAAATGAAAAAATAGGAATTATTACCTCTGTAGGATTAGAGCATACAAAGCACCTTGGAAATACAATTGAAAAGATTGCGTATGAAAAGGCAGGAATAATAAAAAAGGGGATTGGAATCTGCGGAGAAGAAAAAAAAGAGGCAGTAAAAGTAATAGAAAATGAGTGCAGAAAAAGAAAAAAAAAGGTTTTATTTCTTAATCGCGAGTTCAGGATAAAAAATATCAGATGCTTTGAAAATAAAACAATTTTTGATTATTATGGAAAAAATAATTATAAAAATTTACAATTGAAAATGATTGGAAAATATCAGGCGCAAAATGCCTCGTTGGCAGTAAAGGCATCAGAAATTTTGGGCATTGGGGAAAAGAAAATCAGAACTGGATTAAAAGAGGCAAAAATAAATGGAAGAATGCAAATAATCTCCAAAAATCCAAAAATACTTTTGGATGTTGCCCATAATCCACACGGAATTAATGGATTAATTGAAAACCTAAAATTATTCAAATATAGTAAACTACGCTGTGTATTTGCAGTCATGAAGGATAAGGACTGGAAAAAAATGACCGATATGCTAACTCCTTATGTTTTTGAATGGATTTTTCCAAAAACAGATATAAAAAGAGCCACAGATCCCAAAAATCTAAAAAAACACCTGAAAAAAGGAAAGGTATTTGCAAATACAAAAGATGCATTAAAATATGTAAGGAAAACTTATAAGAAAAAAGAACTAATCTTAGTATGCGGAAGCATCTATTTTGCAGAAAAATTATTCAAATCTCTCTAGTTCTTTGCTGATATTATCTAATTGAATAAATAAGTTGTAATCTTTTTGTGTACCTTGGGTTAATGCAGATACCTTTACTTTGTTTAAAAGAGATAAAACTTTTTCTTTTCCTTCAGGAGTCATTATAGTCCTATCATATCTGCATGCATCCATTAATGTTTTTGAGAGGTCGAGAACATTTTTCCGTGAGCTATGACTGTAAAATGATTTGGTTGCTTCAATTTCAAGAATCGATACCCTTGTAATAAATTCCTCTCCTGAAATTTTCGAATTTCCCATAATCCCTCTAAGAAAGTTGAGCATTCCACCACCATAAATATTATCATATAAGACATATATATATGTTTAGAGAATTTTATTGTTAAAATGTACATCTAAATCCAATATATCTCAAACAAATTAACATTGGATTTTCAAAACTCAAAACCCAGAACTCGGAGAGCACCCCCCTGATTTCATTTATAAATCTTAACTGCTAAAGCCTATTAGTATATACTAATAATATAAGTATATACTTATGAGGTAATAAATATGGTAAATGAAATAGAGGAAAATCTTGAAGGTTTTGAAGAATTGGAATCAAAACCACAAGAAGCCCAGCAGGGTCAGGGAGTAAACCGGCCGGATATAAGAATAGTGCAGGTAGAATCTGATAGGGAAGGAAAGGCAGTTTATAAAAATGTGGGCGGAATGTGGAAAAATATTTCCAAAAACGGAAACGAATTTTATACAATAAAAATAGGAAACCTAAAACTTTTAGCATTTCCAAATACCCAAAAATAGGTGTTTTTATGGCAGAAAAAAAGAAAAAAGTAATAACAGAATTGGAAGATTTACCCGGAATCGGACCTTCGACTGCTGCAAAATTAACTGAAGCAGGATACACAGAGCCTTCAGCAATTGCAGCAGCATCCCCATACGAACTTGCAGAAGTTGGGGATATTGGAGTGGAAGCTGCAAAAAAAGCAATTGAAGCTGCAAAGGATGCACTTGATGCTTCATTTGAAAACGCAGAAGAGGTATATGAGAGAAGAAAAAACATTGGGAGAATCTCTACCAGTTCAAAAAATCTTGATGAATTGCTGGGCGGAGGAGTAGAAACCCAGTCAATTACAGAAACATATGCAAAATTTTCAAGCGGAAAAAGCCAGCTCGGATTCCAGTTAGCTGTTAATGTTCAAAAATCAAAAGAAAATGGAGGGCTTGAAGGAGCAGTCCTGTTCATAGATACAGAAGGAACTTTCCGGCCTGAAAGAATTGTTCAAATGGCAGAAGGTGCAGGAATGGTTGCCTCAGAAGTTTTGAAAAACATTCATTTTGCAAGGGCTGAAAATTCCGACCATCAAATCTTATTAATTGAAAAAGCAGGAGAATTAATAAAAGAAAAAAACATAAAATTAGTGGTGGTTGACTCAATTACCTCTCATTTCAGGGCAGACTATATTGGAAGAGGATCTTTGGGAGAACGGCAGCAGAAATTAAATAAGCATATACACGATTTGCAAAGGCTTGCAGACAAAAATAATGTTTCTGTATATATTACCAATCAGGTTATGGATAACCCTGCGATATTATTTGGAGACCCAACAAGGCCAATAGGAGGGCATGTTCTTGCCCATGCATCAGGAACCAGAATATATCTTAGGAAAGCAAAAGATGATAAAAGAATTGCAAGAATTGTTGATTCCCCACATCTTCCGGAAGGAGAGTGTGTTTTCAGAGTAACCAAAGAAGGAATTACAGATTAGTTTTTTTTATTTTTTTATTTTCAAATGAATATATTTTAATTAGTTACCAGACATCTCATACCTAATATGATTAATGGAATAATTTTTGATTTTGACGGGGTAATCGCAGACAGCGAACCAATACATTTTGAAACTTTTAGAAAAACAGTTCTTGGGCTTGGAATAAAACTTGAAAAAGAAAGATGGCCGGAATTTGAGGGGACTGGGGCAGATTATATAATGAAAACCCTTTTTGAAGAAAATAAAATAAATGCGGATCCGAAAGAATGGATAATAAAAAGAAGGGCTCTTTTTTCAGAATATATAGAAAAAAATGCAATCCCCCTAAAAAAAGGATTGATTCAATTTTTACAAGAGCTTGAGAAAAGAAAAATAAAAATGGCGATTGCCTCTGGAAGCAGAACAGATATAATAGGAAAAATTCTTGAAAAAAATAATATCGCAAATTATTTCACTGCTGTTTGCGGGGCAGATTTCGTTTCAAAAAGAAAACCAGACCCGGAGGTTTTTTTGCTTGCAGCCAAGAAATTATCCCTACGCCCTTCTGAATGTCTTATAATTGAGGATTCCATTTCAGGAATTTCTGCTGCAAAAAAAGCAAACATAAACTGTATCTGCATGCATACCCCAATAACTGCAGGATTAAAAGAATGTATGGTAACAATTAAGGATTATACCCAGTTTCCATTTGAAATTTTAGAGGGAAAAATAAATGATAAGGCTTGAATTGGATAGAGAAAAACTGCAAATTTATGCAAAAGATCCAGAAGAGATAACTTCTCTTACCAAAGGATGCTATGGGACTCTTAGCAAGGGAGTAATAACACTATATCCGGAAGAAGTATTATACTTAATGGACATAAGAAATGGAAAATGCTATGATAAAAACGGCAATATTTTTAGCTTTAATGATATCGCAGTTCTGTTTACAAAATTCGAAAAATTTTTTGCAAGATATATGACCTATAAAGATTGGAGGGACCGGGGCCTTATTGCAAGGCCTGCGTTTGAAATAGATAAAAAATACGGCGCGAATGTAACAAAAAAGTATAAATATAAGGAATTCACACCTGATGCCTATTCAATTACAGGAGTCTTTTTTCCAGATGATCTTATCACCACAATAGATGATGAAGCATCAGGAAAGGAATTATACGAAAGATACTGGATAGGGCAGTTTGGCACCTACAAAGCCTATCACAGAGGAAAAATTGGAAAGCTCGACATATATGAAACTATTTTCATGCTAAAACACGGGGGGCTTAGCCTTAGAAATTCTTCTCTTGAAGAAGTTTTTAATGTAGCAGAAGACAGGATAAAATATTTTTCAGATCTTTATTCTGTTTATGAGGATTGGAGAAAATCAGGATATGTAGTGAAAAGCGGGTTTAAGTTTGGAACACATTTTAGGATATATGTCCCAGGAGCATCCCCGATCCTTGAGAATAACTGGATTCATTCAAAACATGTTATACATGTGTTTTCAAGAAAAAGCAAGATGCTTATCTCCGAGTGGGCAAGAGCGATAAGAGTCGCCCATTCAGTGAAAAAAACATTTATTCTTGCAATTCCCGGAAAAGAGCTCAGTACAAAAATAACTGCGAAAAATCTTAATCTTGATTTTTTATTATATCATAGAAAAAAAGAGGGGATAATAACCCCAAAAGATGGAAAACCTAAATATTTCATGTTTTCTTTAAGTGAGGATGAATATCTTAGCGGAGAGCAGCTTGCAAAGGCACTTCGCGAATGCAAGGAGTTTGGAATTGAAATGCTCATGGCCATTGCAGACAGGGAAAGCAGTGTCACTTACTATACTATAAAAAGAATAAGTCTTCCGAAAAGCGAATATGAATATTTTGAAATAGAATGGGAACAGCCATAAATCTTTAGGTTTTTGGCCTTAATTTCAAAATTAATTACTTTTAAATACCTTTACGCACAAGAAAATATCATGAAAAATGTAATATTTTTTTTGGTCGGATTTTTGCTGGTATTTGGATGCATTAATTTGGATGTTCCGCAAGAGCAAATAGAAAAGAATGATACTGAAATCGTTGTTTTGGTTCCCTCGTTTTCAATAACTTATCCATCAAATAATATCAGAATAGAAGTTGTAAGCGAGTCTAATGATGTTGAATTATTGTTAAAGACCTCTGATATAACTTTCAAACCTGCAGGAAATCAAAATATTGCAGGGCAGGGGCATTTTGTTGTGAAATTGGATAATGAACCCCAACAGGAGATATATACTGAAAATTATGTTTTAGAGGGTGTGGGGCTAGGAAAGCACATGCTGTTAATTGAATTTGTAAATAACGATGGCAGCCCATATTCCCCAAGAATATTAAAAACAATAGATTTTGAGCTATATACTACAAAACCAATCGAGTACAAACCAGCAACTTATAATATTGATTTGGAAGGCAATAATTTTATTCCAAAGGAATTAACAATAAAAGAAACTGATGTGGTGATTTTTAATAATTTTGATGCTGTGGCACACGGAATAAAAATAGGAGATATTGCAATCATTCCCCCGATTCCAAAAGATATGAGCGGCTCTTATAAATTTAATAAAAAAGGGGAGTATGAAATTTCCTCACTGACTATTCCAACCATAACAGGAAAGATAATTGTCGAATGATTTTTTTGGGCCCGTAGCGCAGCCTGGATAGCGTAGCACTCTCCTAATCTTTTAGAAGAGAAGACAGGTGACGGTCGTGGGTAGGTTTTTTCTTTTATTTAAGAAAATGCCCCACAATCAAATCCCACCGGGCCCGTTTCAGTTTTGGGTTTTGTGTTTTGGGTTTTGAAATTATAAACTAAAGCAGTTTTAATAAATTATACTTTAATAATAAAAATATGGCCCAGAATTTTAAAAATTTAAGGGTTTATAAGGAAGCATTTATTTTATCTAAAAATCTTTACTTATTTTTTGATAACAGAAAAGTTCCATTTAGGGCAAGAGAACAGCTTTTAGCTTCTGCATCTTCAATCTGTGCAAATTTAGCTGAAATGGGAGCGTTTGAATCAAAAGGCCAAATAATTCAAAAACTAACTACCTGCATTTCAGAAGCTAATGAAACAGAATTTTGGCTTGATATGATGCAAGAATTAAATGTTCTTCCTAAAGAAAAATATTCTGGGTTTATGGAAAAATTAACTATGGTCCGATCGATGTTATTTAATCTTAGAAAAAGAATAAATGAAATCCAAAAGTAATAAATTTATATTTTAATCTTATAACTCGAAACTGCAAACCCAAAACATTCTGCACCGGGCCCGTTTCAGTTTTGGGTTTTGAGGTTTAGGGTAGTTTTAATAATTTTTTCAATCCAATAAAATAACTTGATTTTATGTTTCCAGAGCTTGCAAAACTATTAGTATCCAGCGTAGAGGAATGTCTTGAAGATGAGATCGCAGTATCCTTTTCAGGGGGAATAGACAGCACTCTTCTTGCAAAAGTTGCAAAAAACAACTGTGATGTTTATCTATTTTCTGCTGGTACCAAGGATAGTGATGACCTGAATTATTCTAAGATAATTGCAGAAGAACTAGGTTTAAATCTCGAGACAATTCTTTTTGATGAAGAGTTGGTGCTAAAGTATTACGAGGAAATTTATAGAATGCTTCCAGCACAGCTTCTAAAAATAGAAATATTGATTCCAATATATGCATGCGCAAAAAAAGCAAGGGAAAAAAACCTTCAGGCTATTTTGATTGGTTCTGGCGCAGAAGAATTATTTGTAGGTTATCATAGGTATTATACCTATTTTAATGAGGGAAAAGACCTTAATTCTATTTTGATGGAAGAATTCAAAACCCTTCCAAAAAGAGATGCAGGCATGATTTTAAGGGTTTGCAAATATGCAAAAATAGAGGCAAGATTTCCGTTCCTGAATAAAAATCTTGCAGATTATGTTTTTTCAATACCCCTTTCAAAAAGAATGGAGGAAACTGACCTGAAAAAAGGACTTTTAAGAGATGCTGCAAAGTTTTTGAAAATTCCAAAGACAGCACTTGAGCGAAGAAAAAAAGCAGCCCAGTATGGTTCAGGAGTCCACAAGATTTTAATGAAAAACTCGGATTTTATTGCAGAGAAATACCCAGAGAAAATCTAGTTTTTAATTTTCTAAGAATCTAAAATTAAATTTCATCTTCTTTTCTTAATGCCAATTCCTCTTTTAAAAGTTCCTTAAACCTTTCTTCCCATTTTTTATTTGCTTCACTAAAATCTATTTCCCCATTCTCATTTTCAAGGGATGCAAGCATTTTATTTACATAGGTGTTGCATTTTACAACAAAATCAATCTCTCTTAAAAGTGGATCTTTTGTTTTTATAGACGCCCTGTAGATATCATCATACATTTTTCCTTTAAACAGCATTTGGACTATATACTGTTCAGGTGCAACTCCGGACTCTTCACTTCTTCTAACAAGTGCAGGGGGGATAAATTTAATATCAAGTTCCTTTTCAAATTTAGAAAAGTCAACATCGCTTAAATCATACATCATTGTTTCCTTATTTTTTATAAATTTTGGCTCAAGAACGCATTTATCAAGAGTGTCATCCCTTTTGAATTTAAATACTTCTACAAATTTCTTGTTTTCAAGATCGCTTTCATATTCAAAACCCAAAACCCTGTGGGCAACCCCTCTCCTTCCAAATTTTATTTTTTTAAGAAAAGTATATCTGTCTGTTGCAAACATTGATGCAGCCGGAATTCCAAATACAAGCTCTAATCTGTCCTGTATATCCCTAAGTGATTCTGCATGAAGATTATATAATAAAAATACTCCTGGCTGGGTATTCAGCAGATTTATGATTCCCTGAACAGATGTTCTTGATCTTACCTCATTTATTATTATTGCCGCATCCCCCATTCTCAAAAGTGCGTTTGCCATTGAAACCAAATCAAGCTCTCCGCCCGGAGCATTTCTAACTTCAATATCTGAACTTTGAACTCTTGTAGCTCCAATATGAAACCCTCTTTTTCTAAAAGCCCTTATCGGAATTTCTTCAATATCCTGTATGGGGATTATTCTTCTTCTGGTCCCTATCGCAGATATTTTTGCAGCAGTAAAAGATGTTTTTCCAACTCCTTTGAGCCCAAGCACAGCCTCACTGCACCCAAGCCCCACCATAACATCATCGTAACCTGCAAAAAATGGGGACATAGACCTGAAGTAAAGATACTGTGAATAAGTAAAAGGAGCTTCCTTCATTATTCTTAGCGCGCCCTGAAGCTCTTCAAATGTTGCAGGGGGCCGCTGCACATGGCATCGCATTGAAAGTCTTTTTATTACAACATCTGCAATCGGGTTTACACTATCGAATTTTTTTCCAGGAAGCATCCGGACCGCATTTATAAACGCTCTTTCCAGAAGATCCCGATTATATCTAAATAGGGTGTGGCACACGCCGTATTTTGCATGTTCAATATACAACGGGGAATTTTCACTATCTATATAAATATCGGTTATATTTTCCTTGTCCAAGGCAAGTGTTTCTATTGGAGAGCCAAGCCCCACTGTCCAGGAAGCAGCCTCAAGACCCATAATCATTGCTTCCTGCGGAGTTATCTTTATCTTGTTCATCATTGCATAGTCCATAAAATATTGTCTGAACTCTCTTGCCTTCAAATTATAAATGACATTAAAATCCTTTATATCAGGATAACTTTCATTTATATGTTCATTTATGACATTTGAAAGCATTTTTGAAAGCTCTGGGGAAAGATTTTCAATCACTTTGTTTTTCACATAGTAAAGATAGGCATCTTCACCCGGAATCTCATATATCTGAACCTCATTTCCGTGCAAAAGGCTATAAGATGCTTCTTTATCTTTTAGTTTGACTGCATTTGGAGGTATTTCCAAAACAACCGAGTTTACAAAATAAAGGCTTTTAAGGCCTGTTAAAGATAAAAATGCATTTCTCAAATCCCCTGTTTTTTTTACAAGCGCATATAATTTTGTTTCTTCGATTCTTTTTGTTATTCCTCTAATCCATGCCTTGAATGTCTGGTGCCCATTCATAAAAATACTTTTTTCCGGAACAGGTTCCTTATACTCTTCAAGTTTTAAGGCTGCCATCACCGGATTGAGAAACATATACTCATAAAAAGATCTAAGTATATTTTTTCGTTTGTTGTAATCTGGGTCCTGCGGAATTCCGTAAATATCATCTTTTAATAGTATTATTTCAACCTGCCTGATTATTTCTGCGTATTCGGTCAAAACCCTTGTTTTTTCCTCATCGAGTTCAATTACTATTTCTTCCTCGTATCTTATAACCTTTATTTCCTGTTCTATTGTTGATAGGTCTTTTAGGTGAAGATTAAGAAATTCAGGAGATGCAAATTCATATGGACATTTTGCCATATCCAGTATTCCTCTCACTCCCTCAAAATATAGGTTGCACATAAAGATGTATAAGAATATGAGATTTTTAAATTTATTGAATGTAATTTAATTATGACAAATCCTGATCCTTTGGATGAACTTCTAGATGTATGTGCCTCTTCTGATTCTTATAAAATAGATGTTAAAAAAAAATTAGATCTAGAATTGATTGAAAAAAAACTAAAAGATATCTGGGAAATTGCAGCAAAAACCCCAGTCGTTATTCTTATAAAAACTGATAGGGGTGCAATCTCTGTATACAAGAGTGGAAAAATACTTTTCAAGAATTTTGAAAAAGAAAAGGCAAAAGAATACGGAAGAAAATTAATGAAGCTAATAGGTGAAAAATTTGCGGATTGACTTTCACATTCATACCTTTTATTCACTTGATTCAACAATTGATCCAAAAAAACTAATAGAAAAAAGCAAAGAGCTCGGGGTGGTTCCTGCAATCTGTGACCATAATTCCATTTCTTCGCACAAGCATTTTTCAAAAATAAAAAAAGTAATTTTGGGAGAGGAAATAAGAACAGATATCGGAGACTTAATAGGCTATTATGTAAATGAATTAATCCCAAAGAATACTCCATTTTTGGAAGCGCTTGATAAAATAAAACAACAGGGAGGATTATCCTGTCTTCCGCACGGATTTGATAAAATAAGATATAATATTGGGGGAAAATATCCGGAATATGCAAAAAAGGTGGATATTATTGAGGGCTTTAATTCAAGATGCATTTTTGCCAAATCAAATGATCTTGCAAAAGCATTTGCAAAAAAATATAAGAAACCAACAACCTGCGGAACTGATTCACATTTTCTTTTTGAGTTTGCAAAAAGCTATTCAACTCTTCCGGATTTTGATATTGAGAACCCAAAAGAGCTTTTAAAAGCATTAAAAAAAGCAAAGCATCATGAAATTTATTTTAGAAAATCTTTGAGATTTGCCTCTTCAGTTTATGCAAGAATTAGAAAAGCAAAAAGATTATTTTTTAGAGATTCTTTTTAATGTTTCAACTACAAGCCTTGTTCCTATGCAAGAGCCTCTTGTTCCAAGATAAGGGTGTGCTTTTGCCTGATCTACTCCTGCAATGTCAAGATGAATCCATGGGGTTTCACCTACAAATTCTTTTAGAAATGCCGATGCTGTAATTGTGCCAGCCTCCCCATTTTCACTTCCTATGTTTTTTATGTCTGCAACTTCGCTTTTAATCATTTCCTGATATTCTTTCCATAAAGGAAGCTGCCAGATTCTCTCGTGTTCGTATTCCCCGGATTCTTTTACTATTCTTGTAAACTTATCATTATTTGTTAATAACCCTATTGCATGTTTTCCAAGACATACTGTTACTGCGCCGGTAAGTGTTGCAAGATCGATTATTAATTTTGGTTTTTTTTCGCAGGCATAAGAAAGCGCATCTCCTAAAATCATCCTTCCTTCAGCATCAGTGTTTAAGACTTCGACTGTTTTTCCATTATGCATCTTTACTATATCTCCTGGCTTTTGAGCAGAACCGCTTGGAAGATTTTCAACCAGAGGCATTATTGAAATTAATCTTATTGGAAGTTTTAATTCAGACACCGCCTTTATTACTCCAAGAGCAATACAGGCTCCCATTTTATCATATTTCATTTCATCCATTCCCCGCGAGGGTTTTATTGAAATCCCCCCGGAATCAAAAGTTACCCCCTTTCCAACAACAGCGTATAATGGAAGATTTTTCTTTTGGGAATTATACTCCAATATAATCATTTTGGGGGGTTTTATGCTTCCCTGCCCTACTGCAAGTATTCCATTCAATTTATTTTTTATCAAATCTTTTTTTTCAAAAATACTTATTTTTAATTTTCTCTCTCTTGAAAGTTCTTTTGCCTTTTTTGTGAATTCTTCAGGATCAATAATATTTGCCGGAAGATCTGCAATTGAACTTGCATAATTTTGTGCGCGCGCCTTTATCATTCCCTGATTTAAAATATCCAGATATTTTTTTTCACAATTTACATATGCTTCTTTTAGGGTGCTTTCCTTTTTGTCCCCCTTTTTTTTGCTTTTAAATACATCGAATTTGTATTGGACTAAAACAAGAGCCTCAGAACAGGCAAGAACAAAATCAGCCTTCTCAATTCCTTTTGGGAAAGTTATACTTAGGCTTGACGCCTTTTTCCCAATAGAATAGAAATAAAATGCCCCGATTCCTTTTCGGATAAAATCAAGAGTAAAGTCTTTTTTCTCTCCAAGCCCGTAAATTATTATATTTCTTTTTTCCTTGTGAAAGGAAAAAGTTTCTCCAGATCCGCCTTTAAATTCCTCTTTTTTTGCATATTTTTCAAATTCATTCAATTCCTTTGGAAATTTTTCCTTTTCAAATAAAAAATATGCCTCCACTTCCCCTTTTTTATTGGATAAGCTAATATTTGTTTTCATAATTAGAGTATAAAAAGAAAATTTTTATAAAGCGCTCTTTGTTTAATATTTGCTGTTCTGCCTAGAGATTTTGGCAACAAAATAATTAAAAATCAGTTTTATCGAAGAGCACCCCACCCTAAAGGGTGAGGTTTGCGCTCATTCGATAAAATCTCGCCAAGTCAGGTCGGCATTCAATCCTCCTCTTAAAAGAGGTGGTTTTTCTGCCGACTTGGCGATAAAAAATTCTCGTATTTTTCTTTCGGGTAATGGCTAAATTCTTTTTGTTTTTGTTGCAAAAGACGGGTTTTTAAATATATTGTATATAATGTATATACACTAATTAAAAATGAGGTATATCTATGGCCACAACCCAATTAAAAAATCAATTGCCTGATGGAAGGCAGATAAGAATATTAGAAATGAATGGGCAAAAAACATTTACTCAAACAGAAATGTTTAATTTATTAAAAAAAGGGTTATATGATCCGGCAATTGAATCTATTATGCGCGTAAAAGATCATGACATATCTATTCAGTCAGGTGCTTATTCTTCAATAAATGTTGAAAGCAACTGGAGAACAGGTGAATATGGGTTTTATAGAAGAGGTTTTAAGAAAAAATATTTACCTTTGGGCAAGGAGATCATTTATATCGAAGACAGAGTTTCCTACAAATTAGTAATTCCGGATGTTTCTGTAAAAGTGAATAATGGAACAATAGGTCTAAGACCTTCCATAGGTATGGGGATAATTCCAATAGAAAAACTTGTTTTAGAGCAAACTGATGCAAGAAAATTTACTATTTCAGTGGCCACTGATTTTAATCCTGAAACTGATGTTAAAATATTGAGTATGATGGAGCCAAAAAGCTGGGCATTAACAGATGAGAATGGCTATCCATTAAGCTCAAAACCTTCCAATTATGATGATCAAAATGCCAGACATTTTTGTGTGAACCCCGTTACTTGTTTTGAAGCCGATTCTACTGGTTATCATGGCTCTATTTCCCGCCGTGAAACCTCAGGCGCCTTTGGAGACTACGACTTTAATCTTGATTGGCGTGACTTCAATGTAAATACTCGCTGGTCTGATGCTTTGGTAGTGGCGTTGGTTAGTCGCAATGGCAATCGCACTACAAACTGAAGCAGTATAAAAAGCGCAGGACAAAATTAAAAAAACCTAAATTAACTTTTTTCCATCCTGTTCTATATGAATACAATTTACAGGACAAGATGATGCTGCATCCTTGTTGCACTCAATTTCATCAATTTCTGTTTTTATTGGGGATGCTTTTCCATCATCATTCATTTTCCAATTTTTCGGGCATACTGCATTGCATGCTCCGCATCCAATGCATATATTCCTTTCATGAATTATTTTAATCATAGTTTCACCTTCAATGACATCAAAATTACAGAAAGCATTTAAAAACTTTCTTCATTCTTTTTCGTTTATTGCCTTATTTTTATGGAGAACTACCTTTAAATCTTAGACTTAAGTTAAAAGGTTTAGTGATTATCCCAAAACCAGTTTTACTTCAAAACCTCTAAATCCAAGAACGCAAAACTTCTAAACCCTAAACACAAAACAGATATGGCCCCGTCCGGTCCCAAGCCTTTGGACTTTTGTCTTTCTAATGGGCAAAGGCTAGGGTTTATCCAAAACCCATGAGGTGATACTAAGAAACTTTATATTAAATCCATAAAATAATTTTCAAGAAATACACTAAACACAAAACAGATATAGCCCCGTCCGGTCCCAAGCCTTTGGACTTTTGTCTTTCTAATGGGCAAAGGCTAGGGTTTATCCAAAACCCATGAGGTGATACTAAGAAACTTTATATTAAATCCATAAAATAATTTTCAAGAAATACACTAAACACAAAACTTCTAAACCCTAAACACAAAACAGATATAGCCCCGTCCGGTCCCAAGCCTTTGGACTTTTGTCTTTCTAATGGGCAAAGGCTAGGGTTTATCCAAAACCCATGAGGTGATACTAAGAAACTTTATATTAAATCCATAAAATAATTTTCAAGAAATACACTAAACACAAAACAGATATAGCCCCGTCCGGATTTTCGACAACCAAAAATTTACTCAAAATAGAGGGGGTTGGTTATCACGAGGAGGGGGACACTTCCCCCGCCTTAACACGGATGTGTTTTAAGTGATGCGTCAATCCCTTATTTCCCCTATTTATATTCAAAATAGAGGGGGTTGGTTATCACGAGGAGGGGGACACTTCCCCCGCCTGGTGTTCGAACCGGAGTCACAAGGTCCAAAGCCTCGTATCCTTGGCCGTTGTCTGCTTTAAATATAAGAAATATTTAAAACTCTAGACTACGGGGCTATTTAATACTAATTATTCAGAGAAATTATTATAAATAGATTATCTAAAGGATAAATACCATTTTTCATTGAGAAATCATTTTCTGCATCTTCATGGAAAATTAAATCCATAACTTATAACCTGTATTTTTCCCTTATTTCTTTTTCACTATAAGTCTTAACTTTTTCTTTTTTTATCCGAGACATTTCATAATTTATGCCCTTATTTACAAGCTTAACTTCCTCTTCATCTATCTGTCTGTCTAAAACCAAAAGGGCTTGACGAACAACTTCTGTTTGGTTTCCTGCATATCCTTTATCAATTACTTTTTTTAATATTCGCTCATACGGAGCCCCGAGATTAATATTCATTTTATGTTCACCTAATGTGTATTTAATGAACAATAAATAATGCACATTGGAAAATAATTTAGAAATTTGCAAAGATTTAAATAGTGGGAAATAGTGTAACCGAAAGGTATTTATAGTGGGAAAGCTCCAATAACAATAAGGTGTTTTATGTGAGCTCTGTAAAAGGGTGGTTAGGCCACTTATATAATAAAGTTGGATTCTAAGAATAGGCTAGTTTTACCTTTAGAAATCAGAAACGAACTTGGGCTTGAAAAATTTGATTCAATTTCTTTGAGCGTAAGCAAGTCTGGAAAAGATATGAAATTAAAACTAGGTTTAGCCGAAGGCACGGAAAATATAAAAAAGTATTCAAAGAATGGAGGTGTTTTGGATGTTGTATAAAAAATTAATGGCACAAGCTGGTGGATGTCTTCACCAAAGGAAATAAAGAAAAAATTGAAAAAAAAGGCAGAAATTATTTTAACAGGTTTATTGACAAGTGTAACGCGCCAACAATACTTGCAGTTTCGGGTAATCCAATAACATACGGCAGAATTATGGATTTCTTAGAAAAACAGGACACATTTTCAATTAATAGACAAAAACCTGAAATAGATGGAAAAATAGCAATTATTGGATACGAAATTAGTTCTATTCCGCAAATCCTTATCAATTCAGGTTCAACTTTTGCTATAATGGATGCTATTGATTATCAGGAAATGATCCAATTGAATGAAAAATTGAATGGATTAACAAAAGCAACGGAATTAACAATTGGGGATTCAAAACTAGCAGTAGTGATAAGAATGTTTGATCAGACATTTGCCTTCAGAAGAAGAATAAAAGAGGTACGGGATGGTGTTTTAGAATTTGAAAAAATAATGCGGACTGAAAAATTAATCAGAATTGCAAATGATTATCCAAAAATCACGAAAGATATGGGTTTGATCCCAAATGGGCAAAGATTGAGTAAATATGACGGGATATTCGACTTTGAAAATGAGACTGAACTTATTGAAACAGCAAACAATGCGCTGTTCTATTTGCAAGAGAACTGGACAGATGTTGCGATATGCTCTATCCCAAATCCGATCTGGAATGAGGGGATATCAACGCTATATTCTGTATTGGATTCCGGTCTCGTGCTGGTTGAAAAACAGACTGCAAGTAGAAGTAATCAAAAAAATAGGAGGTGTTTGATATGAGTATAAAAATAAAGAAAAACGTTGGTGAATGTCTTCACAGAAACCAAGAAAATTATGATAAAAAAAGAAGTGATGATTGACGGAATAACAAAATTATATTACGGGATGAATATCTCTAATGGAAGGGAACCTATTGATCAGATAGATTTTCTTTTACTTGTAAAAAAATTAAAACTGCCTGTTGAAATATTTATTGCAGGAAAGTATGGAGTACTCAATAACGGAAAAAAACCTGTGGAATTTTTTCTAGAAAAAGAATCAATCAAACGGGAATTATACAAAAGATTAATGGAGATAATGAAGATAGATGGGAAAGTAATTGTAACCGATGAACTTTGGTCAAACCCAGTTTATTGGAAAAGTATCCTTGAACTAAAAGACCTAGAAGGAGTAATAGATCAAAAAAATGGAACTCCATTTAATTATTTTGATTCGGAAAAACTTGGAATTGCAAAAAATGCAATGGATGAATTTTTAGAAGTCCAATGTAAGATGGGGGGTATACCTGCAAATTCATTATACACATTATTTGAAGTTGCAGAGGCAAGAACGCTTCAGAAAACCGATGATGTAGACTGCAAGATAGGGCCTGAAAGTGAAGAAAGATATGATAAATTTATAGAAAAATTTATGAGTATAATGCAATTATATCAGCCGCTTGATATAAAATCAAACGAGAAAGAACCAAGACCAGTTATGCCTTATATGGAAAGATTGCAGGAAAGCAGAATATTTTTTGAGGATACCAAAGAAGAGGTGCTTGTTAAGATATCAAAAATGGCCCAGCGGGCTGAAAAAACCAATCCATTCTGGGAATGCGCCAAAATGAGAGTGCCAAACCCTTTTTGCAGAATGGTGATATATGCTTTTGAGGCTGCAGAAAACAATCAGAATCTGCCTATTCTTTTGCGTGGAAAACCAGTATACTCCAGTATGGAAGCGATAGAATTTATAGAAAAATCCGGAGCAAACGGACTGATAAATATTGCCTCGCCAATTGCAGAAGCGATCTGGAATTATATCATACTGCCAGTAGGGAGGTGGAAACCATGAGCGTTATTGGGATTATTGGCGGAATGGGGCCAGAAAGCACTGCATACACCTATATTAAAATGATAGAGTACTGCCAAAAAAGGTATAATGCAAAATTTGACCGGGATTTTCCCCCAATTATTATATACAGTCTTCCTATTGAGGATATAGTTGAAAATACAGAAAACGAAGATAAAATCCTGAATACTCTCTGCTTTGGTGTGAATAAGATAAAAACTGCTGGTGCAACTTTTGGATTTGTTGCATGCAATTCAATGCAAAAATTTATTCCAAAACTTAGGCAAAGTATGCAAATGTTATCTATTATAGAAGAGGTAAATGTAAAAATGCAGGAAACGAAAATAAAAAAAGTTGGAATACTTGGAACAAAAACAACTATGGACAGCCAGTTGTACCAGAAAGCATTTGAAAAAAATGGGATTGAAACAGTCGAACCACGAGAACAGGAAAAAATTACTTATGCAATAATGGAGATACTGGCTGGAAAAAAATCATGGCCAGAAGAAATATTGCTTGGAGTAGTAGATGAATTAAAAAAAGAAAATATTGAAGGAATAATTCTTGCATGTACTGACCTACCGATAGTACTAAATCAGGAGAACTGCGGAATAAAAATATTTGACAGTGCAAAAATAATTGCAGAAGCCTCTATAGATAAGTATTATACGGAAAAAACCGTCAAATAAGAATATTTTATAAATTTTAGATGCAATTTAGGTGTATGACAATGGAAACTCCAAAAGGAATGAGGGATTATCTTCCAGATGATATGATTCTGCGGGAAGAAGTAATCAATAAAATTAAGGCAATTTATAAAAAATACGGGTATCTTCCGCGGGACAGCCCTGCACTTGAAAAATTAACAGTTCTGAATGCAAAATCAGGTGATGAAATAAAGGGTCAGATATTTAAGATTGAAAATGATGATACTGGATTAAGGTTTGATTTGACTGTTCCTCTTGCACGAATTTGTTCCAACAGTTCTTTTCCAAAACCATTCAAAAATTATGGAATGGGAAAGGTATGGAGGCGTGAAGAGCCGCAGAAAGGAAGATTTCGGGAATTTTACCAGTGCGATATAGATATTATAGGATGCCCGGCTATGAGGGCTGAAGCTGAAATTTTAACAGTCGCATCTGAAATTTTTGATGAATTTGGCTTTAAGAATAAACGGATAATTATAAATAATCGGAAAATACTCAATTCCCTTGCAAAAAAAATAGGGGTTGAAAAAGAAAAGGACAAGATATTTAGATATCTGGATAAATTAGATAAAATTGGGGAAGAAAAAACAGCAGAAGGAATCGAAGGGATAATTGGAAAAGAAAAAACAAAAGAATTTTTCTCATATCTAAAAACAAATGGAACAAATGAGGAAAAACTGGAATATGCAAAAAAAATAGATATTGAAGGCGCAAAGGAATTAGAAGAGATAATTAATTTATGCAGATTTGAAATTGAAATTGATTTAACATTGGTGCGAGGATTAGGATATTATACCGGCCCTGTATATGAAATAAAATTAAGCAATAACCTCGGCTCTGTTGCAGGAGGAGGGCGCTATGATAACCTTTTGGAATTATACGGACAGAAGGATTTTGCAGTCGGAATCTCAATTGGAATTGAAAGACTGGTTTTGCTTTTAAAAGATAAAACAAAAAGCACTACAACAGAGGTTTTTGTTGCATCAATAAAAGGATATTACAATTATTCGCTGGAAGTTGCAGAAAAATTAAGGGAAAATAATGTTAATGCAGAAGTTGATTTAAATGAAAGAAATCTGAAAAAACAGTTTGATTATGCAAATGCATTGAATATTCCCTTTGTAGCTATAGTTGGGGAAAAAGAACAAAAGGAAAACAAAATTACACTGCGGAATATGAAAAGTGGAAGCGAGGAATTTTTGGAAATCAAAGATGCAATAAAAAAATTAACCAGAGTATTATAAAAAATTGAAAAAATCAAAGAAGAGAATACACATGCAGATAACAAACCTTGGCAAACCCCTGGATATTTGAGATTTGATGAATCCATAGATAGATATCAACAGAGAAAAGCTCAAGGGAGACTTTAATAGAAAATTTTCTAAAAAAACAAAACCCCAAAAATAAATGTAGCAAAATTAAGAAAGAAACTTAATTCAATGGCTTTTCTAAAACTTATCTTAATGAGAAACCTAAAAAGGAAAGCTTCAAGGAAAAAAATAAATAATTCTGAAAGAAGAAGGGCTGTCCAATAGCCGGAAAATATAATGGGAAAAAGAAACCATACAAAAGGAAGGGAGAGTAAATTCATAAAAAATATAATTAAAAATAATTTTACACGATTAAAATTATCAAGTATAAAACACCCCAGTATAAATTCTACTATAACGGTGAGAATAAATGCAGAAAGGAAATTAGAAACCATCCTAATTCCTTAATGCAATGGAAACAACAGAAGATAAAATCAAAAGGGAAATAGGGCACACGCCTCCTTTATCAGGGTCTTTACCTATATTTTTCTCTGTCAATTTCCCTGTGGTTAATTCAAGAGACAATGCATAGCTCTCTTCAGAATAAAAGGTAAAATTCTGGCTTTGCATTTCCTGCCCTCCCCAGTAATAGATAAAATATCCATTTGCATCGGAAAAGCAGGGATTTAATTTATAAAACCATCCTGAATGGGTGCAAAGGCCTTCGAAGCAGCCAAATTCAATGGTGCTCTGCCCAACAGGGCTTTCTTCTGAAAGAATTGTGTCTGCACATTTATAGGTAATTGAAAAATCTTCCAGATATAGTTCTCCGTTCTGAAGAAGGTATATATTTATCTCCGGAGGAAGCGGGGAAGGACCTATATCTGCAAACAAAAATCCAAAAACCAAAAGCAAAACAATGAGCCTTTTCATGAGTGGATAATAAATGGTTAATTTTTTAATTATACTTCATAGATTCATAGAGCTAGAATAATTTAAACCATTTGCAATGACCATTCTTTTTTCAATTTTTTTAGGCTATCTTTATTATCATTATATCCTTTCATAACAGGTTCAATATATGTAAAAGGTTTTTCGGAAGAAATGCCTGATTCATGGTTATAACTAAAAGTAGTGGGAAGGGTATACTCCATATTGCCCCCAACAAATTTCTTATCCATACTAAGAAGTGCCAATGGATCTAATCTATAATTTCCTTCCCTGCACAAGATATTAAGCAATCTTGGAACTTTTATTCCGCCATAAAATTTTTCCCATCCACTTTGGGATAAATGACTCCAAACAGAGAGTAATATTTCAAGTGGGGGAAGGTGCCTTAAGGTTCTTGGATGCATATCAACTATAAATTTATAGGGATCAACCCCACAATAGACACATATTTCAACTGTCTTTTTCAAAAAGTCAATTGTTTTTTTAATATCATCTCGGAAAAAATTCATTCCCTCTTTTATTGGAACTTGGGCATTCATTACAAAGCCCATATTCTTTATCTTTCTTGTTGCAAGGATTGCCTCAGGTGTAAACTGTTCATGGTTAATTAGGTGAAGGTGAAACGACACTATCTTTCCAGTCCTTTTTTCAAAATTCTTGAGTATTTGGAGCATTTCATCGTCCACTCGCATTGGAAGTCCCATAAATACAATTCCTGTACAAATTCTTACAATCCTTAGAGAATCTATATTTTCTATTTCAAAGAGCATTCTTTCGAGGGCTTCATTTGATACCAAAAGAGGCTCTCCACCGCTTATAATCATCGTGTCAACTTCTTCGTGCATCTTCAGAAAAAATGAAACATCTTTCATGTGACTTATGACATTTTTTGGAGTGTTTGAATGTACTGGATGATTTTCACGTGTTGCCTCAGTCTTATAACAACCAGAACATCCATTTGGGCAAAATAATTCATCAAAGTTTACCAAAAGAACCCTTGGGAATTTTCTTGAAGCAATTATCTCTCCCCTGTGATTTAGAATTGAGCTTGTATTGTTAAAAATTCCATAAGGATCAGTATTATCATAATCAAAATAATCAGATGAAGGAAGATTGTTCAAAAGAACGCTCATTTTTTTATCTGCCATTGGAAGAGGAAGGACACTAAAATTATATCTTGGATCGTTTGGATCAAGAAGATCTAACTCTTTTGACCAGGGGAATAATTCTTCAAAGAGTTGTAGAGAAGTTAACCTATTTCGAAGATGAAATTTCGGATCAGACCATTCTCCTTTTAAAATAGAATTTGAAATACCCAGATTAGATTTTTTTATCGCTACATCGAAATCAATTAATGGAAGTCCTGCTGCTTTTTTTACTCCATTTATAAGATTTTTATCTTTTGGGTCAAGTGTTGAGAGATATTTAGCCCTTTTTATTCTCAGACCATCAACAATGTTCATCTTGCCTTTTGAGGCAGCTAAAATCCTGGAATTTGCAATAGTTGATTTGCTTTCAATCTGCCTTAATTGGAATTGGGGTTTTAGTGTGGTCATATGTATATTAATGACAAAACTTATATTTAAAAATTTATACTACCAAACAGTAGTATATGAAAGAAATTAAGAGGATACTTGATGAGATGGGGTTTACTCAAAATGAGATAAAGGTCTATATTGCACTTCTGGAATTAGGGCTTACAACAACAGGACCTATAGTAAAAAAATGCAATCTCCACATTCCAAGAGTTTATGACGCACTTGAAAGATTAATACAACGGGGAATGGTGTCTTATATCCTTAAGAATAATAAAAAACATTTTGAGGCAGCAGATCCAAAAAGAATAATTGATATACTTGTGGAAAACGAAAAAAAAATGAATGAGATTATACCAAAGCTTAGGGCACTAAAAAATCCTAAGAAAAAAGAGGAAATAACAGTATATCAGGGAACTCGAGGGATTAGGACTGTCTGCGATTTTGTATTATCAAACCTGAATAATGGAGAAGAGTATTTAGACTTTGGGGTTAGCGGAAAATTTAAGGAAGTGATGGGGCCTTATTGGAATATCTGGCAAAAAACAAAAAAAGAGAAAAATATAAATAGCAGATGTATTTTTGAGGAAAAAATAAGAAAAAACGAATTAATAAAAGAATATTTTGGGCAGGCAAAATTTGTTCCATCAAAATACCACTGTTCATCAGATACCATGATCTTCAAGGATTATGTGATTATTTTTATATGGGATGCCACTCCTCCTTCTGCTGTTGTTATACAGGATAAAAATACTTCGGTGGGTTATACAAATCTTTTCAACTGGATGTGGACCCATGCAAAAAAATAAAACAACTTTACCTTCTTAAATCCTTCAGGCTTATTGATTTTTTCAAAACTGAAAAGCCAAGATCAGAAATCTCAATAGGATAAATCTTTGAATCAAAGCTTGAACCCTTCATTTTTATAACTTCAATTGCCCGTTCCCTTCCCCCTTTCTCGTTTCTAAGATAATAGATATGCACCCAGCCGTCAGTAAGTTTTTCAAGCCCGAATTTAGTCTGGGGCAACACGGCATTTGGATCAGGATTTGTATCTTCTGAAATAACCATTGTTGTTGTCCCCCACTCTCTCATGTTTGCAATAAAATTGAGAAATTCCCTTTGTCTTTCGTCCTCACTTTTAAAATAAAGTGCAATAGGCATTATTGAATCAATAACTATTCTTTCAATTCCCATAGTACTTATAATCTCTTTTACTGCCCCCTCCTTATCAAGAAGCTGGCTAACTTCATGAACAGGATAATCGAGAAAAAATAGCTGTTTTGATTCTTCCATTTTCTCAAGGTTCCAATTAAAGATGCTCATGTTTGATAAAAGAGATTTTTTTGAGTCTTCAAGGCAGATATAAAGTCCTGGTTGCTGGAATTTCAATGCTCCTTCAACTAAAAATTGCATTGCAAAAGTTGTTTTTCCACAGCCAGTAGGACCGCTAAGTGAAATTATTGATTCTTTTAGGATTCCATTCCCAATTATATCATCAAAACCAGTTATTCCGGTTTTTAGATATCTTCTCGGATCAATCATTTTATCCCACCCTCTTTTTTTCAAGAAGTTTTTTTCCAAGCGCAGCCTTGTTTTCAAGATTTTTTTTGTAAAGCTCAACTTCCTCTTTTGTAGATGTTCTTTCAAGAATGAATTTTTTATATTGATGGGTTATGGTTGAAAACAGCATCAAAACATCATGCGCCCTGTCTAATGAGAGCTTTATTTCTGTTGGCTCTAGAATTTCAATATAAAACGGGCTATAGGTTGCACAAAGCAGGCAAAGCGAACTAAATGACTTGGTAAGCACCCGCACTTCAACTGATGTAGAGAATCTGCCTTCCTCTTCAAGGGGCTCATCTATTTCCCCTCTTGCATACACTATTCCTTCTTCCCGGGTGATTTTTTGTACAAAGCCTACCCCTATCTGTTGGACTGATTCTTTTGATTTTGCATGAATATCAAAATACAGCAAAGCCAAAACTCCGCCATCTTTTATTGTTTTCTCATTAACCTTATCTACTTCAGACATAATATCCAATCAAAACTTTAGTCAGGAATGTTTAAATAGGTATTCAAACAAAATGAAATGTATGAAAAAAAGAGAGAAATTCCTAAAAAAAACAAGGGAAAAAATAGTTCAGGCACTCTCAGGCAGGGATATTTTCCTTTCTAAATATTCAAGCACAGTTGAAGAATTAGACCAAATTATAAATATACTTGGTGAAAGACTGGAAGATATGTTTAATTTATATTGCGGGGATCTAGAAGTCAGGGAAAAGGAAAAATATGCAAAAATAGTTCTTCTTTCAGACAAAACTCAAATAGACCAAAAAGAATTAAGCAAAATATTCGGCTCTGCAAAATCAAACCAGATACTAAATAAATTAAGGCTTGAAAATATAAAACAAGAAGATTTGGACCAATGCAAGATATTTGCACAGGAAATTTTAAAATTATGCACCTTGCGTGAAGAATCAGAAAAAAATATAGAAATTATATGCGAAGATGTATGCCCGAATATGGCATATGTGTGCAGTGCAAAAATTGCTGCAAAACTTATTTCCCATGTCGGAGGATTGCAAGACCTTGCTCTTCTTCCTGCAAGCACAATTCAGGTGCTCGGAGCTGAAAAGGCATTGTTTAAGCATTTGAAAAACAAAAGAATAAAGCCTCCAAAGCACGGAATAATTTTTCAGTATCCAAAAATTGCAAACTCCCCAAAAAAAATACGGGGAAAAATTTCAAGAACACTCGCAGCAAAGATAGCATCCGCTGCAAAAGCAGACGCATTTACAAAAAGATTCATTGCAGAAAACCTGAAAAAGGAATTTGATGAAAGGGTTGAAAAATTGTTGAACCAGCCAAAAAGTGATAGATAATGAATTGCATGATAAAGCCAGTTGAGAATGAAGATGAGCTTGAGATATTTTTAGGGCTTGCAGAAGATATATTCCCGGAAACAGAACTGGATTTGGAAAGAGATGACCTTGTATTTATTGCCTATTATCATGATGAGGCAGTCGGATTTATGCATTTTGGGGAAAATGAAAAATTTTTTCAGATAAAAGGAATCGGAGTTCTTCCAGAATACAGGGGCAAGGGAATTGGAAAATCACTTATGGAATATGGTCTTGATGAAATATATGGAAAACCGGTTTATCTTAGAACAGAAACTTCAAATCAGGCAGTAAATCTTTATGATAGGTGTGGATTTTTTGCCCAGAATTTTGGAGGAATTTCTGTTCTTGTAAAAAAAGAATTGAGTTAGTTGCTTTTAAGGTTATAGCGGGTGGGATTTTAAATATATCGATATTTATTTATTATGTGTTATTATGGATAAGTTATCACTATTATATATTATTTTTTGGCATCATCCGACAGAATCAATGAGGGATATGGCAGCGCAGCAAATACTGGAAGTAAATCTGGAAAGGAGCAGTGAAGATTCAGGACATTTTCCTCTTATGAATATGGCAGAAAGTCCTAATTTTAGTAAAGAAATAAGAGAAACTGCAGGAATGGCAGCTGTTGACATACTAAAAGAAAGTAAGGAAGATTTTACAACACTAATTCAAATATGTGAAAATGAGAATATTCTAGAAAAAGTAAGAGAGTATGCAAAAGAAAATATTGATCCTATTGCAAAAAATAGTATTGATACGCTCACAAAAAGGGGACATTATTATGAATTAGAAGAGATAATAAAAAATGAGAAAGGATATTTTAGCAAAGAAACAATAGAACTTGCAAAAAGTAATATAGGAAGTGCATATTCAACTGCAATTAAAAATATGGGACATCGTAATGATATAAATGGCTTAATAAATATGGCAAAAGATCAAGAATTGCCAGACTGGGTAAGAAAGAAAGCAGGGGAAAAAGCAATTGAGGAAACTAGCAGCGTGGATAAGGAATCACTTTTACCTATTATACAATCTGAGGAGTTTTTATTTGAGAATAGAATAGGAGCAGGAGTAAGATTTATTCAGCTCGCTATACAACAAGGAGATTTTTCTGCTTTAGATGATTTATCTAAAGGTGATAAGGTTCCTGAATCAATTAGAACAAATGCAAAGGCAAACATACAAAATGCAATAGATAATTCAATTGCGGATTGTATTGAAAGATATGATTATACCACTCTTTTAATGATGAAAGAAGAAAGTGAATCATCAGGGATAGGCA
>JBAZMS010000004.1:0-131438 GCA_041649555.1 Candidatus Micrarchaeia archaeon | reverse complement strand
ACGGGCATTTTGGAAGAAATGATTCCGAGTTTACCTGGGAAAAAACAGATATGGCTGAAATGCTTAGGAAAAAAGCAGGGCTTTAATTTACTTCCACAATTATTTTTTTTCCCTTTAATTTTTTTCTTAAATTTTCTTTTGCAACTATCTCTATTACATCTTTTCCATGATGTGTTCGCAGTGGAAAAACAATAGCACAATTTAGATTGTTTATTTTTGCAGGATAGCAAAAGAGTTCCCCGAAACTTCTGTTTTTGGTTGCAAAACCCGGGATTGAAATCAGGTTTTGTTTCATTATGCTCTCTCTTTTCAAGACATCCCTCTTTCTTATTTTTAAGTTCAATGTGCCGGGGTAGGGTTCAAAACCGAATTTTTCCCTGATATTTTTTTTATAATGCTCAAGAGACATGTAATACTTCCCCTGCCCGATTCCATCGACTATTTTTCCGGATATTTTGATGCTTCCCCTTTCAAATATTTTTTTAAGCTCTAAATATTCCTCCTTTGCAGCGTCATACCCTTTTTGGGTTATTTTTATTCCGGATTCGATCCTTTGCACAATTCCCTCTTTTTGGAATAAAATTATTTTTTTGGATGCATTCTGCTGCGACATCTGGCATATTTCTGCAATTCTTGTTGTAGATATCCTTATTGGCTCAAGATGCGCATTATTCTTTAATAATAAAAGGAGGACTTCATCCATAAACCCTGTTTCTCCATCTTTTTTTATATTCTTTTGCTTTAGATGATTATATGCAAAAAATAGAATTCGATTCGCTGATATTTGAAATTTTCCCAGAAGTATATCTTCCTGCAGAGGATTCCTTTTTTCTTGCAAACTATTCTAAAAATCTGAAAGGAAGGATTCTTGAGATTGGGTGTGGCTGTGGAATTGCATCAATAATTTGCGCAAAAAATAATCCAGAAAATATTGTGTATGGGATAGATATAAGCCAGAAAGCAGTAGAAAATTCCAACCATAACGCCAAATTAAACGATGTAAAAAATGTTCATTTTATAAATTCTGATCTTTTTAGAAATGTTTTTGGAAAATTTGATTCAATCATGTTTAACCCCCCATATCTTCCAACATCTGATGAAGAAAAAATAAACTCCGTGGAAAATTATGCGTATGATGGGGGGAAAAATGGAAGAAAAACAATTGACTTATTTTTGGATAATTTTGAAAGGCATTTAAATGAAAACGGAAAAATTCTTCTCATACAAAGTTCATTAAATGATTTGGACAAGACGATTTCAGTGTTAAAGGGGAAAAACTTTTCTGTCGAAATCTTAGATGAGGAGAGTTTCTTTTTTGAGAAGTTGTCAATATTAAGGGCAGAGAAAACCTAGTTTGAATTTTCCCGCAGTATCTCAATTAGCATTATTGCTTCCCTATGCTTTATTTTTGCCCTGCCTATAACCCTTCTAAAGCTTGCAATCGCAAGACTTGGGTTTTTTCCTTTTGCAGCCATTTTTGAAAATATTTTAATCAATGCCTTTTTTTCTCCGGTTCTTGCAATTTCTTCATGCCAGTAGATTCTTTTTTTGGATATCTCATATAAAATCACTGCAAGCGCATGCGAGATATTTAAGACTGGGTATTTTCTGCCTGTTTCTATAGTTACAATCAAATCGCATAAATTTATCTCATTTGCCTGCAAACCTATTCCTTCCCTTCCAAGAACTATTGCAACTTTTTTATTTTTTAAATTAAACTCATTTGAAAATTTTCTTAATGGGACAATATCCCTTATTGCATCCTTGTTTCTTTTTACTATTGCAGATGTTCCAATTACAAAATCATATTTTTTTATTTCCTTTTCAAATGAATTGACTTTTCTTGCATTTCTTAAAATTTTAATTCCGTGCTTTGCATATTTTATTGCATCCGGCCCAACAGGGCATTTCGGGTTAATGATAACCAGTTTCTTGTATCCAAAATTTGCAATAACCCTTGATACATATCCTATATTTCTATCGTATTCCGGCTCAATTAGTATCGTTGTTGCTTTCACAAAAATGATATTACAGGAAAATTAAATAAAATAGATTGTTTTTTCCAACCCATCAGTATCTTTTATAATCTTTTCATACATCTATTTTATCTGCATGCCACGGTAGCTCAGCTGGAAGAGCATTCGGCTGAAGATTCTAAATAAAATTGATTTAGAAATAGTGACCGAAGGGCCGCTGGTTCAAGTCCGGCCCGTGGCAATAATTGTTTTGGGTTTTGTGTTTTGAGTTTTGGGAAAATTAAGCTTTTCAAAGTTGCGAAGGTTTAAATGGGTTGCCCGCCCGCCTTTTTTACAAAAAAGAAGAGTAGTAATGGGCAGAAATCGATATATTTATATACATTTGTAGGTATTTGTATCTGATGGAGCTTTATCATGATTAAAAGAAAAAACATCGTTGGAAAATTAATTAATTTTAGAGGATTAGTTTATGCTCCTGTTGAAGAAAATGGCATGATTTTTTTATTCTCAAAATTAACTAATGATTTAAATCTCTACATAGAAACTATCAGAAAGGGATTTCCAGATTGTATTGCAAAAAGATATGTTGGAAACGGGCAATGGGAAGAAGTAAATATTGAATTTGAATTCAAATCATCTGATTTTTTAAGACATAGGCATCTTAATAGTATGAAATCTGGTTCTAAATGTGATATGATTGTTTGTTGGGAACATGATTGGAAAAATTCTCCTAAAGATATAGAAGTAATTGAATTAAAAACAGAATACCCAAAATATCCTAATCAAGTTATTGAAGAGCCTGATAAAGTATCACAAATCAGCGATTATAATCTGGAGGATTTATACAAAGATTATACGAGTTCAAAAAAATTATATGAAGAATTACATGAAACAGTTATGAAGATCAATAAATCAATTTGGCGAAAACCAGCAAAATACGGGGTCTTTTACTATTCCCCAGAAAAAGTATTTTTTAATGTGACAATTCAGAAACAAGGATTGAGAATTCAGTTGTTTACAGGTGGAAAAAAAATTAAAGGAGTTGAACCCATATCAGAAGAGGGCGTATATGCTCAAAAATGGGGGAGATTTCACATTAAGAACAAAAGGGAGATGAAACAAGCAAAATTAATTCTTAAAAAATCCCTTGAATTAATAAAAGATGCAATAAAAAATAATGAGAATACTGGCTGGTATGCAGAGGTTGAATAAAATGCAGTCAAAAAATATCACTTTGAGAGTAAATTCTGAATTATATGAGAAATACAGAGATTTTTGTAAAAAGAAAGGCATATTAATCTCTCGTCAAGTTGAGATAATGATGGAAGAACAGCTTAAAGAGGGGATGAAAAAATGAATAAAAATAATCACGATTCTATCTTTCAAAGAAACATACAACGAGGAATAGATAAGGATATTATCAAGGTAGAGACTGATGGTTCAAAAATAACTTATTTCGGTAAACGGGATTACTCCACATCTTTTAAAAATCCAGAAGAAAAGGTTAGGGCTTCTTATTTTTGTGAGCTTGTTTTAGATTATGATTACCAGACTAAAAATATAGATATTGAGGTAACAGTTCCAAGAAGAACGCCCGAAGACAGGGCAGATATTGTTGTTTATGATGAAGAAGGGGCAGAGTATCTTGTAATCGAATGCAAAAAGGATGGAATAACTGACGCAGAATTTAAACAGGCAATAGAACAGGCATTTGGAAATGCAAATAGTTTAAGGGCAAAATTCGCTTCTGTTATTGCAGGAATCACTAAAACTGCTTTTGATGTTTCTGGCTTTAAACCAAGTGAAAGAGAGAAAAATGTTATTTCTGATATTCCAAAAAAATACGGAAAAACACCAAAATACAAATTCATCAAAGGAGAAGCAGACAAGGAATTAAAAGAAGTTTCAAGAGAGGAATTAATTAGAGCTTTAGGGAAATCTCACGATACAGTTTGGCAAGGTGGAAAATTAGCCCCTACAACTGCTTTTGATGAAGTTTCAAAACTTCTTTTTTGCAAATTGCGAGATGAAAAAACAACAAAGAAAGGCGAAACTTATAGCTTCCAAATAGGGACGCATGAATCAGCAGAAGAAATTTTTAAGCGAATAGATGCAATTTATCAAAAAGCCAAAAAAGAAGATGCAGAAGTCTTTAAAGAAGATATACGATTAGAACCAAAAGTCGTTTATAATGTAGTTGAGCATTTGCAGGAGTTAGCTATAAATAAGATTGATTTAGACACCAAAGGCGTGGCTTTTGAACGATTTATGGAAAATTTTTTTAAAGGTAAGATGGGGCAGTTCTTTACACCAAGAGAAATAATTAACTTCTGCGTTGAAATGATAAACCCAGAAAGAAGCGATTTGGTTATAGACCCTGCATGTGGCTCTGGCGGATTTTTGCTTAATACTCTGGATAGAGTAAGAAAGTATGCAGAATCAAATTATGATGAAAAAGAAGCATGGGAACATTGGCATAAGTTTGCCATGAATAATCTTTTTGGTGTTGAAATAAACGACCAAATTGCGCGTATTTGTAAAATGAACATGATACTCCATGATGATGGGCATACAAATATCATAAGTACAGATTCATTAAAAAATGTTGAAGAGATTACAAAACAACATAAGGGATTTAAGAAAAATCAGTTTGATATTCTCTTGACAAATCCGCCATTCGGGGCAATGGTAAAATCAACAGAAAAGGATTATTTAGACAAATATGAATTAGGCAAAAATAAGAAAAACCAGAAAACCGAGATTTTGTTTATAGAAAGATGTATAGATTTCTTAAAGCCGAATGGAAAAATGGCAATAGTTCTACCAGACGGAATATTAACCAATTCATCTTTACAATATGTTCGTGATTTGTTAATGGAAAAATCCCAGATTTTAGCAGTTGTAAGTTTGCCACAATTTACATTTACTCATTTTGGAGCAGGGGTTAAATCTTCTCTTGTATTTGTAAGAAAGAAAAAAGACAATGAAAAAACAGGCAATTATCTTATATTTATGGCTATTGCTGAACATATTGGCTATGATGCAACAGGAAGAAAAGACCCAATAAACGATTTAGATAAGATACTTGAAGAGTATAGGAAGTTTGAGAAAAATCTAAATAAATATGAGGGCTGTTAAAGATGGCTGAAGAAAAAACTCCCACTTATAAAAAATTAAAAAAATATGAAATAAGAACGGGGAGGTATCCAATAAGGTTAAGTTTGACGATCTGGGATGATGGAAAAAGTAAGCCATTTATAGAGTTATATTCTGGTGTTCCGACAAAAAATGGATATAGAAATAACAATTTTAAAATAACTAACCAAAAAATATGGAATAAAATAAAATTTCTAATTGATTCTGATTTGATAAATGAAATAAGGATGGGCAAGTCCCTTTCAGAAAAAGAAATGGAAAAGTTAGAGAATGAAGAAGTAGAATTATTAAAAAAAGACAATTTAAGACTAAAAAAGAGGTTGCAAAGTTATTCAAAATTAATCAGAGAATATAGGAATATAAAATTACCAGAATACAAGAAAGACATTAAAGATTTCAAAGATAAATTATCAGTGACAACGAAAGAAGAAAAATTACAGAAATTTTTATCTGAAAGACCATGGCTTTTAGGATTAGAATATGAAAATTCCCAACCTCAAAAAATAGGAATAAAAAAGAGATATGATTTTTATGTCGAGAAATATGATGGGTATGCTGATATAATTGAGATTAAGAAATGCACGGAAGAATTATTTAATAAAAATGGGAAGATGTCTAAATTCTTAACTGATGCTTTACAGCAACTCATAGAATATATAGATGAGGCTATTATTGAGGGGGACAGCAAGAGAATTAGTAAAAAATTGCGAGTTAACTTTCTCAAACCAAAAGGGATTTTGGTTATAGGCAAGAAAAAAAGCAGAGAAATTAAAGAAAAGTTAGAGCATTTAAAATATTATTTTCATAATATCGACATATTAACTTATGATGATTTATTAGAAAGAGGGGAAAACATAGTCAATAATCTTGAAAATAAAAAAGCAATAGTGGGTGAGAATAAAAATGCCTGAATGTTTTACTATACTCGCTAATGAAATTGAGGGGAGGATAGATCCATTTTATTACAAGAGAGAATTTAAAGAAAAATTAAATAAAATAGAAAAATCAAAATTTAAAATCGTTAATTTTGAAGAGGTAATTACCGATTTAAAAAATGGAGTTGAAATAAGAATATATTCAGAAAATGAAGGGTTTAGATATCTAAGAGTTACAGATCTAGGAGAATACGAAATAAATGACTCTGACCCCCGTCTTGTAAAAGTTGATAAAATCCCAAATAAAATTAAATTAAAGGAAAATGATTTTTTAATATCTCGTTCTGGATCTTTAGGATTAGTTTCTTCCGTAACCAATAAAATAAAAAATGCAATTTTAAGCTCACACATTTTTAAAATAAGTTTAGATGATAAAAAAGTTAGTTCAAGATATTTAGAAGTTTTTTTTAGAACATCTTTAGGACAATTTCAATTTTTTCAGAAAAATAACGGGGGGATTGTTCCAGAGATAAATCAACCAGCATTAAAATCTATTAAAGTGATTCTTCCAGATAAAGAAACTCAAAATCACATCATCGCATTAATGGATAACGCATATTCTTCTAAAAAATCAAAAGAAACCGATGCCCAGAAACTTCTTGATTCAATCAACGATTGTGTGTTTGATGAATTAGGAATAAAACTGCCTGAATTAGAAGATAAAATGACTTATGTTGTAAGCAGTGAAGAAGTAAAAAATAATCGTTGTGATGCTTATTATTTCCAGCCGAAATTTGAAGATGTTGAAAAAGCAGTAAATGAGGGAAAGTTTGAAGTTAAAGAAATTGAAAAAGAAATAATTTTATCTAATAAATTAGAAAATATTGAAAATTATAGTTTTATTAATTATGTTGATTTAGCAAGTATTAATAAAAATTTAGGTTTGATTAAAAATTATAATAAATTAGATATTGCTGAAGCACCGAGCAGAGCAAGACAGAAAATAGAAAACGAGGATTTATTATTATCTAGTTTAGTTGGTTCATTAAAATCTATCGCTATTTTTGAAGATAATATCGAGAATCCAATTTGTTCAACAGGTTTTTATGTAATCAAAAAATCAAAAAATTATAATAACTATTATTTGTGGGCTTTATTTAGAAGTTATATTTTTCAAACCCTCTTACAAAGAGAAAGTTCTGGGGCAATAATGTCAGCAATAAATAGAGAAGCTCTTTTATCTTTAAAAATTCCCCTGCCTCCTCTTTCTGTTCAGAATAAAATTGCTGATGAAGTAAAAAAGAGAATGCAAAAAGCAGAACAATTACAAAAGGAAGCTAAAGAAGAATTAGAAAAGGCAAAGTTAGAAGTAGAAAAGATTATTGTAGGTTAACAAAATGGGTTCTGTAAATTTTCAAGTTTTATTTAATAACAAAATTGATTTTGAAGAAACCATAAGATCCCTTATAATTCAAGTTTCTAAGGAAAATAATAACCAAGTTGATACAGGGAGTATTAATAATTTTATTAATATTAGATATTCAAAAGAATTATCTAACTCAAAATATTTAATAGGGTTTGAATTAATTTTAGATGGATCTTTTTCAGTTGAAGAATTAAATATATTTTGTGAATATTTAGATGGTGTTAAATATTGCGATTTTATGATTAAATTTGGAGATGAATATCTATTTGATCTTCTTAAAAAATATTATGAGGAAATATTTGATATAGAAATGCAATTAAGAGAAATTTTTTCATATATTTTTATATCAACATACGAAACAGATTGTTTTTCTTTTTTAGAATTTCAAAGACAAAAAATTAACCCGTTATACAAGGGTGTGAAAGACAATGAAATCCCAAAGTTCTTGAAAAATAAATATCAAAACGAATTTTTTTATCTGACTTTTAGTCAATATCGAAGATTAAAATTACCAGATATAATAAAATCAGAAACATTAATTAATTTATTAGCTAATAATAAAACATTTGATGAATTAGAAAAAAATATCCAAAAATTGGGTGTTTTGAATCCTAAAAAAAATGAATTTTTAGAATTTCTAAATAGAATATCGGAAAATTTAGAATCTGTTGAAACTATTAGAAATTGTGTCGCTCATAACAGAGAACCGACAGATGACGAAATGGGAAATTATGAAATGGCAAAGAGCAAGTTAGAAAAGATTGTTTCTGATTTTTTTACTGATTTAAAATCTGTGTGTCCTAATTGTGGTGGTGCAATAAAAGAAACTCAAAAAACAATTTATCAAGGACATGAAGAAGATCAAGAGCCTATAGCGATTTATCATCGTGTAGGATGTTTGGAATGTAATTATACTTTACATGAAGATACTATCGACATTTAGTCTTCTCGCCCCCCACCCTTCCGTCGTTCGTAGCCACTAAAAATTATTGAAACTAACAACTATTGAGCGAGATAAATATGTCGCTTAATAACTATTTTTGAGATAAAAAACAAATGAATTTTGCCAATCAGGCAATTGCCCTTTGCGTACGCATTCCAGATTGCCGGGGTTTTCGTGCAATGTGAAATGCCCTATCAGTACAAGGTTTCATCCTTAATAATACACTATTTATGTATAAGTCTAATCCAAGTGAATGAATTCTTTCATCAATCTGCATAACTTTGAGATTTGCCCTGTCCTCTCGTATCTCATATCTCAATATCAATTCTTTTGCAACTATCTTTATAACATCGTTTGGAAGATTCAAATTATCAAACATCTCTCCTAAAAAAGCATCGCTTCTTTCCCCAGGCTTTCCCAAAGCCGTTTCTCCAGCCATTTTCCTTACTTCTATAGGAAAAGAATTCTTTTGTGCAATTTTTATCATTTCAGCTCTCAAATCCGTTTCTTGGTATCTTCCATGTACTTCCAATTGGCACCTTTCTTTTATTTCAGTTATTGCTTTAATTCCATATCCAATTCTTTTCTTATAGGATAACCCTGTATCCTCTGCTCTATTAAGCAATTCTTCAGTAGTCATAAAATCACTTTATTATTTATATATACACAGAAATATTTATAAATCTAAAAATCTCCTAATTTTTTTTGCAAAAGTATCCTGCTGTGTTTTAGATATCTTTTCATAGGAGAGCTTAGCCTTGTTGATATATCCTGCAATGCTTCTGACAGGGTTTGGAATTTTTTTCCTTTATTTTTTAATGCATTTCGTACATTCTCTCTTACTTCCCAAACTCCGACAGGGACAATATAACCCTCTTTAATTTCCCTGAACACAACAACCCTTGCCTGTCTTCTAATAGAATTAAGATATTCTAAAATTCCGATTCTTGAAGCATAATATCCTCCGACTTGTTTATCTGCATATCTGGTTCTGCCAAAATATCCTTCATATTCTTCGCTTATCACTGCCTCTTTTGCTCCTGCTGCCCAAATTGATTTAGGATTCCAGCTCTCAAAATTTTCAAATTCAAAATTTCCCGGCATTAGCAGGATCTCGAAATGATTTTCCAAAAACTCATTTGAAAAAACGAAAAATTCATTTATTGGTTCGTATTCTCTTATTTTTTCCAGAAGTTTTTTTCCAAGTAAATCATCTGTTGCAGTGATGCTCCATCTTGTTGGAACAATTTTTTTGTTTTCTTTTTTTCCCAAAACTCCAATGCTCATTATCTTTGTCAAATAATAATTATCAAATCCATGATTGTATAATTCATCCATTCCCTCTGCTGCCAGTAAGTTTTCATCCAAAACCGAGTCAACCTTTTTTGGAATTTTTGGATTGTCTGCCAGCTTATAATCCTTGATGGGCGCAGAAGCACCCATTGGCTCTAAAACAGAGGAAAATTTTATATCAAAAACAGGTTTTTTTGAAAAATTCATCTCAACATCAATAGGAGATATACTCAAGGACACATCCCTCATTTCATCTTCAATTCTTTTTTTTGCATAAGATGTCTTCTTTCCGCGCACAATCTTTATCCTTTCTTCAATTATTTTTCCATATTCCATTCCGTATAATTCTTTTGGAGAAAGAGGGGTCTGAAATGTTGAAACCATCGGACCAACAGATATATCCGGATAACTGTAGCTTCCAACAAAAATTTCATTTGATGGGCCAAAAACAAATTCCTTTATTTCTTTTTTTTGCTTATGCTGCGCCCGTATTTTATTTAACAAAGGGCAACTATGCAGGCCGCATAATTTTTTTGTTCCCTTGCAGGCAACACATAAATCCGGAGTTTTCATATAAATCTATATTACTTAGTAAAAAATTATAATACACCTGAACGCGCAAGATGCTTTTTGACACCTCTATTTATTCGTTTAAGATCAGGGCCGCACAACCTTTGGCATATTATACATCCTTTTGGAACCCTGCTAAGTGTTTCAAAATATTTTTCTTGCATTTCTCTAATACTCGTTGTAGTTATATTGCCAAGAATTATTTTATCTCCACTGCGTGCTTCTCTATGATAGGTACATGGAAATACATTTCCTTCTGGATCAATTGTTGCAGAAGTTAAAGCAGAAGCACAAATTAATTGAAACATATCTGCAACCCCATAATAAATTCCTTCAGTTGCAAAATACATCCTCTCAGAAATTTCATTTTTATTTCCACTATTCTTCCCAAAAATTTCAGAAACTTTCAATCCAAGCAATTTTAGATCATATCTGCCGGATAAATATTCAAGTCTTGGAACAAGATACTCATTAAAAAATAAAATGTCCTCCATTGCCAGATTGAGAGCAACACCACCCTCTTTTATTGGAAGAGGATTTATCTCATCAAAAAGTCTTCCTTCATTTTCAAGTATTTTCCCCATCCATCCGACAAATTCTGCAATTCCCTTGTAATTCATTTTTGTTATCACATGATTTATATTAACTTTTTCAAGTTTTGAATCCGTCCGTAAATCCAAAATTGCCCGGAGACCTAGCATTATCCTTGCAAATGCCTTTTTATTTCTAGTTATTTCATTTTCCAGATGAGGTAAATGAGAATCAAGTGAAATATTTAGTGCATTTATTCCAGTTCCAAGAAGCTCTGATGCAACCTGCCTATCTATTTGCGTTGCATTAGTATTCATTGTTACATACGCACCTTGATTTTTTGCATATTCAATTAATCTATAAGTCATATCCCTTATTCTTGGGATAAGAACTTCTCCCCCTGTGAAATTTATAATTACCCCCTGCCTGTTTCCACCCTCAGTTGCCTCATCTATTGCTCTTTCCCATATTAGTTTGTCCAATGTCTTTACCTGCGCATGGTCTTGAGTGCAATAAACACAATTTAGGTTACAAGAGCGGGTTAATAAAAGATTTAGAAAATTTAATTTGCCCGGCCCGGTTTGCCAAAGTTGTACTGTTGGGTCTGGAATTTTTGTAAGGTTTAATTCACGAACCTGTTCAACTATTTGCATTCCAATATCTTGAACTACATTTCGTACTTTAACTTGTTCTCCATTATAAGTTCCACTTACAAACCCAGTATATGCAGCATCCGGGCTTCCAATAGTTGTTATATAATACTCTCCTTGCTGCGCCCTACCTCGTTCTACCCGTTGTATATTAAGTATTAAATCCTGTAATGGAACAGGTTGCCCATTACATTCTATTTTTTCAATCGATCCATTTCTTGCCTTTTCTATAATCCCAATAAGGTCTTGTTCCAGCTTTACTCGTTCTATATTATGCTCTTCTAAGAGAGCCCCACATAAATTAATGCATGTTTGATTTTTTCCGTTTTGTTTTGCAAGACTCTCTGCATCGTTTGCCAGTTTTATTAATAAGACTCCGGCTGTATCTCCTTCTTTATTTTCTATTATTGGAATATCTTCACTTGTTGAGACACCAACGGATACTGTTAAATTTACCTTTCTTGTTCCGATTTTTATTTCTAATTTTTCAATATTTTTTCTTAATTTTTCCGCAACTTTATATGCTTTCCAGATATCAGTCCCAGGAAGCGCAACAACAAATTCCTCTCCGCCATGTCTTCCTAATAAATCATAACCTCTGAATGTTCTTTTTATTTCATCTGCAACTCTAAGAATTATCTGGTCTCCGCCTTTTTGTCCAAATTCAGTATTTATGCCCTTAAAGTTATCTATATCAAAAAATAACACACTAATAACATTTTTCTCTCTGTTTGCCCTGCCAACTTCGCTGCTAATTCTAGCTTCAATCTCCAGTTTCTTTAAAAGCCCGGTAAATAAATCAATAGTTATTTGACTTTGTAATAATCTGTTCAATCTTTCTAATTTTTCAATCCGCCGGCTAAGTTTTTCATCAGTCATTAATAAATATTATATAATAGTGTTTATAAAGATTTCTTTAAGGACACCTAATTATAATTTAAGAAACTGATTTATTTTGATTTGCCATCAGTTTTTTTCAAGCAACACATAAATCCGGAGTTTTCATATATAAAATTTATATCCCGTCCATTTATTATATTTGTGCAACAAATGGAAGCAAAATAAAGAATAAGATAGTGCTTATGCTAACAATTTCAATTGCAAGCTGGCTGTTTAACCCTTCTTTAATTGTAAATACTATAGTTATTATTGCACTTGGAAGAATGGATCCAATCAAAACCATGTTTTTTATTATGCCTTCCAATCCAAACAAATAAACTATCAAAAGACCTATTACAAGGCCCCCAAAACTCCGCATAAAAACTGAAAGCAGGGTGAATTTCCCATTTTTTATTGCAGGTTTAATAATTCCGCCTATTGCAATCATCATTACAGGTATTGTGGCTCCGGCAATTAGTCCAATCAAGCCGTCCAAAATAACTCCTATTTCAATATTAAAAAAATTAATGGAAAGACCCAAAACCATTGCCCATAATACATTTGAAGAGAGTACCTTTTTTATCATTTTCGTAGCACATAAATTATTTTTTGAAATGGTGAAATATCCAAGTGTATAAATCAATACCGCGCATCCAAAATCAAAAAGGCTTGCAACCGCAGCACCTTCGGTTCCATATAAACTTTCCATTACAGGTATCCCTATTGCTGCTGTATTCATAAGCATTGCTCCGACAACCATAACCTTTTTGTCATTTTCATTTATGTCCATTTTTGAAAAAATAATTTTAGAGGCAAAATAAATTGAAAAAATAATTATCATTGCAAATACTGGAATATATAAAAATTCACTGTTCAATTTCGCCTTTGATATGGCGAGAAATACTGTTGCCGGCAAAAATACTTCAAATGCAATATTAATCATTGATCTTGAAGTTTCTTCTTTTAATTTTCCGGTTTTATTTAATAAATACCCAATAACAACAAGTATTACTAATGGAAAAATTTTTAGAAAAACATCAATCAAACTTATTCACTTCCAAACTCTTTTTTGTATTTTATAAACTTTTCATAAATCTCATCATTTACATATATCGTTCCATCTATTTCCCTGTTTTTTAAGTATTCAAATACTTCACTTATTTTTACTATCGGTTCAACTATTATCCCGGTGTTATCTGAAAATTCTTCGATTGCGCTTTTTCTTTTTCCGCGTTCCTGCCTGTCTACTGCAACTACAATTCCAACTAATTCTGCTTCGAGCCCCTCTTCAATTTTTTTAATCGCTTCAATTTTTGTTTCCCCGGTTGTCATTACATCATCAACTAAAACTATTTTTGCCGAAACATCCAGCGCGCATCCAATAAATGAACCTGAATCTCCATGGGTCTTTTTTTCCTTTCTGTCAAATATCCAGCCCAGATTTTTTTTATATTCCTTATACATCGCAAGAGATATAGAAATTGCAAGAGGTATGCCTTTGTATGCAGGTCCGTATATTGCTTCTGCCTGCGGGAATGCCTGCAATATTTTCATTGCATAAAATTTTCCAAGCTCATAAGATAATTTCCCATCAGACAATACCCCTGTGTTTATAAAATAAGGGGATTTTCTCCCACTTTTTAGTATAAACTCTCCAAATGTTATTGCATTATTTTTTACTAAAAATTCAATGAATTCCTTCATTTTTATGCACCAACATATTAATATATTTCTTATTTATAATCTTATTGATGCCAGTCCAAAAGCAAATGCCCTTTGATGAAAGGATGCAATCCTTAAGGGAGCTTACCAAAAATATACAAAAATTGCTGCAAAATGAATTTTCCATTCTGGATGAAATAAGTTTTCGAATCGCAATAACGCTTTATTTATCCGAATATGAGTTGATGCATGGAGCTTCAAAAGAAAAACAACAACGCTTGCCTGAAAATCTGCCAGAAGTAATCGAACTCCATTCTTCCATTTCAAAGGAAATTGAAACCTATTTTACTTCAACAGGCTCTAAAAATGTAAATACTTTTATCTCTTATCTGAAATTGAGGGCTAAGCAGGCAGATTCGTTTATTTTTATAAAAAAAGGACTTTTAAAAAATGCCCTAGAATCCCTTTTGGATATTGTGGAAATTTTTAAATCCTCTGTTGAAATTACCGGCCCTGCGCTTCCAAAAGATTTCGCAGACTTTTTAAATTCTTATAAAATAACAAAGGATTTTTTTGAAAAATCCTCCAAAATAGGCTTATTTCCAGCTGAGCAATACTTTGAACTTGAAAAACTGGCAATTAATGAGGCACTAAACGGAAAGCCAGACATTTCAACCCAAAAAATTATAGATTTATACAATCTTATGAATTCTTCGGTTTTAGCTAAAAAATATGCGAACGCAAAAATCAAAACTAACTTCTGATTGCATCAACCATTCTTTTTATCTTTTCAACCGAGCCTTTTCCTTTCTCAAATGCAGTTCCAACCTGAATGGCTGATGCTCCGGCGTTTATTATTGATTTTGCCTCATCTGGAGTTTTTATTCCTCCGGCAACAATATACGGGATAGAAATAGTTGAGGATACTGCCTTTACCATCTCTAAGGGAATATGCCCTTCTTTTGGATTTGAGCCTGCATCAGTTATGAAGAATTTAAACCCCATATACTCGGCTGCAAGCCCTGTTGCTGCTGCAAGCTCTGGCTTTGATCTTGGAATTAAATTAACATCCCCGACCCAGCCGACAGTTCCTCCGGGCTCAACAACACTATACCCAACTGATAATGGTTCAACATTGTATTTTTTAATCTGAAATGCTGCAAGCATTTGCGCTCCGCTTATCCAGTAAGGGTTTCTTGAATTCAGCAGGGACATAAAATAAATTGCATCTGCATATTTGGTGACTGTTCCAATATTTCCAGGAAACAATACAACAGGAATATTTACGCTTTCTTTGATTCTTTTTGTAACTTCATCTAATATTTCTCCTTGAACCCCAGTACTTCCTCCAATTAAAATTAGGTCTGCATCAGCCTGATTTGCATTTTTTGCCATATTAACTGCATCTTCAAGGCTTGAATGATCCATTGGATCTATTACTGCAAACAATAATCCTTTCTTTTTTTCCAATTCCTTGTAAATATAAGATTCTATTTTTCCGGCCATAATATTAACTCGAGTGTCTAGTTTTAAATATTTAATCTTTTCTTTGGTTTTTTATAAGTTATGTTCTCGGAATCTGTTGCTCCCAATTCAACCCTGTCAGGCTTAATCGTTCCTCTCTTTTCAGCCCATAACCCAATATCTTCCCCAAGAGTTCTTATTCCAAATCTTTCTTTCCCCGGGCATTTTAGTGGTGGAGTGTTTTCTATTTTTTTAACATAACTCATATTATCATTATATTAAAAAAGGTTTATAAAGTTATTTTTTATGGTTTTTCATATCAATAACCATCTCTCTAATTCCCTTTTCAATTCCAAATGGCCTGAATTTTAACTCTTTTTCAGCCCTTTTGCAATCAAATTCCCTGTTGCTTGATAAAATCAGAACATGCTCTTGTGTAATTTTAGGCTTTCTTTTCTCAATTCTTGCCTTAATTTCTTCTGCTTGTGCAAACATCAGTGCAAAAGAAACCGGTGCTTTCTGTGCAGGTGCATTTACTTTCAGGTATTTAGATGCAATCCCTAAAATTTCCTGCTGTGTTTTTGCCTCTCCGGAGACAACATATAGTCCGCGCCCTTTTTTAATCGCGTTTTTAATTGCCCTTGCAATATTTTTTACATTAACAAAAGAAACCTTATTTTTTCCTTCACCTAAAATATACATCCGTCCAGTTTCAATTAATCTTAAAACCATATAATAATCATCAAAACTTTTTCCGTAAATTGTTCCGATTCTTAAAATCACATGGTTTTTGTGTTTTTTTACAATTTCCTCTGCAAGATATTTTGATTTTGCATAGGGAGTATCTGGATTTATTTTGGTATTTTCATCAGCCGGATTCTTGTTTAAGTTCTTTCCATAAACAGAAATAGAGGAAGCAAATATTATTTTTGCATTCTTTGGAAGAGAATCCACAATTCTTTCTGTTAGTTTGACATTTGTTTCCCAAAGCCTGTGATGGTCTAGAAAATCCATTGAGCCTGCAAGATGGATTACTGCATTTGCGTTTTTTAATATTTTTTTCAAATCACTTTTTGAAAAATCCGTGACTATTTCATTTCTAAGATTTGATTTTTTCCGAACCAATGGAATCGCTTTTGAAACTAACCTTAAAACCTCATTTCCAAGCCTTCCTGTTGCTCCGGTAATATATATCATATAATCAATTCAATAACTAATTTTATATTGTTTATCTATTCTAAATTTAAAAAAGTAGGTATCAGTACCTCCGAAAGTGCGTTCTTAGAGGAAAACAAGACCAAAATCGCTACTTTTATAAATAAAATGAGAGGAGAACTATGGAAGATGAAAAAATTAGTTAAATACGAGCGTATTTCAGGGTTTTGGAAAGGAAAAGTAGTCTATTGGAGGGCTAGATGAATAAAGAAGTAAAGGATTTAAAGATTATTAGTTTTTATAATATCTATCTGTGATTATTATGAGCGGAGAAACAGTTAAGAATAAAGAGGATTTAACGCAAATCTTTCTAAAAATTTATACTAATCTTCCACTAGAAGAGCGAAAACAAGTAGTTATTTTTATAAATGATGAACCTATTAGTTGGGAATTAGCCCGCAATGAGATTATTCATAAAACATTTAGAAGTGAAAAAATTTTAGAGAAATTAAGGCATCTAAATATTATTTAAACATTGTGGCATATCTATTTTTTGGGATTAACATGAGTGAAAATGCAGATGAAATTAAAATCGTATTAGAACGAATACGCTTAATGCCTAGAACTATCCAATTAAATATTGGCACTTTTGGTTCATTTACAAGAGATAAACTTTTAGATGAAATAGAGAACAAAACCGAAGTTGGATGTTTAGTTACAGATATGTATATGGCCTATCTACGCTCTTTTAAAGAAGATGTGAAATAAGTAATGGATCAGAAGAAATTTCTTATTACAACTCCAGAGCATGATGATGTAACTCATTATTGTTCTGTTTGGAGTAATGAGATAATAAATTTAGCAAAAGAAAAAGGTCTTGATATAATTAATCTTAATAAAGAAAAAGCTAATAAGAATAATTTTGAAACTAGGATAAAAAGCAATAAACCTGTTTTTATTATGTTTAATGGACATGGAACAAAAAACGAAATTTATGGAGATAAAGAAGAAATACTCATTCAAGAAGACAACAACGAATATTTAACTAATTGTGCCATAGTATATGCAAGGAGCTGTTTTTCTCTTTCGTCATTAGGTAAAAAATGCTGTAAAATTGGAGGTGCCAAAGCATTTATAGGTTATTTTTTTCCATTCATGTTTGTGTCTGATCCAAATAGGTGTGCTACTCCAATTAAAGATACTTTAGCAGAACCTTGTTTATCATCGTCAAATCAAATACCTATTTCATTACTCAAAGGAAACGATGTGCAAGATTCTGTATCTAAAAGTAAAAATCAAATGGATAAATCTATCCTAAAATGGAAAGTAGAAACCACAGTAGAAGCTCAAATTGTCGTAGCTTGTTTGATGTGGAACAAAAAAGCTTTGGGTTTTGAAGGAAATCCCAAAATAATATTATAATTATATCGTAATCCTTTTCAAAATCAACCCATCAGTCTCAATAGGAACAGAAACATAATCTTCATTAGTCCAACTTAACTCTTTAGCTTCCATGGTCAGAAAAATCACAAGACCCTATTTGTAGCTTTTATTTTGAAGATTTAAAGGATAAACCAAAAGAAGATTTGATTTTTACTCTACTACGCTCAATAGATTGTACTGGTAATTTAAAAGATGCAATAAATCACTTTATTGAAGAACAGTCAAAGGAAGTGCCAATAAATTAATATTAACTAGAATTTATATAAATAACAAGAAAATTGAGAATTGAAGGCTTTACTTCGAAGGACACTTTCGGAACTACTGGGTATACTTATAGCCTATCAACCAATAAGAGTAATATTTTTGCACCTACTCTAAGAGGTTATTGATTATTTTTTTAGGATCAAATATTTCAATATCATCATATCCTTGCCCATTGGTAGTATATAAAATTGGAAGCCCTGTAGTTTTAGAAATAGATATAATTGTTCCGCCCTTGGGATCGCAATCAATTTTCGTTAAAATAACTCCTGATAGTCCAATCTCTTTGTTAAAACTTGAAACCTGTTCAATTACAGCATTTCCCCCAATGCTTTCTCCAATATAAATCTTCAGGTCAGGTTTTATAACCCTGTCCATTTTCTTTAGTTCATTTATCAAATCAATATTGTTATCCTGTCTTCCGGCAGTATCAATCAGGACAACATCAATTCCGTGGGCTTTTGCATGGGCCAGAGCATCATATGCAACTGCAGCAGAGTCGCTTCCATAGGGCCGTTTTATTACCTTAACACCTAATTTTTCTCCGTGAACACCCAATTGCTCAATTGCAGCAGCCCTGAATGTATCGCAGGCTGCAAATACAACCTTTAATCCATTTTTTTGAAACAGATGCGCAATTTTTGCAAGTGTTGTTGTTTTTCCGGCCCCGTTTATTCCAAGAAACATTATTTTTACTGGCATTTCCCCTGATTTTACAAACCTGATCAAGTCAATCTCTTTTTGTTGCCCTATAATACCAAGAAGAATTTCCCTCATTTCTGAATTTATTTCCTCTGATAATTTTCCTTTGGAAATTTCCTTTCCAATCAGTCTTTTTTCAAGGGATTCTTTTATTTCTGATGCAATTTCTAATGCAACATCCCCTTCAAGCAACCCAAGTTCAAATTCATCAAGTAAATCAGAGATATCCTCTTTTTTTATTACAATTTTTCCGGTTACAACGCTTTTTAACTGGTCAAATACTCCTGATTTTATCTTTCTTTCCCTCTCTTTTTTTTCTTTGGTTTCCCATTCAGTTTTCTCCAGATTTTTTTTTAATTCAGGCTCTGTTTGTTTAATTTCAGCTTCCGTATGAATATCAATTTCTTTTCCATGTGGTTTTTCTTTTTTTGGCTTGGAAACAATATTTTTTAGCTTATCAAAAATTCCAGCTTCCTGTTCTTTTATTTCTGGTTTCCCCTCTTTTTCTATTTTTATGTCCTCTTTTCCCTTTTCAATATTTACTTCTTCAGGTTTTTCCAATCTGGCTTTTTTTCGTTTCTCAATTTTGGCATGTTCTTTTTTTTCCTTGGGTTTTTCAAAATCCAGAATTTTTTCAGTTTCCAGCGTTTTCTCAATTTCTGCATCTTTTTTGGAATCAGTTTTTATTTGGGTTTTTTGAGGAGGCTCTTCCTCTTTTTTTGTCAGCTTGCCTACAAAATCAGATATTTTTTTCTTTAAAAGCCCAAACATCCATATTACCGGTCATTGCCTCATTCCATGCAGTCTTTTTTCTGTTTCTGTGAGTTTTTTTGAAAGAAGTTCGTATTCTTTCTGGAGCCGCTCTATTATTTTTTTTGTGGATTCAGTTCTTTTCTCCATTTCCTTTCTTGAATTTTCCCTGTCCATTCTCAAGAGGTATCCTCCACCAATTGGAACAAGTATATTCTCTGAAGAAACCTTTGCTTCAACAAATGCGTTTCCCCCAATCGGGACCAGAGATTCTTTTATTTCAAGTGAAGAAATTGTTTTTGAGGCATTGCTCAAATCCAGCATTGTAAGTGTTATTTTTTCCATTTCACTTCTAAGCATCGATAATTGCTGTTTATAAATATAATTTTCATAAGATACCCTTTGCATTTCTTCGTTTTTGTTTTCCATTTTTAAGCACCTATTGCTTTTGAACGCGTTCTATTTTTATATTTGTTCTTTTTAATCCGTTTTTAGAGCCAAAAACCGCATATATGTTCTCTTTTGCATGTTTTTCACTTTGTGCATCAATCTCTTTTTCAAAAACCCTTTCTTTTCCCTGCAATTTTATTTTTCCGCTTACAATAAATTTCACCATTTTTTTCACCTTATAAATTCCAATACTTCCTCAATTCTTCCCATTTCATAAGATGTTGTCGCATTGCCGACAACATATCCATTATCGTTTGCAATGGCACCAAGGGATATAAATCCAACACCTGTGTTTATTGTTCCCCGTGCCCCTTTAATGCCAACTCTTTTTTCAATTTCAGCAAGTTCTTTTTCAGAGGCTCTGAAATTTGCAACAAACCCTCGGTTATTCATTAATATATTGCTTCCGATAGTGCTATAATCTGCGATTTTGCAGTACTGCAGTTTAATTTGCAGGGCGTCTTCAATTTTTTCCTTTTCATTTTCCTCAACATGGGGATTTATCAGGCCGCATCTATCATTGACAACAATATTGTTTGCATGAGCATTATAGTTGGTTTTGCTAATATAAACCGAGAGCCCTGTTTCCTTTTCCAAATATTTTTTTTCCTTTTCAGATGCAATATTCGGGAGCACAATGCCGTTTGAATTCATGCAGAGATACCCTCCTGCAAGATTTGTATCTCCGATCGTAGTTAAAATGCATGTTGTTTTCAGGCATTCCTCAAGTTCATCAACAAATTTTTTTGGAGAGTCAATAGGTGCGATAGTATATTTATTATTTGTTTTTGCAAACAGTCCAATCCATTCATTTCCAAAATAATTTGTTTTGTTCATTTGGATTTTTCCTCTTTGGCTTTCTTTTCAGTCTTTTTTGGCTCTTCTTTCTTTTCTGCTATTCCCTTGGTTTCTGCTACCTGTTTTTTTTCCGGTTCTCTGCCAGCTTCACCTTTTTTCGTTTCAGTTTCTTTTTTAATTTCTGTTGTTGCAGTTTCCTTTTTTGTCTGAACAATGGGAGTTTCTTCGGTTATTTTTTCATCAGGCAGGTAAACATAGGCAGTTTCCCCTTTTTTCACTATTTTTATTTTGATTTTTCTTGGGGGCTTTTGAATGCTTCTAGACCAGATAAATTCATTTACTTTCATACTCACATTGACTTCCTGTGCCTTTGAGTGCCGGTATGCAAATTCCCGTAAAAGATCTACTGCCCTAACTGCCCTTTTTGTCCTTTTGTAATCATACGCCTTTCCTAAAGGAACCATATAAACCTGTTCTTCATTTTTCATTTTTTCACCTATTCTTTTTCACTTTTTCCGATTTTTTCCGTTCTCCATGTTCTCGTCTTTGTATTATTCTGGACTTTTCTTTTTGTTCTTATTGCAACAAATGTCGGAATCCTTCTGTTTTGCCTTGTTTTTTTCCCAAGCCTTAATTTTTTCCTAAGATTTTTTTTAACCATTTTTTTTCACCTATTTTCGTTTTATTGAAATTTGTCCTGTTTTTGGAATTTCCCTCAATGATGAAAGAAGCACTAAAACCTCCCGCTCATTTATTTTTCTTCCAGTTTTTGATGCATATTGGATTATTCTTTGAGAGGCATGGGCAAAGAGTTTTGGGTTTGTCATCAAGACATTTGTCATCCGGTCGTATGCTGAAAATTCGCATACCTGTCTCAATGCAATTTTTAATTGTTCAATTATTTTTTGCTCTTCTGCCTCTTCCTTTTTCATCTGATTCACACTGCTTCTTTTGCGCACTGCTCAAGAAGTTTTTTTCCATTCGGGCTAAGTTCTCTTCCGGTTTTTGCTTTCACAAGAAGCCCTGCTTTTTCAAGCGATTGCATTGCCTTTCTTATTCCAGATCCTCCTGCAGGAACATGTTTTTCCGGTCGCACTCCCCTGCTTTTTTTTCCACCATAATGCCTTCGAAGTCTGTTTGTTCCAATATTTGCCTTCGAATAGCAATGCCTCATAATAGAGGCGCACCTCAAATACCAGAAATTTTCCTGTGCCGGAGGTCGCTCTGCATGAGCCCCTGTTTTTGCAATCCCTGCAAACGCAGGTTTTTCTATCTTCATTTCCTCTAATTTTTTTGCAACATTTTCTATAAGCTTGTTTGCGTCCACATCTAAACAATTAACCATTCATTTTCACCTTTAATATTTGTAGAAGATTTCTTTTATTTAGAAAGTTTTTTAAACCATCCAATCCTCAAATTTTCTCTAGACCTTCCTTATTTGGTCCTGATAATATTATTCTGGATAACCTTTATAAATATTCTTTAATTTAATTATATGGCGATCGATGTGAATTCAATTCCAACTCCCAGAATAGATACTCAAATACAAAATATTCCACTAAGCGCCAAAACAACAAATTTTGATTCAATAAACTCCGCAGGATCTTGTTTTTTACATGGAGAATTTACTAAAGCAGACAGGTCCAAATTAGTTGATGCTATTGCATATTATCAGAATGCGTCCGAAGGCTCTAAAGAAAAAATAGAGGCAATAGAAATGGTATTTCCCCTTCTTATAAAAGGATACAAATTTTTGAAACAACACAATGCCGCATCACAAAAACATGAAAAAATCCTGAAAAAAATGGGATCCCTGATTTTAGAAATAGCCGGGAATTTAATATCCTGCTGCAATTCTTCAGATCCTTTTTTGAGCTCGAAGGCATTTTCAGCACTAAAAAATCTCCCAATAAAAACAGCATTTAAGTTATCAAGAATCTGCTCTGTTGCAAAAGAATGCAGGGTTCCTTCAATAAGGCTTGAGGCAGCCCGGTTTCTTTTGGATGAAAAGAGTAAATCTTATCTGAATCCGCACAACAATAAGATTGTTTTTCATGGAAAACAGGTTTCTCTTTTAGATTATATAAATTATTTATTGAAAGATGGTGTGGAAAATGGAAATTACCGGGATGTTCGGGATAAATTTCTTGAAGATTTTTTCAAGACTGCAAAATTAACCGGAGACGTTGGTTGTCTAAAACATTTCTCTTCTTCAAAATTTCCAGATACACAGCAAACTGCAAAATTATTTTTAGAGAGAATCAGGGGAGATAATGTGGGAAACCCAGCAGTAAATGAAAGAAAGCATCCTGCCGGGGCATTATCAGGAATGCCAAAAACCACTGGCTTCAATTTTGAGAAAGCACCACCGTTAAATCCAGGAGGAAATATTGCAAATACCCAAAAAACAGGCTTTCAAAAAAGGCAGGAACAGTGCCTGCCAACCTTCGAAAAATTCATAATTTTGCCCAAAACCAAGAGCTACGGAACCCAGGCTGGAACAGGGTTTTAATTTCTCAACAAATTTGAGCAAGCGTTGGGGCGTCTTCGGTCACATTTATTTTTAGTTTTTTATCTAAGAATAACCCCAAGGTTTTAATATTATTAATCTCAATGTGATTGTATGTATTTTTTGTTAGCGCTTTTGTTAATTGCATTTATTGTTCTTTATTTTATTGCAACATCCGATGTTGCAGTATCATACAAATTCATTTTTGCTGTAGCTGAAATGGTAATTGTCGGAGCAATAATGAAAAAAATGATAAAGCCTTCAAAAAATTACTGGATAGATGGTGAATGGGGCCTTCTGCTTCTCAAGACAAAGAAAGGGCTTGGAACAATAGATAAAATTGCAAAAAACAAAAAACTTTGGAATTTTCTAACAGATGTTGGGATTTTTGCCTGCTATGGATTTTTTAGCCTGTTTTTTCTTAAAAATCATTTCACAAAACAAACAGGATTTGGAAAAAAAACCCTCAATTACCCAAAAATCCTGCTCGGAATTCTTTTTTTGGTTTTTATTTCTATTTTTATTGCTCCGTATTCTGTGCAGATACTTGTAACTACAATAAAAGGCCAGACAATCCCGGTTGAATCTGTTGAAAAAGCATCAGAGAATATATTTCTTCCATGGATTAGTGCAATAATTACCTTTGGGTTTGGAATTTTTGGGGTGATATTTGCAGGCCTTATACAATCAGGTTTTTTTATAATAGAAAAGCTTTTTGGAATGCTATCTGGTATTTCCCAATTAACCCAAAAAGATGCAGGAGTAACACTTATAATTCCTGGAATGAATCTTCCATTAGTTGAAGGAATAATCGCCCTGTTTGTGATTCTTTTGGTTCATGAAGGGGCACATGCAATACTTGGCAGGGTTGCAAAAATTTCCCTCCATTCGGCAGGCCTTGTCCTTTTTGGATCAATACCCATCGGAGCATTTGTAGAGCCTGATGAGGAATCCCTAAAAAAACTTGATTGCGAAAAACAAACAAGGGTAATTGCAGCAGGCCCCTGTGCGAACTTTATGTTTGCCGGAATTTTCTTTTTGCTTTTATTGGGATTTATGGCCAGTGTTAATGATTTTAGGGAAACAGAGGGCCTTTTGGTAATTTCAGGAATGGATTCCGGCACAATAATCTATTCGGTAAATGGAGAAAAAATAACAGACGGGCTTATAATTGAAGCAAACCAAAAAACATTTTTAAATACCAGCAAAGGGGAATTGGAGATCATTTCAAATTCTGATGGAAAAATCGGGGTTCTTGGCTACTATCTTGATGGAAGCTCAATTGTAAGGTATAAACACGATTGGATGAATTTTATCTATATTACTTTAGGTTTAATTTTTTCTTTAAATTTTGTAATCGGTGCAGTTAACCTTCTTCCAATTCCAATCTTTGATGGAAACAGGATTATGGAAATAAATATGAAATACAAACCAATTGTAAAAATTTTGACATATATTGCAGTCTGCGCGCTGCTCCTCAATTTTCTTCCTTGGCTATTTTGAATAGTCGATTTTTTTCGTCATTCATTAAATTCAAACAAACATATTTAAGATGTTCTTCTGATTAAATTATTCCTAAGTATGCCAAGGTAGCTCAGTTGGTTAGAGTGCCCGACTCATAAGCTAAGCTTTAATGAGTTCTGAGTCTTTTTATTAAGACAGTGACCGGGTGAAATCGGGAGGTCGCGGATTCGAATACCGCCCTTGGCACTATTAATTGACTAACAAACAAGGTGATACTATTTGACCCATTTGCCAATCACGCGTGAAGATGCCATCAAACTCTTAAAGAGCATGCCACAGCTCGATTCTGATATGAATCATTATCTGGAAACAGAGGCAATTATGCAGGCTTTAGCTGAAAGATTTGGAGAGGATATAAGGTATTGGGGAATGCTGGGTTTATTGCATGATGTTGACTGGCCATTTACCAAAAATGACTGGAAAAATCATTGCATCAAAGCAGTTGAAATATTAAAGTCACATGGATTTGATGATGAATTTATAGAAAATGTGCAGTCCCATGGATATGGCTATAATGAAATTCCAGTTTTAAAGAATAAAAAAAGAAACTCAAAAATAGAGTACTCTCTTGTTGCCTCTGAAACACTTACTGGAATAATTTATGCATATGCCTTAATGAAAGGAAAAAAAATTTCAGATATGGATGTTAAGGGATTAAAGAAAAAGTTTAAGGATAAAAAATTTGCTGCCAGCTGCAACCGGGAATTAGTTATGGAAATTGAATTGGCAGGATTGTCTTTGGATGATTTTCTGTCTTTGGCCATTGAATCAGTTAAGAAAATAAAAGACCAGATAGGCTTAGAATAAGAATGTTCTCGTGTTACTTTTAAATGTTGTTTTAGGTGGAATAAGAAGGTTTAAAAACCCTATCCTCCATATTATTGAAATGTTTAATGGTGAATATGATGGTAAAACAAAAACAAAAAAAAGAACCAAAACCTATTAATGATTTTAAAGGTACTACAAGATCTAAGAGAAGATCAATATTCCAAAGGGTATTTGACGCAGCAGTCGCATATAAACTATTTAGCGACCTAGCAGCCGGTGTGACAAAAGTACCGGATTTATACTCTGATCCCTCATCAACTGATTCTCTGTTATTATCTGGGGGTAGGCCAAATTCTCACGTAGTAGACGCAGTAGACGCAGTAGATCTAGATGGATTGAGAAAACATATTAGTAGTGATCCATCTGAGTGTGAGCGTGAAAAAGTACCATTTGAATCCATACAAGAACCCATAATTCATAAGCGAGGTGCGATTCAGTACGACCAGTTATATACCAAGGTAGGAAAAGTTGAACTGCTCTCAACTGGCACAATAGCAAAAACATATTCTGGTCGTAGAATAGTATATTATCCAAATGAATCAAAATTTGAAGTTTATACACATGATACAAAAAGTGGCATTGCTGTCAACCAACCAACCAAAGAAGAGATCGAATTGTTTAGAAATGATATTGTACAAGCAGCCCAAACAGACCAGAAAATTGCAGAATTTATTAAAAACAACCCAGGGCTTGGAATTTCCCTAAAAGATTAAAATTAATTTTTTTCTTTTATTTTACCAATCGAAATACCTCTTAAAATAAAATATTTATATTCCTCTTTTTTATCCGGGTAAATCTTATCTATTCTTCTAAATCTATTTGAATAATGCCGATATGCCTTAATTGCCGCAGAATATGCATCCTGTTCATGGGCATTTTTAAAACCCGGGCCAATCATTCTTTTGGTTTCTTTTGAAATTGATTTTCTTGGAAAAAAACATTTAACTCCAAATCTTGCAGCAATTTTTCTTGAAAATTTTGAAGGAGGATTAACATCGCATGCAACAAGTCCTATAATTCCAAATTTGGATACTATAGAAATAACCTTGTCAAAATTTTTTCCCTTTGTAGATCCAGAACCAATTAATTTTCCATCCAAATCAATTAAGGCATAGCCAACTTTTATTCCGGGGTCTATTCCCAAAATAATGTATATCTACTCACCTTCATTTTTCATTAAAATATGTTCCTGTCTTACAAATACCTTAGTGTTGGGCTCTATATTTTTATTTATTATAGCTCCGGATCCTATCCAGCAGTTATTCCCAATTAGTTTGCCGGGCATTGTGCAGGATGAAACCCCAAATTTGGTATTATCCCCTACAACAACCCCTAATTTTTTTCTTTTTGAATTTATCCATTTTCTTTCTGTCAATACATTTACCGTTGAAGAATCAAACCTGTAATTTGCAATCTGTGTCCCGGATCCAAAATTAACCTTATTTCCAATTATGCTGTCACCAAGATATGCAAGATGCTTTGCATTCACATCATCAAAAAGAATACAGTTTTTAATTGTGGTCCCCCCTCCAACAGAACAATTATTTCCGATGGAATTATTTCCCCGTAAATACGCATTCGGCCCTATAATTGTATTTTTTCCGATATAAGAATTTCCATCTATATATGAATTAATTATTTTTGCCCCTTTTTCAAGTATTACCTTTCCGTTTATTGTTGAATTTTCAATAGTTCCAAGTTCTGTATCTGATTTTGAATTTTTCAAAAGATATTCATTTGCATCAAAAAGCTCCCAAGGGTATGCAATATCTGCCCAAAAACCCTCAACTTCAACGGCCATAGCTCCCAAAAGAATATCTGTTATTTCATATTCTCCCCTAACAGAGGGTCTTATTTTTTCGAGTTTTTCAAAAATATTTTTTTCAAACATGTAAACTGAAATATTTGCCAGAGTTGTTTTCGCGTTTTTTGGCTTTTCTTCTATTTTGGTTATAACCCCATTTGAAATCTGGACAATTCCGTAATTTTGCGGCTCTTTAACATTTTTTATTCCCACTGCAATTCCCTTTTTATGGGCGTTAATTACAGTTTTTATAATCCTGCAATCAACTAGGCTGTCTCCTGCAACCATTAGAAAAGATTCTTTTATTTTCTCTTTTACATATAAAAGTGCTGCTCCGGTTCCGTATCTTTCTTTTTGCTCTACAAAAGAAATTTTAATTCCAAAATTATTTTTTCCAAGGTATTCAATTATTTTTTCTTTTAAATATTTTACAACAATCACTGCCTCTGTTATTCCTGCCTTTTTCAATTCAATTAACAAATGTGCAATTATCGGTTTTCCTGCAACATAGAGCATTGGCTTTGGGGTTGTATATGTTAAGGGACGCAGCCTCTTTCCTTCTCCTGCGCAAAGTATTACTGCTTTCATATAATTTTATTGTATTTGGCAATCAATTAAAACTTAATCTTTTATCTGGCTCCTCCGCCCCCTCCGCCACCACCTCCACCAAATCCACCTCCTCCCCTGCTTGCACCAGATGCAGACCTAATTGATAATGACATGGATTGCAGTGCGGTTCCGATCAATACCGGGTTATGCAGTATTGCTGAATTGGATTTTTCAGGAGAAACCAATTTTAATGCACTGAGAACTTTTTTTGAAACTCCAAATGCAGTCCCATATATAAGATATTTTTCCCAGATAATTATATCCATTGGCTTTTTTTCTTCCATTAATGTTTCATCACTTAAATATTTTCTAAAATTATTCCATCTGTGGTTTGCAATTCTTCCTTCATCACTCCATTTTCCAAGAATATCCGGGCGCAGTATTGATATAAATATAAGCAGAAATATTTTAATAAAAAGTATAATAAAAACAAGAGATGTCTTTTTTGTCATTTCTTCTGAAAGGAGCATAAAAACAGGGATTGGGATTACTATTATAAAAAATAATGCAATAATTTTGATGGATGTTTTGGGCAATTTCTCATGCAGATAATTTAATTTCTTAAATTCGTTTTTTACTGCATCTGTAAAAGATTGATAAACCTTTTTCATTGAATGCGATTTTAAATCCTCAAAAAAGAAATATTTTCCTTCCTCTCTTAAAACAAGATTATCTTTTATAAATCTCAAAATCTCCTGCTGGTATGCATTCAGGTTTTTTGGGGCCATTTTTTCATTAACTGCAAATGCCAGTCTTTTCTCTTTTTTGCTTCCAAAAAACATTGGAACCTCTACTTCGATTTCACTCATGTTGAGATATTTCTTATTAACCAGATATAAAATTTCTGCAACTATTGCATTTGAATTCACATCAAAATTTATCAGATATAATGCAAGCGCAGGTGAAAGTTCTCCCGGGGGCTCGTGTTCATACGGGCCAAAAAAACCAAGTTCATTTACTGGCCTGTCCCGGCCATATTTTAAATATAAATATAAAAAAACCAACGCAATAAAAACTGCAATAACCCCTCCTATTACAAGCAAAAGATTTGAATAATTCTGAAAATTTTTTTCCTTGGCGATTTCCTGTTCTTCCATTAAAATAATCTCATTTTTAGTCATATAATTTTTCGCAATTTTTAAATCATTAAACATTTCCTTTGGCATTAGAAGATTAATTTCAAGATAAGTTTCTGCCGGATGGTTTGATGAAATTATAGTAATCCTGTTACCCTCAATTTCTGAATCTATATTTTCAGATATCGGGTGGATAAAATAAATTAAATTTTCACTTTCTTTTGGAAGATAGATAGTTGCATTGATTATTCCTATTTTCTTTTCCCAATTTTCCCCCCACAATTTATAAAAAAACTGGGTGCAATCCTTTTGCAAAAGAATGTGCCCATCTATTATATAATTGAAAACTACTGTAATTTCTTCATCTTTGTAATTGCTTTTTAAAATTAGTTCTTTGTAATCTCCATTTTTTTTGGTATAAAAGCTGCATTCTTTTCCTATGCAATATCCGCTTGCATTATAATATTTTAAGTCCCATGGAAGTTGCCTGTATAACTCATTAAATTCTCCGTTTAATTGGTATGTGATTTTTTCTGTTACCTCTATAGTCCTGTTCTCATTTAGCACATATATTATCTCTGCCTTTGGCATGCTGTAATCTCGTATGCCAAATATCCCAAAAACTGATAAAAAGATAAGTAAAATAAAAAAAACCAAAATTATTTTTTTGTTCATGCAGTTATAATTTATTATATCATTTAAATAGTTTATCTAAAAACTTTTTTAAAAGAAATAGCTTATTAATTTTAACGATATATTGATTTTATGAAAAAACTTGTTTTTTTCTTAATCTTATTTTCTATTCTTTTTTCTGCAGGCCAAAAACCATGGGATTATCTTTATTGGGCAAATGAAAATCCAAACATCATCTCATTTGGAACATTTGAAATATGGAATACAGAAAAAATGCATTACTCATTGGAGTCTCTGCAGCTTGATTGTCTAATTTCCAAAAAAGAACCTTTCATTGAAATGCAGACCCAGTATGATCTTGCAAAAAGATCCAAAACCCATTGCAGTTATATCGGAGATAAGGCATTTTCCATTAATATGATTATAGATCCTGCAGGAATAATTCTGGACCTGGCGTATAAACAAGTCACTCAGGAAACAATTACTGAATGCCTGAATTACCCAAAATACTGGAGGAAAACAATGGATCTTGCAGTAGATTATATCGCCCAGCAGGAAAATGAGATTGAAGACAAATGCGAGTTGGCAACTGCGGCCTATTTCAAACTCGAATTTTCAGGGCTTTGCGACTATTCAAAAGAGTTATGCAAAAAAACCAATTCAATACAAACCAACTGCAAAAAAACAAAATATTATGGGGATTTTGAGATAATCTATGAAATGCTTGATTATTCCGACAATGTGCAGGTCCAAATAAAAGAGCCAACACCTGATATGAAAGGTTTTGATGTTTTTGCAAATTCAATGGACTCCGGGGTTTTAAATGAAATTTCAATTGCAACAGATGATGCCACCAATATCTGCGATTCAATGGAAAATCAATATTTTCTTTTGGAAAGCGATGTAAAAACAAAACAAAAAAAATCAAAAGACAAATATGCAGAACTCAAAAAACAAAAAATAAATCTTATAACCGGAGGCTCAAAAATAGAAAATTATCTGGGAGGCCAGCTTTCGGATCTTTCTGCAGATTTTGAGGCAATTGGCTATGAATTAATGGATGCAGATTCAGATTATGATTCTGCAGCAATCAATTTTAAATCAAAAACAAGAAATTACCTGAAAAATTCCCTTGAGCAAATGGAAGAGCTAACTATCCAGTATTCCACAATTTTTAGCAATGCCGAAAAATTAAATTCCCAGGCAGAAGAGATAACCTATCTAAAACGCGATGAGGCCCAGCAGACAATAGAAACCTTCATAAAAAATAACGAAGCCCAATTCTTAGATAAATACAGCCAGGATTATCTAAAAGATGCGCAGGAAAATTTCCAGAAAGGGGAAAATTCAAATATTTATGGTGAAAAATACCAATATTACAGGGATTCAATTTCAAATATAAATAGTATCTCTCAGGATGCAGATGATGGCAAGACCGAGCTTCTGTTTTTTTCCGAGCTTTCCGAACTTAAAATTCTGATTCAAAATTCAGAAAATGACGGAATAAATGTCGAATATGAAAAAACAATACTTCTCTATCTTGAAAAAAATCCAAACAAATTAATGCTTTCAGAAATTGAAGGTCTTAAGGAAAGAATTATTGAAAAATTGGAATTAAAATACTCATATCTTGAAGAAAGAAGAAATTACATAAAAACTCTGGCCAGTATTATACAGGATGAAAATGGCTATTTTTTCTCACTGCTAAATGAAAACGAAAAGGGCATATTCACAAAAGATAAAATTGATTATCCTGCGGCTGCAGGAAAATTAAAGGCACTTGAAAAATTATACGCAGAAATAGAAAATGAAATAAATTATGAGATAGAAAAGTCGCTGCCAGGCAAACTGCTTTCCGAGACCTCATTTTTTATAGGAGACTGCAGGATTGGGGAAAAATGCAGCCTGCAAATTGACATACTTGTTACAAACCCATTCAAAATTTCCATAAAAAAACCAGTAGTTGAGATACAGCTCCCATTGGAAACAATGCTTTATAAAAAAGATATTTCACTTGGAATTGAAAACATTGAAGAATTAATCGTTGAAAAATTAAAACTTACTATGTATCTTAAATCAATCGATGCCGGGAGCACAAACTATTTTTTATTAAGTAAAAACGAAACCATTGTTTCTGTCGAAAAGCTTGTTTTTGAGAGCAGGGGAAATCCTGACGGCACCGGGACATTCTCATACATCTATTCATTAAAATCAATTTTTGAAATAAACGGCCTCATTCTTCCGGATTATCCCGGGAAAATTGCCTTTGTAAAATTAAATGGGGTTGAACAAAAAATAAAAAACAACGCGCTGCAGTCTGGCATATCAAAAGGGGCAAATACCCTTGAAATTGAGACAATGGCAAATGATGCATTCAGTTTCCAAAAAACACAAATTCAGGCAAGCAGTATAGGTCTTAACAAAAAAATAAGTTATATTATTGAAGTAATCCCAAAAGAGCAGTTGTCCTATCTTTCATTAATTTTATATGATGGGATTTCCACTAAAGTAAGCGGGCTAACTATTCTTTCTAATTCTGGCCACCAATTAAGAAACAAAAAGACTGGAGAATTTGGGGAAATAAGTTTTGAGATACTAAACCTTCAAAAAAATGAAACAGCAAAAATAAGGGTGGAGTACATTGTTTCAGATCCAGTTGGCTATCTTGAAGAGGAGATAAAAAAACTTGAATTAAATGATTTAAGCGAAAAGGACAAGGATCTTATTGAGGATATAAAAAATGAGGTATCCCAAAACAATACTGATTTGGCAATAGAAAAAATAAAAGAGCTCGAAAACCAGATCAACAAGGAAAAAAATGAAGAATACAAAATGAAACTTGATTTTGAAGATGAATTTGGGGAAATTGAAAAAGAGCTTTCAAAATTAGAAAATGCTCTCAAATACCTTGAAGATGACGAGGTTGCCCAAAGACTTAATGCAAGAAAAGAACTTCTTGAAAAAACCTTATCTGAAAATTCCAATCCAAACCAGGACTCTTTGGATAATCTTAAAAAAATAGATGATAAATGGCTCGAAAAAGAAACAAATCAGCTGGTAAAAGACCTATATTCCAGCTATAACCTTGTAAAAAAAGATTTAATTTCACTTGATCTTTATGAAGAAACAAAAACCAGTCTTGCTGAAATTGAAAATCTTTTAAATTTGATGGAAGTGCAAAATGATATTGATTATTACCCGCAGATTTCAAAAAAAATAAATGACCTTCAAAACAGGGTTGCTTTGGAAAAAGGGCTCTCAAAAGAAAGAATTGAAGCTAAAAAAACCGAATTATCTTCAGTTTCCATGCAGCTGTCCTCCTCTCTTGATATTTACGAGCTCCAATACGATGATTCCAAAGGAAGCGAGTTTGAGTATCTGTTTTCATTGCCTCCAAAAGATATAAAATCAAAAATCGATGATTACAATAAGCAGATTGACAAATATTCTGAAAAAGAACTTCAATTAAAAAAAGAAGATCTTGAAAAAACTCTTTTATCCGTGGATTCGATAAATAATTATTTAAAAAGGGAATCCCAGGCACGATTGAATGATGTTCTAATCTTATGTTCAGGTAATGCTGCTGACCAGAATATATGCAGTAATCAAAAAACAATAGAACAGGCTGAAAAGCTGATAAACGAATCAAGATATCTCAAGGCAATAAGCATTATAAACACGCTTTATATCTCTCCTGCCAAAATAGAAAATGATGATAATTCCCTCCTTCTTGGGATAACCCTTCTTTTGATAATTTCCCTGTTAGCGTATCTTCTAAAAGACCATATTAAAATTCCACAATTTAAAAAAACAGAGCCAAAAAAACTAAAAAAGCACGATGAACAAAATTAAATACTTTTATCAATCAGAAAATAATATAAAAATGCTCCCATTCCTATAATTGAAAGGGTTACTCCAATATAGAGTGGTGACATATCTTTTTTTGGAAGCTCAACCGGGTTAAAATTTGCCCCTGCCCCAACTGATATTTCCGAAAAAATTCCGAAAACTGAAGTAAAAATAACGCATAAAAATAACGCAATAATATATACTTTCAAATCAGCACCATTATCTTATTGGAAAATCAAAATTTTTATACCTTACTTTAATATTTTCCCGGTCTTCATATACCATAAATACAAATCAAGCTCTCCCAAGCTCATATTCTTTGATTCTGCGATTTTTTTCAAAATATTTTCGATTTCAATATACCGTGCCCGTGTTAAAATCTTTGGCGCATTAATAATCTTATATCCAGATAAAATACTCATGATGTGCTTATCAATTATTGCAACATCAAAATAACCAATATTTCTTAGAAAATGGCTTGCCTCTTTATATCCAAGCCCAAGTATATTTTTTACAAGCCACTCCCGCTTATTTTCAGACCCGAATATATAGCCTATTTTTTCAATTTCACCTTTTTTTAAACCAGCACAGAAAATATAATTTGCCCTCGTATTTGGAAACCTGTGCCCTAATTTTTTCAGTTTTTTTGCAAGTTTATCCTCACTTAGAACTGAAAAATCTGAAATTGCATTTTGGATTTTAATCCCCCCTGATGCAGAGTAATTGGCAGTTAAAATACAAAAGCAAAGCTCGGAAAACAGGTTTTTGTTTTTCTTGAATTCTTTCAGTCTTTTTTTTACTTCTCTCTTTTTTGATAAAATTGCATTATTTAAATCAAAAAGAAGTTTATCTATTCTATCCTTTTCATCAATACCGCAGGGCATACCTTTGTCACACCATCCAATTTTTTTATTTTTTTCAATTCCTCATTCAATATCTTTTCATTCCTGCACCATATCTCAAACATTATCATATGGTCTCCGGAGGTAAGTGCTAAATACCTTATTCTGCTAATTTTTTTTATCTTTTCAAAGACCGAAAGCATTTTTTCCGGATTAGTGTCAACCCCTACAAGTGCAATGCCGGAAAAACCCATAAAGAAAGGATCAATTATCGCAGTATATGCTTTTATTGCCCCAAATCTCTCCAGCTTTGCTATTCGTTTTCTCACAGCAGTCTCAGTAATGCCCATTTTATTTGCAAGATGGGTTACAGGAGTTCTGCTATTATGCATAAATGTTTTTAGTATCAGTTCATCTTTTTTATCCATGTTCGAATTTCAAACCAAACAGTTTAAAAATATAACCTTTATATTTATATAGGTGGTAACATGACAAAATTAAATGAAATATACAAATGCAATGTTTGCGGAAATATCGTTGAACTGGTCCATGCAAGCATTGGAGAGCTGGTCTGCTGCCAAAAGCCGATGGTACTTTTAGAGGAAAAAACCCAGGATGTTGGAAATGAAAAACATGTTCCTTTGATTGAACAAACCAAAAACGGAATTCTTGTAAAAATTGGCTCAATTGCCCATCCAATGGAAGAAAAACATTATATCGAATTTATAGAGGTTTTATTGAACCAAAAAGTTTATCGAAAATATCTGCGCCCGGGAGAAAAGCCGGAAGCCGAATTTGAGATAAGTTATTCGGGCGAAATCATCGCAAGGGAATACTGCAATATCCATGGATTGTGGAAAAATAAATAGCCCTTGGGATATACAGGCAATTATCTTTTATTTTCTATTATTATTTTTGTATTCGAATTAATATCTGTTGCCATTGGAAGATCCAATGTTGCTTTTATATAATATTCTGTCCCCGAAACCATTGATGCAAATGACTGAATTTGACCTAAAATCCCATTTTGGAATTGAAGGGCCGATGGAATTGGGAGCTTAAAGTCAAATTCTCCTGAAGAATATTCCAATCCCCCCGAAACTTTTATCGAGTGTATATTTTTGGTTTTTATTGTATTTTTTTTATTTGATATGCTCCTTTCCTTAGAATAAAGCGTCACTTTCAATTCTCTTGCTTTAATTGGTTTTTTCAAATTTAAAATAATTTTTCCTTCAATTTCTTCTCCGGGCAAAAATGCCGTTTTGTTTAAGATTAAATCTATTTTTCCTGCACCAATTCCCAATACCACTTTTATTCACCTCTTTCTAATCGAATGAAAAACAAGCCCGAAAAATCCTCCAAGCAGGGCTGTTGCAAGCTGCACTGGCCCCATTGCAACCAAAAACATTTGCGGGACTATTCCTGAATATACAAAAAATATTGCAGTTGTAAATAGGAAACCTGCTTTTAATATTGAGGATTTTAAAACTCCATATGCAGTATTGCCTGCCATTGATTTTTTTATAAAATATACGAATATGGCATTTCCAATCCATATTGCAGGAATAAAATACAAAAGAAATGCCGAACTAGCTCCAAAAACAATTCCTGAAAAATAAGCAGCCATACTTGGAATTACGACCACAAATATATTTTTCCATCCTGAAACATAAAATGCTGATAACACAAGGAAAAAATTAACAGTTGCCCCAATAAATATCTGGGCTGCAAGCCCTGCAAGGTGCCCGAAAATCAATGGGAAAATAAAAGCAAGCGAAGTATACAATACTAATTCATTTATCTCCTTTTGGCCAAGATCAAATTTCCTTTCCAGTATAAAATTGAATTCCATAATAATAATTCTGACAAATAAATTAAAATACTATTTGATTATCTTTAATATATGGCATTATCTGATCAGGATATTATAAAAATGATGAAAATTGGAAAAATAAAAATCACTCCTTTCTCAAAAGACCAGCTTGGCGCAGCTTCTATAGATTTGACTCTAAGCAATAATTGGGGAATTTTTAAGGAGAATTATCTTGGAAAGACAGTTGATTTAAACAAAACCAGCTTCAAAAAAATAATAAAAAATATAAAATCCGATACAATGATTCTAAACCCCGGGGAGATGTGCCTTGGTAAAACCAGAGAAAAAATATCCCTTTCTTCAGATATACTTGCAACACTTGAAGGAAGAACAAGATATGCCAGACTTGGCCTGACTGTTCATGTAACTGCCTCTTTGGTCCAGCCCGGAAGCTCAAATCATCAGGTTCTTGAGATAGTGAATCTTTCTCCGCTTAGAATTATTTTGCATGAGGGAATGAGAATTTCACAGATCTCTTTTCACAAGCTCGACACTCCGACAACAAAACCATACAGAAAATACGGAAAAGCTGCAAGGGTGCAATAAATTGAACTTTCGCAGTATTATTTTTCTTTCAATAATAATCCTTTTGTCAATGGCATTACTCTCAAATTTATTTTTTTATGGTCAATTCAAGGGAGATATTTTTTACATAAAAGAAGAGCCGCTCTCAAAAAACAAGGCCCTTATGCTGGTTCCGCTTGAAAAATATCGTTATCAGATATACTCTGTGGAAAATATGGAGATCGAGTTTAATATAAAATATGGAAAAAATTGCATGGCAGTATATATCCTAGACCAGTATAGTGGTGTATGCATTAATTCTTCTGGAAATGATGATTCAAATTCAAACCTTTTTCTTTCCCATCCGCAGGTAATTTTTTTCAAGCCATGGATGCTTGCACTTGATTCTAACTGGAAGTGGAGTGCAGGCTATGCAGACAGACAGACTGATACACTATATTCAAATTATTCTTTTGAAGTAATAGGAGAGGAAAAAATATTTGGAAGGGATTCTTTTATAGTTGAAATAAAAAGTCCTGAAATGAATTCAAAACAATGGATAGACAAGCAAAAAAGGGTTTTGTTAAAAGAAGAAACAAATACTTATTCGATTTTAATTCTTGAGGCACCCTTTGGATTGTCCAATTCATCTCAAAACTGATAAGGGTATCAATTCAGCATCATACTCTTCCTTTGCCATTTCAATTGGATCTGCTGTTTTCTTGTTTTTTGTAACAGATGGTGCGCCAAGGGATAGCTGAAGCGCTCTTGCACCAATTATTCTTGCAAATTCGTATTTTGTTAGTTCCATCATAATATTACCTTAGAATGTGTTTACTTATCTTTTTTGTTGGATAGAACAGTTTTTAAGTCTTTTACTTCCCGCGTTAGCTCTTGTATTGCAGATAAAACACTATTTGAATCTGCATGGGCATTTGTATCATTGCTTTTAAATTTTCTTTTTTCCATAATATACTCCACTACTTTTCTGTACTGCGCAGTATTAAGTCCGGGCAAAAGATATTCCTGGGATAATACATCATTTGATGCAGTTTCAATTTTTAGGCACCCAATACCAAAGATCCTGTCTGTAACTGATTTTGTGATATTTATATTCTGTATTCCTGAATAGGGAATAACATGCCTGTCTAGCCGGATTATCCCGTATTTTATTACGATTCCAGATGAAGTAAAATAATATGTATAATGTTTATATCTTAAAATAACAAAAATTAGATAAATAATATTTATAATAAGGATTAATATCAAAAACCAGAAAACAATCGAACTACTTTCAACTATCTGGCCTGCGATTAAACTAATCCCTGCAAGTATGATAGATGGAATAAGAAGTTGAAGATACCATATTATAACTATCCGTTCGTCTAGATTAAATCTGTCATTTTCAGTTATCTGCTCTGCAGTGCTTTTCATATTACCACATAAATATTTCCAGCCGAGCCAATTGTAAGCGATGTTTCCCCGTTTATTACCTTTGAATAAGCTTTTAGAAGTTTTATTTTTATTCCTGCCTGTAATAACTCTGCCTTCCCGTCAAAAAGATAAATTACCCCCTCATTTTCTTGCGGGTCTGCAACAATTACCCGATACGCCATAACAGATGATCTTGGCTTTTTAAATTCAATTTTTTCTATTGATTTTACCATCAGGTCGTCAGTGGTTATATTTCTCATCTTTTCTTTAATTTCTGTAAGTTTTGTAATCTTGTTTTCCCTGAATTTTTCCCGGGCAAGATGGAACGCCAATTTTATGTCCCGCTGGGCATTTTTCATCATCCTTTTCATTTCTTTTTTCATTATTGCAGAATCTCCCTGCGAATACATCATGATTTCATACGCTTTCCTAAAAAGGCTGTCCTCTGCGCCCTTTAAAAACTTCTCATGCCTTTCATCTGAATTGTCTTCTAGCCCAAACGAATCCTCTACTTCTTTTAGTATCATTTTAACATCAGGCTCTTCAAGAGAATTGGATGCCGAGACCATATCTAAATTTTCAAGGGAATCAATTGAATGGGGAGCCTCCATTCTTTCATTTTCTTTTCCATTCCCCGGCATATCTGAAATTGCATCGATATAAGTCGTTAAAAATTCCTGAACTGCATTTCTTCTGTCCTTTTCAAATGTTTCCTCCATGTTTCCTTTTGAGGTTGCTTTAAGATAAACCCTTTCAAGGCTTGGCATCATTTTTCTTTTTACAATTTCCGCCTTTTCTTTTCCAAGTCTTTTCTCAAAAAGAGCCTCTATCGGATGAAGGATTCTTTTTTGCTTGTCTAGGTTGAGATCGTTTGTTTCTTTATTTTCAGAGCCGTCCATTTTGAATGAAAACAAATCTGAAAACGGAACCAAATCTTCTGCAGAAGGTTTTCTTTTCTCAAGTATTCTTTTTACAGTTTCTTTTACCGAAGCATCCTTATCATATGTTAATTCAACTAATGCAAAAAGAGCTCCCGGATCATTTAATTCTGCCAATTTTTTTGCAGCCCTTTTTCTGACTTCCGGATTTTCATCAAAAGTAAGAGATATCAATTTCTGAAGTTCCATCTGAGACATGTTCCCCCTATCTGATAATAAAGGAAATAATTTTAAATGGGTGGCTGCAGGCATTGAAAGTTCTTCATACTTTTTATCTTTTTAAAATTGCCAGTTAATGCAAATTGTTTTAATTGCTTATATCCCTAAATAGTTTTATGAGAGTTTTGTTCTTTGATCGAAAACAGGAAACAATGAAAATTGTTCCAGAAACCCTTGAAGACCTTTGGCATATAGAAAATATTCTGGAAAAAGATGACAAGGTCAGCTCTTCAACAATGAGAACAGTTAAATTTGGTGACACAGAAGAAAAAAAACCAGTATTTATAACTCTCGGAGTTGAAAAAACAGAATTTTCAAAATCCCTCAACAGGCTTAGGATCTTTGGAAAAATACTTTCAGGAACCCCGGAAGATTTTGTTCAAATTGGAAGACACCACACAATAGATCTTGAGATCGGAGGAAAAATTGAAGTGCAGAAACACTGGAAATCCTTTCATCTTCAAAGAATCAAAGATGCAGAAAAAGAGGCATCGCGGCCCCTTGTAAAAATAATTGCAATGGATGATGAAAAAGCAGTGACTGCAGTGCTTCGTGGATATGGATTGGAATACGGTCCTGAATTTGAAAGCAGTGCAAGCAAAAAATCCGATGATTATGAGTCAAAAACCAAAAAGTATTATTCCGAGGTTTATAACTATCTAAAAGATTCCAAAGAAAAAATAATTATTGCAGGTCCGGGGTTTGCAAAAGAAAACCTGAAAAAGTATATTGATGAAAAAGATCCGCTTCTTTCAAAAAAGATAATTTTTGAAAACTGCAGCTATGCAGAAAAAACCGGAATTTTGGAACTTTTGAAAAGAGGAGTGATAGAAAAGGTTTCAGGAAAACAGAGAATAGAACAGGAAGAAAGATTAATTGAGGAATTTATCCTTCATTTAAATAAGTCTCTTTTGGTCGTTTATGGGGTGAAAGAAGTGCAAAGAGCTCTTGAATCAAGGGCCCTTGCAAAGCTTCTGATTTTAGATGAGCTCTTGAGAACCGATAAGGCAATTCAGGAGATTGCAGAATCCCTGAAAAAATCAAACTGCGAGTTATTTATAATTTCTAAGGATTCTGATGCAGGAATGAAGCTTAAGAGTTTTGGGGGCATTGCAGGATTTTTAAGATTTAGCATCAATTAGATTTTAAAATAAAATAACTTTATTAATCTTCAGTTTGTTTATTTTTTAGGTGAATAAAAATGGCAGTTCAGTTTAATTATCTTGCTCCAAAGGGATGGAAGCCTAAAAATCCAGATGAAAATTATATAATAACCCTGATTAAAATTGAGTTTTCACAAACTGCATTAAAGGAAGGAAAGCAAAAAGGAATAACAGATAAAAAACTATTTGAGGATGCAGTTGCATCTGTTGCCTCAGAATCCTCAACAGGGACATGGACCAGGGTTTTTTCCGGAACAGATTCAGGAATAAAAATCGCAGAAAAAGAGCGGGCGCTTGCCTATGATTTGGATTATAAAAATAAGATGTTTAAAGTTGCCTATCCGATAACCTTATTTGAACTTGATAATCTCTCGGGTTTATTTGCAGGGATAATAGGAAACATCGCAGGAATGAAAATGGTGTCTGCAATGAGGATTTTTGATGTTCGTTTCCCAAGAAAACTAATTCAGGCATTCAAAGGCCCTGCATTCGGAGTTTCCGGGATTCGAAAACTATTGAATAAACCAAAAGGTCCCCTGCTTGTCACTGTTCCCAAACCTAAAATCGGAAGAACTGCAAAAGAGCAGGCCTATCTTGCAAAGATTTTGTTTACCTCTGGAAAAGGAACCTATGATGGAATAAAGGATGATGAAAATCTTACAAGTTTGTATTTTAGCAATTTTGAGAAAAGGGCAAAGCTTGTTTTAAGCGAAGCCAAAACAGCAGAGAAAAAAACAGGAAATAAAAAATTTTATCTCTGCAATATAACTCATTCCAATTTTGATACAATGATTAAAAGAGCAAACACAATAAAAAAATATGATGGAAAATTTCTCATGGTTGATTTAATTTGCACTGGATTTAGTGCAATAGATTCTCTTAGAAGAAAAAATCTTGGCCTTGCAATACACGGGCATCGTGCAATGCACGCATTTATTACAAGAGATAATTCTTCAGGAGTCCATGGAGTTGGAAAGCTTGCCTCCTTTAGCGTGTCTATGATATTTCTTGCAAAAACTTTCCGTCTTTTGGGTGTTGATTCAATGCATGGAGGCTCACCTCTTGCAAAAATGGAAGACTATGGCGAGGCAGGGTATATAAGGGAAGTAATGCAGGAAAAAGAGACAAAAATTCATCCGCAGATTCCCTCACTCGGGCAAAAATGGTATCATATAAAGCCAATGATATTTACTGCTTCAGGAGGATTGCATCCCGGAGATGTGGAGGCAGTTGTTTCAAAGCTTGGGGAAGATATCATTATACAATGCGGTGGGGGTCTTTTAGGTCATCCGGATGGGGTTGAGGCTGGAGTGATTGCCCTTGAGCAGGCAAGGGAGTTGGCAGTAAAAAAAATCGAGGTAAGAAAATGGGTCAAGAAAAATCCTGATTCTCCTCTTGCGCTGGCAATTAAATTATGGGGCTATGGACCGAGGATAGTTTATTGAATCAGTTCATATGCGAAATTTTAATTAATTCAATTTGTTTCCAAGAGTGGTAATAAAAGAATACATTTTTAAATACTTCCAGACAACAATAGTTTGGGATTTATATGACTAATTCAACAAGTACAGAGGATTTAAATAAATTATTAGTTTTGGCAGAATATAGTGATAACTTTCAGGAAAAGAAAACTGCCGGTCTTAAACTAGTTGAACTATTATCTGACCCCTCTTCTTTATATTATCTACTTAGAAGCACTCTTGTTCCTAGTGAGGTAGGGGATGCCGCAAGGAATCGCATCAGAAAACACAAATCCGATGCAATTGAGAAATGTTCTAATGCTGAAGATTTATTGAATATTTCTTGCGGTGGAACTATTCCTAGATTTACTGATGATGGACAAATGGATGCAGGAAGAAAGGTAATTGAGGTTTATAGAAAATCAAAAGAACCAGATAAACTTAGAAGGATGGCCGCCAGAACTGATCTGTTTTCTGAGTTAAGAAAGGAAGCTGAATTGGCAGCCATTGATTTATTTGTTGATATATATGAATCGCATCCGCATACAGTATGGCTTAATCTTATAGAGATATGTAAATGCGATGATTTAAAGGATCTAAAACACGAGAGTGATCTTGAGTTTACTGCTGATGTCGGGGAAAAGGCAGGAATGGAGCTTATTAAGATTTGTGTTTCTAAGTCTTTTCTGTCTAATCTCACTTCTTTTGCCAAATCAGACTCTAGTGATATTCCAGAAAAAGTAAAAAAAGCTGCAAGGGAGAAACTGAAAAGTCTTGCTAAACAGTATTCACATGATTTAGCCGGATTACTAAACCCCATTGAAGGAGATGGAATTGAACTTCCCCCAAAAATTCCAAGGCCATCCACTGGTCCGAAAAAACACTCCCCTAAAAAAGGAACAATTAAGAACTCATAATTGTTTTTATTTTTTAAACTTTTCCCAGTTCTAAAAATCCCTTATAACCCTTAGGATTGAATTCATCTGCATAAACAGTTCCAGTCCAATCTCCAGTTTCCAGTTCTTTTTTTAAGTCTTCAAATTCAATATATCCTTTGTTTTTGCAGTATATACAATCCTGCCGTATTCCAAGCACAGGAATTCCAAGAGTCCTGAAATAACCTCCCAAATGGGAACCTATATCTCCGGTAAATTCGTTCAATAGGAGAATTACTGCATCTGCATTTGAGGCATAGCCCTCATTCCAATACTTTCTGAAATCAGATGCCTGATTACAATCCAGTATTAAGATATACCCTTTATTATTTTCATTATATTCCATATCTTCCCTGCCTGGCTTTCCTGTTTTAAATCTTATTTTTTCCCTTTTGATTACTTTTGTTCCAAGAACCTCGTTTGTTGATATGTGTATATTTTTTTTATTGTTTTTTGGTGGTCTGGGTTTTGAATATTCAAAATCTGCAATCTGGGTAACACACCATACTGGCTCAAGCCCGGCATTTGTGATCTCGAGATATTTTGCCCCTCCTGATACTAATCCCCCAACCATTTCATTGATTCTTTCCCATTTTTCCCTTTCCACAGGTATGTTATCATGAGCCCATTGAATGATCTCCCTTGCATGCATATTTGCAATGTTTCCATTTGAATTGGCAGTCCACCAACAAGTGCCCACATTATTATCTCCAATAAATTCAATCAAAGGAATTCTCTCAAATAAACCATGAAGGGCACTGCATTCCATATTTGCCCCTCCAATTCCGCACCCAACCGAAATCCTTGCCATTTCATTTATCTTTCCCAAATAATTTATTGAAAATAATGGGAGCAGTGCCCGCATTTCGGTAAGCGCCCCATATATTGGCATAAGCATAACTCCCGGGGTTTCTTCAATCCCCATTCGTTGCTTGTAAATTCTTGTGCTTTTCTTAAAATCAGAAGTTAATATCCGTTTTATCTGCCATTCAATTAGTTTAACTATCCTTTCTACATCATTGTCATCTCTAATATCCCAAGGGGCTATATATACAGGCCCGCTGCTCCAGCTTCCGTTTCCATATTCGCTTTCATCTGAACGCACCATTATCCTAAACCTAAGCTCGAATGGAAGCATTAATAATTTTTCTTCAATTTCCCTTAGCATACCTTTCGGAAGACTGCACGAATTAATCCGGTCCCAGGCATCATCGTCATTTTTTGCCTCTAAAATTCCATTTTCTTTCATCCAGTTTCCCAGTATCTCAGGGGTTATGGAAATCATGTGAAGAGGCATAAATCCGTTTCTTTCTATAAGTTCCCTATTTTCCAGTAATTTTAATGATTTTCTTCCTGGATTTCCAGTGCCTATCTTTTCAACAACAGGATTAAATTTTAACTGTAATATTCTTCCCATATTGAAAACCTTATTTGTCTATTGCCAGAAACCCTTCCTTTTTGAATTCATTTGCATATAATGTATATTCTGCATTAGCCCCTGCATTGTTTATTCTTTCTTCAATTTTCTCGCCAGATGAAATAAAAGTAATTATTGGAATATCAAGTTCCCTGAAATAACCCCCAAGGTGGGTACCCACAGGTGATTCGATATCATTTATAATACATACAATTCCTCCTGCATTTGAAAATGATTCAATAGGTAACAATTCCCCAAGTTTTCTCAATAGCAGAGGTTTGACTATTAATAAATAATCCTTATTCTTTTCATTATATTCAACATTATCTTCTTTTTCAAGATTATAAATAATTTTTACTTTTCTTGTTTTCACTATTTTGCTTCCTAGTACTCTATCCGATTTAAGTACTAGTGAATCCTCTGCCACTTCCGGTTTTTCAACCTCCCGATATTCGAAAGGAGAGGACTGGACCACAACCCATATGGGGCGCAGTACATCCTCTTTTACAATCTCAAGCCATCTTGGACCGGTTTTTTCAATTAATTTATCTATCATTTTGTTTATCTCCATCCCCATTTTGGGATAAAGGCGATCCCATGTGTTTGATTTGATTCTAGCAAGATAATCTACATATCTTTCAATATTCATTTCTTTAATTGTCCCGCTCTCTTCTAGAAGAATCCTCCAGTGTATTGGTGTGAAATCAAAAAAATCATGAAATGGGACATCCAATCCGAAACTATGTTTCCCAAAGTTTGAATTTGCCCCCCCAATTCCTATTCCAATCGAGCTTAGGCATTTTCCATATATTTTACCAAGATAGTTTATAGAAAGTACTGGACAATATGCAGGTTCTTTAATATTAACAGGGTCAAGAGGAATATCTTCTCCAAAAAGAGGCATAATCATTATACCCATATTTTCTTCAATTCCTTTGATTCTTTTGAATTCCATTAGGTTTCCATTAAATCCGCTAGCAAGTACATTTTTTATGTTTTCTTCCACTCTTTCCAAAAGCAAATCCCAGTCAAATCCTTTCTTTTTACTTTCGAAAGGTACAGAAGTGCATTTGCTGGTTGCAAGCCCCAACCCCATAGCATACTCGTCTGATCTTATAATTAATCTTCTCCTCAAAAGCGGGTGAAGGGAAAAAACCGAATCTCGTATCATTCCTTTTTCTTCCGGAGTAAATTCATGTTTATTTATTTTAACTCTAGCTTCAAATAAGTTTTTTGCTTTTAACGCGCCGGATTCCCACAAGTACCTTCCCCAAAATTCAGGAGTAAAGGAGATATGGTCAGGAAAATAAAACCCTGCACTTTCAATGGCATTCTTATCCTCCCTCAATCTCATGGTTTTTGGACCACATCTTCCAGTTCCCACAGTAAGCTGAAGAGGTTTGTGGGCACCATCCATTGAATTTATGTCTCCCATACTACTATTATATATAACAATATTTTAATATCTTCCCAAATCCAAAATTTCCAACATAATAAAAATCTTAGTTTCCAATCTACTCTATGACTTATTTAAGATGTTTAGGAGCTTCACATGAAGTTGGAAGATCAGCCTTTCTTTTATCAACAGATGTAAATCTATTATTAGATTATGGAATAAAAATATTTGACCAGTCAAGAAAGCCAAAATATCCAATTACTTTTCCAGAAGAGATTGATGCTGCAATAATCACCCATGCACACCTGGATCATTCGGGTTTTGTTCCATACCTATATTCCTTTACAAATGTAAAATGGTATGCAACTCCTCCAACAAGGGATATCTGCGAGGTAATGTTTAAGGATTCAATGAAAATAATGGGAGAAGAACTTCCCTACAATGAATCCCACTATATAAAAGCACTAAGAAACTGGCACCCTGTATTTTATAGAAAAGAGGTAAGATTTCGAGATACCCGAATCAATTTTTTTGATGCAGGCCATATTGCAGGATCTGCAATGCTTGAAATCAGGCATGATAAAAGAAAAATAGTATATACCGGAGATTTTAACACGGAAAATACAAGAATGCATAAAGGCGCAGAGCCAATAGAAGATGTTGACACCCTAATTATTGAAGGAACATATGGATTAAGGGAACATCCAAACCGGGCTGAACTTGAAAAAAAATTAATCTCAAATATAGAAGAAACACTAGATGAAGGAGGACATGTTCTTTTGCCTGCATTTGCCCTTGGAAGGAGTCAGGAACTGATTGCAATTCTTGGAAATCATAAATTTGATGCTCCAATATTTTTAGATGGAATGTCAAAGGCAATAACAGATATTTATCAAAAATATCCCTATTATTTTGATGAATTTGAGCAGTTTAGACAGGCGCTTGAGTCTATTACAATGGTAACTTCCCCTGCCCTGAAAAAAGAAGTGCTAAAAAAACCATCCATAATCATAACCACTGCAGGAATGATGGAAGGAGGGCCGGTTCTAAATTATTTATTTAATCTAAATCCAAATTCAAAAATAATTTTCACAGGATACAATGTTGAAGGAACAAACGGGCACAGGCTTTTAAATGAAGGAAAAATAATAAAAGACGGCTATGAGCTTTCAGTAAATTTACCAGCAGAATATCTGGACTTTTCAGCACATGTTGGAAGAACAGGACTTTTGGATTTTATAAAAAAAGCAAACCCCTCAAAAATAATTCTGGTTCATTCGGATTCCCAAAATGCAGATCAATTTACAACCCAATTAAGGGATGATTTTGGCTATGATGCAATCGCCCCCCAGCCGGATGATAAAATTGATTTATAATAATTCTTTAAATTCTACTATTATTTTTAATACTCGCCACACATTTTTTTCTAAAGTGTGTTCCTAAATTTTACTTCATAAAGCTTTACCACACATTTTTCCAAATTTGTGTGATAAAACCTTAAATTTTAATCAGACGCTGTAAGCCTCATCAAAAACCTTTTGACTTAGTATATACTTATGGCAAAACGTTTACGAAAAACCATGCGGTCTTTCGTATGCCTATTTCGGTTTAAAAAACCCATTGGCAAAACGTTTACGAAAAACCATGCGGTCTTTTCAAAGCCAATTTTTGGCTTAATTGCCAATCATAACCATTTGTCAGGTTATCAGAGGTTGTTCATGTCATCACTATCACTATTTAGTGAAAATCATATTATAAAGGTTTATATTTTTTCAGATCTGTTCGAAATGGAGGATGCTCAATTAATTAAACCTTGCTTTACATATTTTTTTAATGAAAATAAAAATATTGATAAATATAAGAAAAAGCTGGGCAAAAAAACTATCCAAAGAAGTTGCAAAATACCTTATTTTAAAAGGCGTTTCAATTGTCCAAAAAAATGCAGATGTTACCTTATGCATCGGTGGAGATGGAACAATCTTTTATTTTAACCACAAAAAACAAATAGAAGGTTCGATTCTTGCATTAGGAACCAAGTCAAGCCATCTTTGCCAGCTTAAAGATACTAACTGGAAGAAAAAAATTTCCCATTATCTTTCTGGAAAAAAACAGGAAACACGAATAACTCTTTCTGCCAAAACCGGAAGAAAAACCTATTCTGCAATAAATGATGTGGTGCTGCATACAGCAGATTACAGGGTGATTTCCATTTCTGCAAAAATAAATAACATTGAAAAAAATTTTGAGGGAGATGGAATAATAATCTCAACACCAACAGGCTCAACAGCATATGCTTATTCTGCCGGGGGAATAATAATTGATGAAAAAACAGAGGCAATCGAAGTGGTTCCTGTCTGCCCATATAAGAGGGCAATGTCCCCATTGATAATTCATGACAGCTCAAAAATTTCCTTTTTTTCAGATAGAACAGCAGACCTTACAATAGATGGCATATTCATAAAAAAATTAAAGCCAAAAGAAAAGATATCTATAGAAAAAGGGAAAAAAATATCCTTCTTGGTGTAATAATGGATAGAGATGTAATCCTTAAGGAAGGTTCTGTTAAATTAAGGGTAAAAGCTCAGGGCATGCTCCAGCTCCATACATTTAAAATAGAAAAAGAAGAAACTCCATACGGGATTATCCCCTTTTTAGTATCTGAATATGAAATACCTGAAATGGAGCTTTTAAGAATCGCAAAAGAAACAAACCTTCCGGTTAAATGCAAGAGAGGTAAATTTTACCCGCCCGGAAAGCTTCCTCAGGATTTTGCAGGCTTAATTTAGGTGATTTATATGGAATTGCAATTTAAAAAATTCGGGGCAATTTTCATATTAATTTTCTTTTTTGAAATAATTATTTTTACCATCCAGTTTTATTTTCCGATTCTTTTTGTTGAGCTTGGTTTCGACCCTTTTGAAATAGGGTTTCTCATTTCGATAGGGTTTCTTGTAAATCTTTTATTGTCAGCTCCGGTTGGAATCCTTTGTGATAGAACAGATCTCAGGTTTTTGGCATTTTCTTCAATTCTTATATTTCTTGTTTTCTTTTTTGGAATGACATATGCAACAGAGATATTTGTTCTCACAATCCTGATATTTATATTCAGATTGGGCCAGCTTTTAAGCAGAACCAGCCTTGATAACATCGTCTTAAAATCCCAGCCGGAAAATAAGAACAAACTGATTGGAAATTATTTTTTATTCATGTATTTTGGAACAGTTGCAGGAATAATTGGCGCAGGATACTTTTTATCACATATTACCTTCCAGTCCATGTTTTTTTATACTGCAATAATTCTTGCAGTAATCGCACCTTTATCATATTTTCTGCCAAAAATAAAGCCTGATGAAACTAAATTATCAGATTATGCCCATGATGTAAAATCCGTTGCGGTTTTTTTCATAGGCCTTGCAATGTTTTTTTATTCTTTTCATTTTGGCGCAGAAAATATTTCATATACCCTTTTCTTAAAGGAAAATCTTGGATTAGATCTTTGGTCAATGGGGCTTTATATGGGTTTTTCAATCCTTATAATGGCATTTGCCGCGTTATTTTTTTCAAGAAAAATAAATTCAAAAAATGTTTTCTTTTTTTATGCAGTTTCCTTTTTATTATCCGGGGTTGGGCATATCTTTATGGCAGTTGATAATTTATATCTCTCATTTCTTTTCAGGATAATACACGAGGTAGGGGATGCAATATATCTTGTCGCATTCTTTATTTTTTTGAAAGATTATTTTCCTCAAAAAAGAGTTGGAGGAAGCCTTGGGGTATTTGCAGTTATTACAACCATTGGTTCCATTTTGGGATGCTTCTTATTTTCCTATATCGGATTTGGCTATGGGCATGACTACTCTTTAATTCTAAGCGGAATTTTGACACTTATTTCTGCATTAATTATATTTATAAGATTGAATAAGTTTTCAGAAGAATTGGAAATAAAAAATTGAATATAATGAGTTTAATGTATATTGTGGTTAATATTGGATAAAATGATACCTTTTTAAATACTTCCAGACAACAATCTTTTGTGATTTATATGGCATGGAATTCAGATAGAATAAAACAACTTTGGATCGTAGCTGCATATAGCCAACACTATGATATGGCAGAAAAAGCAGGATTGGAACTAGTTAATGAATTATCTGATACTAGACATTATGGGCAATTGTATGAGGTTTTAAGAGATAATTCTCTTTCTGAGAGAGTAATAGAAACTGCAAAAAAATATCTCATAAATTATGAAAAGAATCAAATTAAATCGTATGAAGAAAGTGAAGATTATCCAGCACTTATATCCTTTGCTTCAGATAATTCTAAAACTGATGAAGGAAGATATGCCGCAGGAATGTCAGTAATTTCTGCCTATAGAATATGTGGTGGCAATACTTTTGGTCTTAAACTTATGGCTGCCAACAAAGATTTACCAGATGCTGTACGGGAGGCTGCAGGAAGAACTGCAGTTAAATTATATCTTGAGGATTCTACCAGCGGAGCGTTTTATCTTAAAGAAATGTGCCTAGATCCATCTTTTCTAGAGGTTGTACGGGAATATGCAGGAATGGCTGCAATTAAGGCATATCTAAATGATTCTCACTCTGGTCCTATAGGTCTTAAATCTCTTGCTAAAGATAGTAATGCTCCATATTCAGTAAGAGCAGCAGCAGAAAGAGAATTGATTAATCTTGCCTATCAATATACAAAAGACTTAAAGTTAGGGGATGTTAAAAATCCACTTGCTGGAGATGGGCTTACAGTTAGACCAACTAAGAAAAACTCTCCAAATCCTCCGAAACAGAAAAAACCTATTCGTCTGAGTCGTTAATTTTTTTTATTATTTCAACAATTTCTTCTCCTATTTTTCCCTGCGCTTCCTTTGTCCCAGCTCCGATATGAGGGGTTAAAACCACATTTTCCAGTTTCAATAATTTTCCATTATAAGGCTCATTTGAAAATACATCAAGCCCTGCACCTTTTATTTTTCCGCTTTTCAATCCTTCATAAAGCGCATCTTCATTAATCAGTTCCCCTCTTGCAAGATTTAGAATATAAATCCCGTTCTTCATTTTTGAAATAGAATTTTCATTTATCATTTCCCTTGTTTCAGGAACCAAAACAGTATGAAGGCTTATAACATCTGCCTTTTCATACAATTCATCAAGCGGCAGGAATGTCACGCCATCTGCCCGGCTTGCCCGCGGATCATATGCAATTATCTCCATTCCAAGTGCAATTGCCTTTTTTGCAAGCAGAGACCCAATCCTTCCAAAGCCGATTATTCCAAGTGTTTTTCCAGATACTTCAAAACCAGTCAATTCTTTTTTTATCCATTTTTCATTTCTCATTTCCCGGTCTGCCCTTGGGATATTTCTAAAAAGAGAGAGCATAACCCCAATTGCAAGCTCTGCAACAGCATTTGTTGATGCCCCGGGGGTATTATACACAGCTATTCCTTTTGTTTTACAGTACTCCTGATCAATATTATCAAGCCCGACCCCTCCTCTAATCACTGCTTTTAACTTTGGGGCATTCTCTATTACTTCTTTTGTTATTTTTGTAGCACTTCTGACAATAACTATTTCTGCATTTTTTACTGATTCGATTAAATTTTCAGGTTTATATTCCACTTCCCCCAGCTCTTTGATCTTATTTACGATTTTTTCCTCCATGTTATCGCAAATTAATATTTTCATTTAAGACACCCGAATTAAATTGAACAATTTTATATTTATTATTATCTTTTCCCGTTTTTTCTAGATAATCTGATTGTTTACTGGTTTTCTAAGTGCTAAAAGCCCGAAAATTACAAAGAGGGCCATACTCAGTGCGCAAATAAAAAACATTGCCCCAAATCCAAAACGATTGATTATTACCCCGCTTAATGCAAACAAAATAAACTCCCCCAATTTTAAAGGTGCAAACAAGACCCCAAGGTCTGTGGATATATCTTTACTGCGGTATATCTGGTCCATAACGATATATTCCACTACTACATACCCGCATCCGTTTGCAAGTGCAATTAGAACAAGTATCAATATTGTTTCTGATGTGAAATATGGAAGCAGCACTAACAACGGAACCATTCCAAATGTTACAATTATGAGTCCCCGTTTATTCAAATGCCATCTCATTGATACAAAAGCACCTGTTGCAATTGCAAGGGAAAATATTGCAAGCATAACTCCTGTTTCTTCATATGAAAAATTCATTCCTGCCTTTAAATATAAGGGCAATAATAAAACCAAAAGAGTATTTGATGCAAGAAAAAAGAAAAGCTCAAGCAAAGAGGCATGCCAGAATACAAATGATCTTTTTTTAAATATCCTGTCAAGAAAATGCATTTTTTCATATCTTTTCTGCATTTTCAGATTTTTTGATTTCATTGTCAATAACATATACGCTATTGATAAAATGAATAATAAAAGAAATGAGCCTTCAAATGCAAGATATGTTATAAACACTCCTGCAAAAACTCTTGCAAGCCCGTCAAATAATTGCCTTATGAATGCATATCTTGCAAGAGCCTCTTCTAAATGTTCTTTAGTATTGTGTATTATATCTGTTCTTGCAACAGCCCAAAACGAAGCATTTCTTATTCCTTCGATAATTATCCCCAACCCAAAAAACAAAGGGGAATTTGCTATTGCATATACAATTATGGATATTGCATTTGAGCATGAACTTAAAATATTTATATGCCGGGTCCCAAGATTGTCTGCAGCAACCGAAAAAACCAGCCTTAAAACTAAAAAAGACAACGGGCCAATTGATAAGATAAATCCTATCGTAGAGAGGTCAAAATTATTATTCAATAGATAAAGGGGTATTATCACTGCAAGGCAGGTAGATATGAATGTAAATAATCCGTTTACTGCAATTAATCTTTTCATTTATGGTCGCTGCAGTTTATTATTCTGAAAGGATTTTTTAACCTTTCTTTATCTTTTCCAAGGCATTTAAGCATTTATCCAGCATTTCTTTTGTGACATGGCCCATATTTGAAATTCTCAGCCCAGTTTCTGTATACACTCCTTTGCAGCCGACAATTATTATTCCATATTCTTCTTTTAATTTTTTTCTTATTTCTTTTGGATTTTCTCCTCCCTTAAATGCAGTTACTGTATATGATTCAAATCCGGGTTCAGGGATCAATTCAAATCCAATTTCAGACACTCTTTTTCTTACATATCCTGATAATTCCTTATGCCTTTCAATCACCTTTGGGATAGTTTCTTTATCCAGCAAATCAAATGATTTTCTAAGCGCCCACATTAAGCTTATTGCAGGAGTAAAGGGAGTTTGAAAATCCTTCTCATATCTTTTCTTATACTCTCTTAAATCGCAATAAAAACTGGGGATTTTATCTCTTGATGCAATCCTTTCGGATGCATCCCTGCTTAATCCAATTAATGCAAGCCCCGGAGGACAGGAGGGCCCTTTTTGGGATCCGGTAACAAATCCATCAAGCCCGTATTCTTTCATATCCATTGGAGTTCCAGGCCAGGCTGAAATGCAGTCAAGTATTGTATACATTCCTTTTGATTTTGCATATTTAATTATTTCTTTTACATGGTTTCTAACCCCGTAGCCAGTTTCATTGTAAACCATTGCAATGGCAGCTGCATTTGATTCATCTATTATTTTTTTTGCCCTTTCAAGATTCCATCCCGTTCCTGCATCTATTGAATGAATTTGGGCATTTGCATAAATTTGAGCAGTTTTTCCAAGCTTGTTTCCAAACTCCCCGTTCGTAAGGCAGATTATCTTTTCATCAGGTTTTACAATATTTAGAATTAATGCTTCAAGGCCCAGTGTCCCAGAGCTTGTGAGGATATGCGCCTCATATGCATTAAGGTATCCTTTTAATCTCTCAACTAAATTTTTATATAGTTCGCTAAATTCCCCGCTTCTATGTGTAATCATTTCTTTGTTTTGTTCCCTGCGTATTTCCTCTGGGACATAAACAGGCCCTGGCCCTAATAAAATCATATAACTCACCTCAATATCTAATATATTACAATTACTGGTTCAAAATATCTTCTTACATTTCCTGCATAAACCCTGTCTTTTAACAATCTTTCCAGATAATCCATTGCTTCTGTTTTATCCTGATGGAGCCATCCAAGCCTCATATTCAATCTTATAATTCTGTCCGGAATCAAATGCCTTGTTGATTTTGGAGGAAATAATTTTTTCGATAATGCCCTTTTAATTACCTCTTCTTTTGTATAGGTCTTTCTAAATAAAACCCCTTTTGGGTCAATAAAATCATCAGGAATTAAATCATCTGCAACATATGCAAATTCATTTCCACTTATTTTGTCAATTATTTTCTGCTGTTCAGTTATAAGTTCATCAAGGGAATAATTCCCGGGGTTTAACAGATAACTATTTCCATTTTCCTTGAGCATGAATGCAGCTTTCTTATTTTCAATTTCTTGTTTTCCCTGCCCGAAATCAACTTTTTCAAGTTTTATTCCGGTATTTTCAAAAAGCTCCTTTTTTAATTTATTTGATGCAGGATACCATCCCTTTAATTCAATTCGTTTATCAGAATAATCAACCATTTGGCATATCGAATTCGGAACTCGTATTATCTCAAGGACCTTAAGCCTGTGGTTTCCATCTAAAACTACATTTGTTTTTTTGTCAATTATAATCGGGTCCACTAATTGTCCAATATTGAGCATTGCCTCCTGAAGCCTTAATACATTTGGCGCTATTCTTTCTTCGTGAGGGATCAAATCCTTCACAGGCAAAATATCCAGTTTTTCCCTAATATATTCATAATCCATTAAACACACCAAGGCTTTTGATTGCGACCGCCGGGATTTGAACCCGGGTCACAAGATTGGCAATCTTGCATCCTACCATTGTCCAGACATTTAACCAAAAGATGTTAAAAACCTGCTAGACTACGATCGCATTAATTTATTGAAAAATTAATCTCCAATAAAATATATTTATATTAATAAGGTTTATTTAAAAAGGTTCATTTGTCAACTATTTAAAAACATACCTATTCATATTAAAACACATGAAACTAGGGCGCAAAATCATTATTCCAATTATTGCCACAGTAGTTTTATGTGCATCTTCAGATAGCAGCATTACTCGGTCTTTTTCAATCCCTCCCGATAGAAGTGTTAAGACAGAAACAATAGTAAAATCCTCCAAATATCTTTTTGAGAATTCAATAAAAGAACTTAACTCAATTTCTTTTGAAGACTGGAATGACTTTTGTATAAAGGGCGGTGATTTTTCCAGAAAAATTGAAAACACTCTCCTGTTAATATCTAATGAAAAAGAAAAACAAATCGCTTATGATTCAATAATGAATGCTGTCAAGAAAGCCCAGAATATAAAAGACCTGCCCATTAGGGGCTTTTTGGATTTTTTCGTATATGGTGTTACCCACCTTCAAAATGATTCCAATGTTTCAGTAATAGGCATACTGACATTTCTCTCGCTCTCAGATAATGCAAGGGGGGATTTTTTATTTGAGTCTTATATCATGGATGATTTTTTAGGAGGAAAAATCAAAACAGAATATGAGGCTTGTCTTAATGAAACCTTTGCAAAGCATTCTAATTTGAAAATTCGTTCCCTGTATTTTAATTTAATCGATTCTTGGAATAACAGAGCAGCCAAACAAAAAATTTTTGACGATATCACCCAAATAGTTACAGGCTAGATTTTATATCCTTTCAATTTTTCAAAAGCAGCTTCAACTCTCTTTTGTTTGCCCGGAGAATTATCTTCTAATTGAGTCAATAAGTTTTTTGCATCATTAGTCTGTTCATTGTTTTTAGATTTCTGCCCCAATAATAAATTTTTGATTATTATATCTGCATACTGCCATCTTTTTTCAGGAATCTGTGAGACATCGGTAGCTTCTGGTTCAATTTTATCTAGCTGTAATACCCCTACGTGTTCCTTGTTTAATTGTTCATCCAACTTTTCTGTAAGTGTGTTGAATATTTCGCTATCCTGCATATCCATTCTTTTTAAAAGTTCCCGATATCTAAACATCGCATATGCGTTTGCAGGAATAACTTCTAAATTTAAAAGTATTTTTGCCGATTCCACCACCACTTCTTTATCTAAACCATCTATTCTTCTGTTGTTTATTGCAAATATAATTAATCCGGCAATTCCATTTTTCCTTAAATCATCCATATACCAATATGCCTTGCTTAAAGCGCCCAATTGTCTTGTTAAATCCAGGGAATTGCCTATATCTTTTAGAGTCCCTTCATTTTGCAGGTCCAGTATTAATACATTTAGATAATCTGAAAGCAGATATAATTTGTTGTCATCTGCTGTTTTTTCTATTGCAGTTAAAATTACCTGTATTCTTGTGAGAGGGGATTTTATTTCCTGCAATCTTTCCAGATCATAAAAACCAAGAAATCCGATTTGTTTTTCAGTTAAATTTAAATTTCTGACAAGGGCTGCCGGAGTATTTTCCAAATCAATGTATGTCACCAGTTTATTGTCCACTCCCTGTTTTTGTGCAAGCTCGAGATATTTTTCCAAACCCTTAAGGCTAACAAAATCAGTAATCCTATATGTAATATATCTAACAGGCATACCCTTAACATCCACATCGATATATGCTGTGTTTTTTGATTTATTGTCAGGCATTATATCGAAATTAAAATCATCCACTGTCCGTGCATCAAAATATCTTATCTTTTTATTATATGATACTCTGACAATGCAATGGAATGCCTCATTGGTTCCAGACCAGATGCGGTCCAAATTATCAATCGAGCCGACCATTGCAATATCAACATTAAAATCCGATTTTCCAGCCTTCTGCATCATTTCATCGATAATATTTCCAAGCATTGCATTTCCAGAGGCGCAGTTTATTTTTTTATGCCTGATTGCATTATCAAGACTGTATGTAATATTTGAATTCCAATAGCCAATCTCATTTTGGTCCCCAATTATTCTTATCATTTCTACTATTGGTTTTATTGCATTAAATACTTCGTCTGCAGTTTTTGCTTTTTTTAAATTAGAAATGCACGTATTCATTTTTTCTATTGCCTGTTCCCGTTTAGGCATTCCTGCAATTCCAATAGTTATATTAGACCAGATAGGGCCAATGTAAGACTTATCGTATACCTTCTCAGGAGTCTTGTCAAAATCCGGCTTATTCTGGACAAGCATTTGTGCCATATCTATTTATTTTGTATAATAATTAATTTAAAATAGCACTATTTCTCAACCCTTTTTATTTCTTTCTTATAATATTCTATTTCTATTATGGGCCTGTAGCTCAGCCAGGTTAGAGCGCTGGTCTTATATGACCTGCTTTAATACAAACCATTAAACTGGTTTTGGGTTAACCAGAAGTCCGGAGTTCAAAATACATCTTTTGGTGTTCCAAAAATCATCCGGGGTTTCTTGTCCGTTGGTTATTGAAAATCTCCGCAGGCCCATATTTTATTTATAATTTTGTGTTTTGAGTTTAGGAGTTTTGGGTTTTTTTATTCCTATTAAAATCTTTTTTTGGTAATTATTCTTTTTATGGGGCTTTTCAAATATTTAGCCAGGTGCTAAACAAAATGAGCAGACACAACAGATTTCTGATTTTTAGGCTTCAATTTCAGCTTGTTGACGAAGATGCAAAGGAATCTGACTATTTGAAAAATGAAGATATCTAAAAGAATGAATAAATTCAATATCCTTTTAATTTCCCCCTGTATTTTATGTAAGTTGAATAATCAATATATTTTTTATTTTCAATATATTCTTTGAGTGTTCTTGCCCTTTTCACGCTATCCTCTATTTTATCAGTAACAGTAATCGAGAACGAGTCAGAGCCAGCACCGCTTCCAAAAGAAGTAACAAGTATCCTGTCTTCAGGTTTTGCAATTTCCAATACCCCGACTAGTCCAACCATCGAGGCACCAGAGTAAGTGTTTCCAATCATAGGGCAAATCAATCCGGAAAGCAGTTTCTCCTTTGGAATCTTCATCTTTTTTGCAAGAGTCATTGGAAATTTTGCATTCGGCTGGTGGAATACAACATAATCAAATCCTTCCAGTTTTTCCCCGGTTTTTTCAAGAAGTCCTAATGTTGCACCTTCCACATGCTTAAAATATGCAGGAAGGCCTGTAAATCTTCCCCCATGGGATGGATAATCTGCTTTAGGCCTTCTCCAAAAATCAGGAGTGTCAGTAGTATAAGAATAAGTATCTTCAATTATTGCAACGGATTCATTATTCGATCCAATAATAAATCCTGCACCTCCGCATCCAGCAGAATATTCAAGTGCATCTCCCGGCCTTCCCTGCGCAGTATCTGAACCTACTGCAAGCCCGTATTGAATCATTTTTGAATCAACCATCCCCATACACATCTGAATTGCAGCAGTTCCTGCCTTGCATGCAAACTCCAAATCAGCTGCAGTAGTGGATGGTGTTGCACCGATTGCTTCTGCAATTATGCTTGATGATGGTTTTACTGCGTAAGGGTGGCTTTCTGAACCCATATAAACTGCACCTATTTTTTTTGGATCAATTCCTGCCCTTAAAATTGCATTTTTTGAAGCTTCAACTCCAATCGAGACGCTGTCTTCATCCGGACCTGCAACTGCTTTTTCTTTTATCCCAAGCCCTTCTGCAATTCTTTCCGGGTCCTCTCCCCATGTTTTTGCAATCTCCCCGCTTTTTATTCTATAAACTGGAACGCAAGCTCCATAACCTATAATACCTGCCATAATCATCACAAAAATATACTTATTATCTGTCCATTTTTATTTTTAAATCTACCTAAAAACCAGTTCGTCAAAAAGCGTTATTCTTCTGCTTCTTTTTGCTGTTGTTTTTGTATTATAAAATAAGTCAGTAAAATAAATCCAATCACTATAATTATAAGTATCCCATAAACATATTCCGTGCTTGTTTTTTTGGAAGTTATTTTAATTTTTGAAGGATTTTTTACCATATCAAACATATCAAATACAAGCTTATTTTCATACCCTATTCCGGAAAGATTTGTCTCTATTTTTTCAATTTTACCCGGAACCTCTATCGAGTATTTTGCGCTGATTCCGCTCTCCTTTTTTATATTTTGGGCCGTTTCCCACTCAATCTCATTTTTTTCAAGGTTTATCTCCCTTACTGGGATGTCCTGAACATAATCAATGAAAGGTATTTTTTTTATTTCAATTAGGTATATCGTTTGGGTGAATTCCTGCGTTGCCTCAAATGAGTAAAATTCATTTGTGCCAAAAATATCTGCTGAAATTATTATTTTTGATCCGTCAACGATGCACGATGCGTTTTTTTCTGTTCTTATTTTTTCACATCTTTTATTTTTATCGTTAATAAATTCTCCTAGTGCTTTTTGGTATTCGATTCCATTTGCCTCTGAATCCTGCAATATCTTTTGCTTGTAATCTGCAATTATTTGTACTTTTGAAGCTCCAGTTTCATCTATTTTTTGGCCATACTCATATTGAACGCAGCCAAAAAACAACAGAATCATCAGAATAAAACAAATTGCCCTAACTCTCATCATTTAAGTAACTTGGAGATAATTTATAAAAACATATCTTTGGGAAGTTTTTTAAAATGTGTTAATCCTAATACATTTATGCAAAAATCAAAAGTTCTTTTGCTATTTGGAAATCACGGTTCAAAAAAATCCTGTCTGCCAAGAAATATTCATTTTTTTAGAGAGTATGCTATCCCAGCTCTTAAACAACCACCTTTGCAAAAAAGGAATACCTATCTTATTTTTGAGTTTGCACAGGATTATCCGTTTAAAACATTATCAACAGAAGAAAAAATTCAAATGATCAGGGATTTTTCATCAAGAATTCTAGATCCAAACCTAAATATCCGTCTTCAGGGTTTTATAAACGACCGAAATGCATATTTTGATGATTTTATTTCAGGAGGACAAGTCCCTCCAAACATTAGTTTTGATTATTTTGGAATCAAAAATGAAATTATTGCTGAAAATTCCAAAAGGCATGGAAGTGTTATTGTAAGATTTGAACCAGCAGATATGGAAGTGATTATAAGAAACTGGGAGCTTTCATTTGCCATGCAAGGACTTGCAGATCTAAAAACTTCAAATAAAGATCAACAAGTTTTAATTCTTTCGAGTTATATCCGTGCTCTTGCAGAATATTCTTTTCTAAGAGATTCTCTCCTTGCAGAATATATAATCTCAGTTTCTCAGACATCCAAATCCGATTTTATTGTTTTCAGAGGAGAATGCCATACCGGCTTATATTCTCTTTTAAAAGATTCCAATCTTGAGCTATCCTACTTTTCAACCAATGAAATGAGGCAATCATTTATATCTCAGGCAGTAATGTCAAGGTATGATCACCCTCTTTTAGGTCCATTTCTTGTTCAGGTTGCAGAAAATCAGCTTGAACTAATTACCTGATTTTCTTTTTTTATTTTTTCAATGAAATATTGCAGTATGGGCGGAGTCAACACTGTTGTCAAAAGGGCCATAGTGGCAATAATTGAATACTCTGAAACATCTAATACTTTTGTTGAAAGGCCTATTGCTGCAATAATTAGTGCAACCTCCCCTCTTGGCGCCATTCCAAAACCAACTGCCAGTGCCTCGTTTGTTTTTAATTTTGCAAGCATTGCTCCAAATCCGCACCCAACAACTTTGGTAAGCAGTGCGACTATTGAAATTATAATTATTGGAACAAAAAACAACATTAATGAATTAACATCCATCATCATCCCTAGGGATATGAAAAATATTGGCATAAAAAGCATCTCAAGACCGTATGTTTTTTCTTCGATTTCTTTTAAGTGCCTGCTTTGGTTTATCATTACCCCTGCCATAAATGCTCCTACAATTGCAGAAAGTCTTATGAATTCTGCAACATATGCATAAAATAAAACTATCGCCAGAACCAGAAGAAATCTTCTTGCGCTAAGCTCTTTTCGGTCAAGATATTTTATAAAATAACTTCCAACTGCAACGCTTCCAACAAGAAATACAAATGCCATGACAAGTGTTGTCAGCAGAGATATTGTAGATGCTTCTCCACTCACGCCCGTAACATTTATTACAAATGACAGGACCAAAAGCCCTAAAATATCATCTAAAATTGCAGCCCCTATTATTATTTTGGCGAAATTTTCCTGCATTAATTTAAATTCCTTTAATATTGCAACAGTTACCCCTACAGATGTTGCAGTTAATGCTGCTCCAACAAACATGGAATATGCAAAACTTCCCCCTTCATTTATTGCATAAAAATACCCTGCAACAAAAGGAACAACCACCCCAAGTGCTGCAACAATTAGGTTTTCTCTTGAAAAAATATTCTCTATTTTGTTATGCAGCCCCACCTTAAATAATAAAATAATCGCACCAAGCTGGGCAAAAACATGCAAGACTCCCTGATCTTTTAATATTTCCGGTGCTTCTGTTGGCAGTTCTATAATCGGGAAATTTATTGTGCTGATTGCATCCCAAAAAATCGAAATGAAACTCGGGCTTATTAATATCCCAATCACCATTAATATCATAACCGAAGGCTGTTTTGTATATATTACTGCCAGTTCCCCAAGCACTGCCAAAAGCAATAGAAATACTATTTCAAAATAAATATGCTGCTCGTCATCCACCTGCCCAAATACACTTGTCCTGACTATTGAAAATAAGAGCAATAGAAATATGCCGATAATCAATAAAATTATATATGGGGTTATTTTCTCAATTGTTTTTTTCGCCATTCATCTCTATTCTATTTAATTCCATTATTTATTTTAATCTATTGCATGAGTGTCCAAATCTTTGCATCAGGTAAAAATTGCACAGATAAATTTTCGTGTCCGATAATTTTAATAATTCTTCTTTCGTATGTAATATAAAATAAGGTGATTTTTGATGAAAGGGAAAGTAAAAATGTTTAACACAGCACGCGGTTTTGGATTTATAACCGGCGATGATGGCAAAGATGTATATGTCCACACTTCTTCAATTGATGGTGGAGTTGCACTTTCAACCGGCGATGTTGTAGAATATGATGTAGAAGCAGGTGAACGAGGCCCAAGAGCAAAAAATGTAAAAAAAGTCTAATCTTTTTTTATTTTCTTGTAAAAACACAGGATACTTTAGGTTCTGCATGCTGCAGGCAATCAGAAGGCAATAAAAATAAAATTGGTAGAGTATATTTTAAAAATTTTATATTCTGATAATTATGGAATATTTATAAATCGTTAAGGATTACTTAAGTTATGAAGTTATATCTTCTTCTTATTTTTGGGATGCTATTTCTGGCAGGATGCATAAATCCCCCAAATCCTCCAGACCTTGGCAATCAGACTATAAATTACACCAACTTAAAAACAGATGAAACTTTGGAATTGGAATTTTTATGCGAATATGGGGTAAACCACGAGGTAAATTTTAGTAATTTGGTGTTCTGGACCTGTTCAAGAAATACCTTTGGCGGCTTTTCTTCAGGTTTTTATACTATCGGAGGACACCCAGGCAAGGATATGGTTGTAACCTACATAATTTATGATGGCAAAAAGTATAGCGAGATAAAAACCAAATCAGAACTTGAAAAATATTTTATACCAATAGAAAGTCCCAATGAAGCGATTATTTATGTTTATCTTCACGAGGGGTTAAATATCCGGATGAGTATTGAAGAAGCTCCATTGGCCGGAATTACAAATGCCAAAGAAATTGAGGGAGGCTATGAAGTTACAATACTTCATGCCGACTGGATAATGTGCCCATGTTACGGAGTATATTGGAAAACAGGATATCAGGTTTTATACGATGGAACCATAAAAGAAATCAGCGATGAAACAATATTAACTTTTCAGCATGACTGCATATGTTAGATAAAATTTAATGAATCAAAATCAGCTTTATAAATTATTTGAAACATTCTTATCACATGGTTCAACTTAGGAAAAAAGGCAGATGCAATTTCTCAAATCAAATTAACCCAAAAGACCGAGAACGCATAAAACAGCTTATGAAAACAAAAAGTCCATTATTAGAACAAGAATTCGAAGCGCGGGAAAATAAAATTTGGGAAATGATAAAATCTGAAAAATTTCATTATCATCTAAAATCCATGATTGCATTGTTATGCAGTTCTAAAAATCCAGAAAAATTACCCTTAAATAAAAAATCTGCAAAAAAAGATTCGTTATTTCCCATAGTAAGCGAAAATTCCTTAATAAAGCTGGAATTGGCCTGTGAACTCATAGAAATGGAAGCTGCTGTCTGCAGAAAACTTGCAGAAAAAATTAATGAAGGCAAAATTACTTTCGCAACTATTCCAAATGAAACTGTCTTTGCTTATTCACCCAAAGACGCAGAGCAAATTGAAATAGTGAGAGACCGGCTCTTTAACATAGTGGATCGCGTGCGTAAAGAAATAGCTGTCCAAAGATCATTTGCCCCATTAGCTATTATTTAATCTGTATTGCATTTTCAATTGGATAAAGAATTTCCTCATATTTAAGGCCGCATATCCCAAGATATGCTGCATCAAGCAATTCTGCTGCCTGTTTGCGGAGTAAAGTATCTTTTTTTTCCTGCCATATAGGATCATCCAAACCTCCAAATTGAGAGAGCAAAAAACTTATCGCCATAACACTATCTATAAACTTTTTTGGATGCTGTCTGGAATGCAAAAAGTTATGTCTTTGCTGAAGCGTTCTGCTTGCCTGCCTGGCAAAGGCAAGTTCTGCAAGCATTGCACGATATTCATGTGTTATATGATCTCCTTCTATTCCAAACCTATAGTCAAAAATATGTTGAAGTTCGTGCTGAATCTTTTGTTTTTGATAAACCGATGGCTTTGATAAGCTATCATTTATTACAAAATAAGACCAATCCAATGCAGATCCACCTAAATTTGCCTGCGCCATCAATTTTGAATTTCTTAAGAGATAGCCTTTGATTCCGCCAAAATTAACCCAACTATCAAATGGAACAAGTTCCAATCTTTTATACCTGTCTTCAAATAAAAATACTCCTGTACCAATCACAGAGTTTGGCGTATATTCCTCTTTTATTGATTTATCACCTTTGTTAACAATGCCAAATTTCCAGGATTTTGATTCCCTTTCATTTAAATCCTGTTTTGAAAGTTTATGCATGCAGTATTTCATTCTTCCGATAAACCCAGTGCAGAGCATTATAGCATCTGCAACATCTAGGGGGTTTAGATTTGCAATAAGAGTAAGATAGTCACCGGGCTTTCTTGAAATTAATGAAAGTTTAATAAGGCCATTTAACTGTTCAGGAATTGATGAGGTCAATTCATAAATTGCATTCTCTTTATTACTTCCCTTTGAGATATTTTCAAAAGCAGAAACTATATTTTTTGATTTGCTTTTCAGCAAACGTAAGAATGCAATATGGAATTTTTCATCATGCAGAATCGAATCAGACATATTTAGACCTGATTCCAATTCTCTTGTTGTCCTTTTTTGAAGATCTAAAGAAAGTTCTCTATATTGTTTAAATGGGGGAATTGAAGATACCAATCTATAAAGCTGACCTTGGGTTCTGGGTGATTTATGTAAAACCATATATAAACATATGAAAGAAAAACATATAAATACATAAGTTTAAACAAATGATTTGAACTTTGAAATTTCTTCATCTATTTAATTTATTTCCTTCCATATGTTCTTTAGGTAACTATTCTTCCAAAACACTGGCTAAAAACGCCCACCAAGGCTTATTTTCGCAAATGATTTGACCGGTATTTGCATCAATTGTTACTTCTGTTTTCATATCCGTATCAAAGATCCAAAATACTTTTGCTTTCTTTGTTGCATTTAGGATGTACAGTGGGTTTTTAGATGTAACCTGAAGAATTACAGAACTTATTTCTCGTGTCCTGACTAATTCTGGGAGATCTGATGGCATCACACTAATAAATTTTCCACCTATTTTAAGAGTTTCGTTGTCTATCTCCAATGTTTCATTCGTCTGAACTGTAATACCTTCATCGGTTATACTTATTCCATTCGGCGTGAATTTCAAAGTAAAGGATTTATTTTTGCCATTAAGGTTCAGATTTAACTGAAATGTTTCATTTAACATAATCTGAGTTTCATTGCCAAAATTCATTATATGGTTATGCGCTTCAATTTTGATTCGTAATCCTTGTGGAATAGTAATCGAACCATTTAACTGATGAATTTGTTTTAATACTCCATCTGTTTGATTCGTTTCTAATGTTTGGTTTTGCAACTGCTCTTGAGTCTGGTTGTGTATTTGGTTTTGCGTTTGATTATGAATCTGGGCTTGATTTGTAATTTCAGTACTGCTTTCATTTTTAGCTCTATTTTCATCAATTCCCTGTTTATTGAGATTAGTATCAGATCCACCTACACCATAAGATCCTGTAAACATCATATTGCTTACGGTTAAAAATAATAATACTAAAACCAATAAACGCACAACACCACCAATTTATTAGATAGAATAAGGTTTTTAATCTCTGCTCTTACAAATCATGATTCCAATTATTCGATGCATAAAATAATGGAGGGTTGGAGCAATAGCTTGTTTATATTAATGATCAAATCGCTCGTCTTCTAAATTTCAGGAAAAATAAATCAGCTGCCATCCATCTCAGCAAAGGTTTCATCAAGCCAATCGAAAATTCGCTGGTTGGAAAGTGAGATTGCACCCTCCTGACAATGCTCGCCTGCACCTTCCTCGGCTTTGAAAAGAATGAATGTTTTTTCGCATTTCAAGTTATTATAAAGCTTTTCTGGCTGACCGGAAAGCATGTGATCATTTTCAGAATCTATAACAAGCGTGGGGCAGGTTATCATTTCAGCAAGCCCGTTCATTGTAAGCTGGGAATATTTGGACAGAAATTCGCTTGGTGTATCTGCCTTAAATGTGTACATTCCCTGGTCAAAAAACCAACGCAGGGAGGTGCTTACATTCATTAATTTTCGAACCTGCGCATTAAGATGTTCTGGATTTTCAGCAATAATCACTGCCAGTTCCTCTCTTGAACTGATTTTCATATTTGCCAGTGTAGGCTCAATTGGATCAAACACCCCTCCGTTTGCTATCAGAGCGGCAATTCTATGCTCTGAGGCAGCAGCACGCGGTGCAAAATAGCCACCCAAACTGATTCCATAGAGTGCTATCCTATCCTTTTTTACATCTGGACGGGAAACCAAATAGTCGATAACAGGAGTTATTACATTTTCCCAGTCTGCCCTAAACGGCAGATCCTGCTCTCGTATCACACGGCCTTGCCCCGGGCCTTCAAATGTGAGCGCATTGTACCCTCGCTCGTTTGCCCCAACAGCTTCCAAATAAAGCTCTTCTTGTGTCCCGTCATAACCTGTTTGGATTATTATTGTTGCCCTGGGCTCATTTGAGTTATCAACACTGTAAAAATAACCCGGCAATGTTGTGTTTTCATAAGGAATTTCAACTGCTTCAATATAAAGAGGGGATAATTCAATTGCCTTGCTAAAACATTCCCTGCTTTTGTTGGCAGTTTCCCTTATCCGCGGATCACTGGGATTTCCATGCAGGTAAAATTCGGCAGTCCGGTAATAATTACTTGCCCGAAGGTATGCTTCTTTTGCACTTACATTATGTCCTTTTAAGAACGCATCATCGGCAATTGCATGTACTCTGGAAGCGGTTGCATACCATTCAGAATACCAGCTTTCAAAATCTCCGTCTTTAATACGGCGCGCAGTCATAATTCCTTCTCCAATATCAGTGCCAGTAATAGCCCTTAGAAATTCAAATGAAAAGGAATCATCTTCAAAAACAATTTTCATGCCTTTGGTATTTTCCACTTGCCCAGTTGAATCATTAGGGCTATAAGTCTGTGATGAAAGCCCGTTGTTATCATCCAGTTTCAAAATACAGGCATTATTAATACATTCTTCGCTGTCATTGCAAGGGGGGTTTAGATACTCACATCCAGTAGAAAATTGATCTTTTTCGAATTTGTCAGACTCTGTAACACAACCGTTAAGAAATAAAATAATTGCTAAAAATATTATTAATTCATATTTCATGCATCATACCCAACACTAATTAGTAAAACAGAAATAATAAATATATTCGTTTGATTTAAGTTTGGATTTCTGAAAAAAAGATTTTTTATACTTGCTTTCTTTATTCTGAATTTATATTCTTTAATTGTTACTATCCTATCCTCAATTTTTCTTTGCAAAATTCGCTTTGCACTTCCATACCCTAGTTGTCCTTTTTCAGGAATATTAATCTCTGCCAATCTAATAAGGCCCCGATACTCTTCTATGAACCCTAAATATATTTCCCATCAATTAGCCTCTGAACTTTTCTTCATGCTATGTTACCGTTTCTATTACTTCAAAAATTTAAAGTAAATACATATAATATTTTTAAAGTAACACTACTTAAATAAGCAGAAATACTTTTAAACATGTCCATTGACAATAGATTATGGGAAACAATATCATTGAGATGGTTGATAAATCGAAAAAGGTAAATTCAAAGATAGTTTCATTGCATCGAATGTTAATTTTGTTTTCATTAGAAGAGCTCATAGAAGGATCGACATATAGAGACTTGAAAGCAGGACTAGAGATGGACGATGGAATACTCTTTTCAAACTTAGCAGTTTTGGAAGATATGTGCTATGTTAAAAAAGAGGAAAAAACAAACTTGGATGGGAAAAACTTGACAGTATTTAATATTACAGAAGATGGAAAAAATGAAGTGAAAAAATTACGCTCATGGCTCGAAGAGATAATTAAAGGTGAATCAAAATGAATAGGCTAGAAAAAGTATTGGTGCGTTTAAAAGAAATGAATTTTAGTCCGGATATGGGTAATTTTAGGGACAAATTAATCATCCAAAAGGTTGTTTGTCTACTTGAATTAATGGGTGCCGAGCTAGGCTATCGATCTTCATTTTCATTATATGTCCGTGGCCCCTATTCGCCCACTCTAACAAAAGAATTGTACGAAGGTATGAACATTATAAAAGACTCAAACACAAGTGGCGGCTTAACCAAGAAAGAAAAGGAACAATTGTCAAAATTGTACGAAATTAGTGATCATCTAAATCCAGATATGCTTGAGATAATGAGCACATATGGATATCTAATAAAAGAATGTAATAATGATGAGAAAACAGCAGTTAGTAATCTGAAAAGACTAAAGTCATTTTACCCAGAATCTAAATTAGCGATAGGAATTTCAAAAACAAAAGAACTTTTCCTGAAACTTAGTGAAAACGAAATTAACGATATAAAAACTGAATTTAAGGAATGGGAAAATACAGCGATTTTAGATAGAACAGAAGAGTGAGATAATGAGTAATATCGCAAGGGCAGAAATATGGAAAATCAATCTAAGCGGATCTAGAGGACACGAACAAAAGGGTGAAAGACCAGCAATCATATGGCGTGATTTAGACCATGTAAAGATGACGATAGTAATACCTTTTACGAGTAAGTTAGATAGAAATAAGTTGCCGCACACTTTGTTAGTTTCTCCTGATTCAAAAAATGGATTAGAGGAAGACAGCATTGCTTTAATTTTTCAAATAACTACAATAGACAAAAGCCAGCTTATTAAAAAAATTGGAGAGTTAAGTGACGAAGAAATTGCAGCAATAACTGGTTTGTTAAAAGATATGTTAAAGATATAATTTGTTGTTTTTAATTATGCGACAGCCTAGCTATAAACATAAAATATCATAAAAACAAACCTTTATATATTTTTACTGCGTAATTTAATAATATGACTTCAAGATTAGTTAAATTAACAAATCTCGGAAACCTTGCATTGCTTAATTTAGTAAACATTAACGAAGGATACTCTGTAAATTCTAGATCTAAACAGGCAAAACTTGCAAAACTTTGGCCGTCTGAAAGGGCCATGAACACATTCAAGAATATGTTTGCACCATACCACTTGCCGCAAGTCGAACCAATTTTAGTTAAAGACGAATCTGGATATTTAAAACAATATAATAGCGGAGCTTCCAGACTTGATTATTATGAATCTAATTTAATTGAAGAATTCCGAAAATTGAATTTGGTAGAACTGGGCGCAGAGGACATGTCCTTCCAAATTGCCTCTCAACAAATAAATGTGCTTAAAAGACAAAACCCCATAAAACATATCCATTCAGCTATCATAGAACTAACTGGATTATGTAATCTTAATTGCAGACATTGTTACAGAGGTGGATCACGAAATGATGAATTCGGCTTATCAGTAAAAGAGCTGAAGGGAGCATTAGAACCGCTTCTTATGGTAGGAATCGATGAGATTATGCTAACTGGGGGAGAACCAACCTTACGTCGAGAAGACTTGTTGGAGCTAGTAACATGGGCAAGTCAGTTTATGGTTCTACAGGATGCTACAACTGAAGAAAAAATGAGGTATACGTACGGAATTCCATCCCCAAGCGTTGATGATGTGTTAGAAACTGAATCTTTTCTAGCCCTAAAGAGAAAATTAATGGGTCAGCTGGCTCTGCCAAAAAGTCAAATTAAATGTGGGGATAGGAATATTTGTAATGAGAATACTGTTGATGATGTCCTAAAAATGCTGAGTCTTGCTGCGGAAGCTTCTATCCGAGTCACTAAAAATATTTCGGTGAGAAAAGATTCCATAACTATCCTTACAAATGGATGTTTTACAGAACAGAGAGAATTGGTAACTCAGTTAAAGGAATTTGGGAATGTTATCTTGCAAACAAGTTTGGATTCATATAACGAAGAAATAACTGATTCAAATAGGGGTAGAAAAGGGGTTTTTTCCAATGTTAAACAACTAGTTGCAATATGCAAAGAAGCAGGAGTCGACTTAGATATAACTGCGCTCAATATGGGTGGGGTTAATACTGAAGGCGAAAAAGCTAATAAAAACTATTTTGAAAAAAATACTCATGTAATTGAGTTTAATGGACTGCTGCAGCTTGCCAATGCAAGGTCTAACGGGTTTACACAAAGTGCTTCTCTAGAAAAGATTTCCCTTGGTGATCTTAACCCTGCTAAACGTCCGCATAAAGGATGGTGCAAAGGATTTACGCACCCTGATACTATTCATATCCGTCCGAATGGTAATGTAGGAAATTGTTTATACGCATATGCAGTACCCGAAGAATTCGGAAATATTCACCAAACCAGCATGGCTGGGATACTTAACAGGGTGCAGGATAGCCGGATATATCAAATGTTCATGGATGGCCGGATCGAACAATACCAACATGAATTAGACAAAACTTTATTCTCAAGAGAATTTGTAGGGTCATGCGAAGCTATTATCCTGACTTTAACTTATGGCCAAATCAAAGAAAGATTAATTGCAGAAGGAGCAACAGATCCAATTCAAATAGCAAACCAGCAGGTTGCAGAGATGTATGGGTTCAAGAAAGCAGGTATACCAGCTGATCATTAAAAAAATAATCTTGTGAACCTTCTATTTATAGCTTGGAACGAAGTTAGGAGATTAACCGGGGCTATTTCAGTTTTTGGTTTTGTTTGATTATCTCTTGGGCCAAGAAAAGAACAAACAATTTTTGGTTGCCGTTATTACCCGCCTCTTGAGTTCGCATATATTTGCTTCGTTTGCGAAGAGGAATGTTTGTAAATGGGATCTTATTTATTTGAAGAATATAATTCATAATCAGTCTTGCCATCCTTCCATTTCCATCAGCGAATGGATGGATTGTAGTGAATTTAGTATGGAATTTTGCAGCAAGTTCTACCGGATGAGTTAAATTCTTATTTTTGGAATACCAATCGATTAGTTCGTTTATAAGCTTTGGAACTTCTTGGTGATGCGGAAAAACATGATCTGAACCACGGATTCTTACATTTACAGGTCTCCAAATTCCGCAGTATGGTTCATAACCATCTATTTTCGAAAGGAGCACACAATGAAGTTGTAGAATCATTTCCCCAGTTAACTCTTTTTTATTTTTAAGAAATTTTTCATAGATATCCAGGCACTTGTTAAGATTGAGTGCTTCTTGCTCTTCCTTATCCATATTTGTAATAGTTACTCCTCGTTTCTGCAATATTTCGATTCTTTTTTGGTCCGAAAGAATTCTTTCTGTCAACCAATAATCTAGAGTCGAACCCTCAATAGCATTTGAATCTGTAACAAAGGTTATTCTTTCTCTTTTGATAAATTCAATTCTCTGTTTGAAAGAAAGTGAATTCAAGAACAATAACTTATCCATAACTGCTTTTTCTATTTTTGTGGCAAGATTCCGGGTTATGAATTCCGTAAACGGAGGTGTAATCCCAGAAATGCCTTTGCGCTTAAGCATTTCTTCGAATTTTTTATAAATTTCAGTCAGTTTTAGATCACCGGGTAAATCTTTACCTAGATAAATACTTTCTTTAATCCATTTAGTTCCTTTTTTTATTGATTCTTCTAAGTAATAATATGTCCTTCCTTTCACAATTCTTTTTGTTATTCTGACCATAATAGTTATCACTGAAAATAAGTATATATACTTTTCGGTGATAACTTGTTAGTATAAAACTGAAAGAAACCTACAGACTTTAGGCTGTAGATGAATTTCAGCCAAAATTCTATTTCTAATATTTTCTGATAAAAATAACTCCTGTAGCAGGCGCACTGCCAAAGGCAGCGCACAATTTTCCAAGAGAAAGCTGCTACGGAGAAAGATAGCATGATTAGTGTAAACTTTATAAATAAAAAGCATATGGTTGGAGTAAATGAATTCCATTTTGAGTTCTGCCCAAAGTATAGATATAACTGCATGAGAAAAGCATACATAAATAAGGAAATCAAAAATCTGATTAGAAAAGTAGCAGATGAATATGGAATTATAATAAAGTGTATTGCCATAGCAGAGGATCATATTCATATTTTTGCAGCAATTCCTTTTTCCATGTCCTGCTCTAAAGCTCTTAATTTATTAAAAGGAAGATCTGCTTATTTAATCTTCAGAAGATTTCCAAACTTCAGAAAAAGATATCCCAAGGCTCATTTCTGGGCAAGAGGAAAATTTTCAAAAAGTATAAGTGGAATAACTTCAGAAACTGTAGAAAGGTATGTAGAAGAACAACAGTTTAGCAAACTGCATGAAACTATGGAACAGGCACGAATAGAGCAACAGAGTCTTATCAACTACTTAGATTAAATGAAAACTCCACCCTTTAGGGTGGAGAGGATGTCATTTTCTCCTGATTCAAAAAATGGATTAGAGGAAGACAGCATTGCTTTAATTTTTCAAATAACTACAATAGACAAAAGCCAGCTTATTAAAAAAATTGGAGAGTTAAGTGACGAAGAAATTGCAGCAATAACTGGTTTGTTAAAAGATATGCTTAGAATTTAATTTTTGTTTAGGGCAGGTACAAATTGCAAGGGGAAGAAATATGTGTTCTAAGAAGAGAAGTTTATAAAGTTCTCTAAGACTACAGAACTTCTATTGTTTCATAACTTATCATTGTTCTGGTTTCCCCAATTGTTTTTTGTTTTCTCAAAGTTTGGACAACTGTTTTGTTAAGTTCTTCCATAGATTTAACCCTTACTTTGAATAAAATATCAAACTCTCCAGTAACCATTGCAACCTCGCGAATATAAGGCAGTCTTGAAATTCGGATTAACATCTCTTTTTGGTCTACTCCCGGCAGGGTCTTAAGAAGTACATAAGCTGTAAGTGGCAGGTCCAATTTTTTATAATTCAATCGCAGGGTATAATTTTCTATTACGCCCAGCCCTCCAAGTTTTTTCATTCTATTGTGAACTGTGGTCATAGGAATGTTTGTTCTTTTAGCAATCTTCTTTTCAGAAAGCCTTGCATTTTTCTTTAGCTCATCGATTATTGCAAAATCCTTTTCATCTAAGTTTTCACTCATATTAATCACTCACTATAGAGTATATACTCCAAAATATTTAAAATTATATGTAATTTATGAGTAAATAAACTGAAATTTTGGAATTAAATTTATATAGAAAAAGAGAACAACTGGTTATGGGGATAATTATAATGGCTAAACTGAAAGCACAAAAAAAGATAAGTGTTGTGGATGCAATTAGAATGCGCGTAGGAAGAGGGGATAGAATTCCGCAGGCATTCATTGACAGGCATCTTCAACGAGAAGATATTGATAAAAGGGATAAAACTGCTGTAGCCGAGGTTTTTAATGTGGAGAAAAGATATGTTGAAGCAGGGGATATATACTCGTATATGGGGTATACAAAACGGGCTGCAGATTTATATTTCCGTGAAGCAGAACAGACATTAGATTATGGTAAAGGCTGTGAATTTTATAAAAAGGCTGCAAGACTCTATATAAAAATAAAAATGTATAAAAGAATTGAAGAATGTATGAATGGCGTAGATAGGTTAGCCAAACAGGTAAAAAATAACGCGGAGCTTGTAGCGAGTAGTGAATCAGGACTAGGAGCATATTTATGTGACCGGCTTAAGGAAATAGAAGATAGAAGAACAAATGACATACGAGAAATTCAGAATATTTTAAACGCATCGGATAATCCCCAATAATGCAACAAGTGAGATTAATATGGGAGAGCAGAGCGTTGAATTGTCCCAGTCAAAATTAAAACCATCATTTTCCCACCACTTATCTAATTGATTTTCATTTAATGGCACAGGCTCATTAAGGTCTCCATTTGCAGAAATAGGATAAAGCAAATTAAGAGCAATTTCTGTGTTTTGTTTTCCTGAAAAACTAACATAATATGCCTTTCCTTCAATTAAATACACATCTGAAGAGCCATCTTCATAGACATTTGCAATAACTTCACTTTGCTGATATACTCCTCCATTGGGCATAATAATAGTAGTTCCAGGAGTATAGGTATGAACTGAACCATAATCTATCTTTATTGCAGTATCATCTAATTTTTCTACATAAGAACCCGGTTTTATATCATATTGGGCTTTGGAAATTGAGCCTCCCATTTGTTCTAAGGGAGCCTTATAATTATTATTACAATGCTGTGCTAAACAAATGTCCACAGGAACTGTTACATAATCATTTGCACATCCACTTCTCCAAAGCCATTTTGGAACTGCATACCATGGCTGCCCTGTAATATCATCATAATATTTTGCCTGAATCTGACCCTGGTCGGTTGTTGCATACAAAGTCGTATGCTTATATACCATGAGGGCAAATATGCATTCCCAATAGTCCTTTTTCAATTGTTCTTTAACTGCATCATCACTATTTGAGTCTGGCCCTGAATTGTCATCATTAGTATTATCATTAGAATTATTTAATTGCCCATAATAATCAAGGCAATAGGCAAAATTAGCGCAATTCTTATCGTATTGTTCATAATAGGTAGAAGGAACTGGTTTTCCCAAGTGTATAAGTTGTTTCATACCTAAATCCACGCTGGAACAATAGATGTAATCGCCTTTACATTGTAGAGGCATACATTCAGAAAAATGATTATTATTTGCATTAAGGCAGTCCCTGTATGGGGTAGGGTCTATAGGGTCATAGTTTTTGGATGCTGCAAAAGAAAAACTAAACAAAAAAAAGAATAAAGCAATAAAAAGTAATTTTTTCATATTTCCAATTGAAAAGGCAAAATTTAAAAAGTTAGAGTAAGGGATTTCGTTTTGGTGCATACTCCATATTTATCTCTTTCTCCCAAGGTGAAGTGTAGCATAAGTTCTATTTATAGCTTGGCCTGAATTAGGTTAAGCAATTAACACATAGTGTGACCCCTAAATTTATTAATCTGTGCCCCCTAACTAATTTATGGCGTATGTTGAAAAAAAATCATAAATGGGCGAACCTATTATTATCTTACTGAATCAAAAAGAGTTGGAAAAAACAAATGGAAGAAAACTAGAAGGTATTTAGGCACAACACCACAAAGAAATGTAGCAAAAAAACAAATAGTTAAAAGAACTATTACCAAGCAACAACAAAAAATTCTTAAATTAATAAAGTCTGGTTATTCTAACAGATACAAAATTGACAAAACACTTTGGAAAATGAATCGCAAACAGATTGTCAGTTTTATCTTCAATACTAATGCAATAGAAGGAAATACTTTGACCTATAAAGAAACTGATTCTGTTCTTAAGGGTAATTATCCGGCAAAAGCAAGAAAAAAAGATGTTAAAGAAGTAAAAAACATGAAGAAATGCATTGATTTCGTTTTCGGTTATAATGGAGAAATCAATGAAAAAATGATTCTTGGATTGCGTCTCATTGAAATGGAAGGGGTTCTGCCTGATGCAGGGCACTATCGAAATGTTAATGTGCAGGTTGGAAACTACTTTCCGCCAGTGTTCCAAGAAGTTCAAAAAAAGATGGATGGATTTTTTGAATGGTATAATGATGCAAAAGACAAACTGCATCCATTCGAACTTGCTGCCCTGGTGCACCTTAAGTTTGTAAAGATACATCCCTTCAGGGATGGCAACGGCAGAATTTCAAGGCTTCTAATGAATTTTGTACTTATGAAACGAGGTTATCCATTGCTGAATATTTTTGATTTAGAAAAAATGCGTTATTATTTGGTTCTCAAAAAAGTCGATTTTACAAAAAAGGAGAAACCGTTTGTTGATTATTTGTTCCAAGTATATATCCGCCAGTATAAAGAATTTATCTGAATTATGCATTTAGGGGCCACATGATTTGTTAGAGTTATAACTGATTTTAATACTTAGCTAAACCTGTGATAACTCATACAAAAATTCCTCCAACAAAACAGCTTTATTCACATTTTAGAGTAATCCGGGTCTTCTTTTCAATGTTTCTTTTATATCAATTGCTTTTGCCATAGGCTTTTTTCTTTTATAGACAGAAATGTAATTCATTTCCTTAAAATATTTTTCAATATCCTCCATTTCCTCTTTGGAAAGCGGAGAAACTTTTGAGGGTCTTCTCGGGGTATCCAGCTGAATTTCATCTGCATTAATTTCTTTTGCAATAATTGCCATTTCTTCAGCTTCTTTTTTATTTTCTTCCACAAACATCATCTGCAAACAAAGTTTCCCTTTGTAAATTTTTCTAAATTCTATTATTCCGTTAATTATTTTTTCAAGAGAAAACCCCTCTAATGGCCTATTTATTTTCTGGAAAGTGTCTCCCCTAGCCGCATCCAATTTCAAAGAAACGATGTCTGCATTATTTAGTGCTTTTCGCACTTCCTTATTATTGATTAATCCTGCACTTGTCAATACACATACTGGGAAACCAAATTTCTTAGCAAAAATAATCATTTCTCCTAACTTTGAATTTAATGTCGGCTCTCCAGATCCAGAGAAGGTTATTACATCAATATTTTCTTTATTTATTGCTTCAAGTTCATTTTTTATTTTTTCCAGATGGACATATTCATCCTTCTCTGATGTTAAAATCTTTGTTTTCCCAAGTTGGCAATAAATACAGTCAAAACAGCATGTTTTTTCTTCAACAGGAGTTACATCTATTCCCAAGGATCTCCCAAATCTCCATGAAGGAACAGGTCCATATATAACTTTCATTCAAATCTTCTCCTAATAATTTCTTTAACATTCTTTGTAAATTCTTTAAGCTTTTCTTTTGAAATTCCTTTTCCTAAAACTGGCGGGATTCCTTCTGCAAGTAAATAAGGAATATTGTCATCATAAGGAATTTTTCCAATTATTTTATCCCCAAACTCGTTCTCTATTTTTTCTTCAAATTCTTTTGAGATCCCAACCTTATTCATAACTATAGAATAAGGAACCCCAAAATGTTTAACAACTTCTAGTGCCCTTTCCAAATTTCTTATGCTTGTTTGCGTGGGTTCAACAACACCAATAACATAGTTAGAACCGGTTATGGATGCGATTACAGGGCAGCCTATTCCTGCTGCTGAATCGATTAAAATCAGATCTGAATTTTCTTTTTGTGAAATATTTTCTCCTGCTTTTTTTGCTTCAAAAACAACCTTTCCGCTTGCAGATTCTCCAGGCAGCAACTTTCCATAAACTAATGAAAATTTTTTGGTTTTTTTGATTATTAGATATCCGTTTATTTTTGGCCAAAGTTTTATTGCATTCTTTGGGCAAACATAAGTGCATGCACCACACCCTTCACATTTCATAGGATCTATTGTTATTTCTTTTCCATATTCTTTTATTGCTCCAAATTGACAAACATTTATGCATGTTTTGCATAACGAGCATTTTTTTATATCCAAAATTGCAGTTTTCGAAGCCTGAATGGGCTCTTTTTTAATTATTCTTCCTTTAAATAAAATATGCTGATTTGGGCAGTCTGCATCTGCATCAACTAACACGATTTTAAATTCTTTTGAAAGCTCCACTGCCAGAGAAGAAGTGATTACGCTTTTTCCAGTTCCGCCTTTCCCACTCAATATTACAATTTTCATTTTTTAAGGACCTCTTTTGCAAATTTAAGGATTTTTTCAGAAATTTGATGTTTGGGATATTTCTCTATAATGGGGATTCCTTCTACATAACATTCCAGCATTTTTTTATCATATGGGATTTCCAATGCAGAACCTTTAATTTTCTTTTTAGAAATATTGCTTTTGTTGACCAGTATATTATACGGAATTTTCATCTTATCTAAAACTTTGATTATTATTTTTAGATCATGTTCGCCAAACAATGTTGGTTCAGTAACTGCAATTGCCCTGTCACAGTCTTCTAATGCCGCCACAACCGGGCAGTGTGCTCCTGCCGAAGTATCTATTATAAAAATTTCCCCTGTCCCTTCGTTGTTTCCCCTCTTTTTTATAGCAGAAATTACTTTTTCGGATAACGGGTCAGAAGGTTTTAATTCTCCGGAAAATAATTCTATTCCTTTTATTTTTGTTTTGTAGGTCCATCCAATTACTTTTTTATCATCTTCTATAGCTCCAGAAGGACAAACAATTTTACAGGTTTTGCATCCACTGCATATCAAAGGAAGAAGAATCGGAGGGTTTCCTTTTATTTGATATAATGAATTGTATTCACAGCTTTTCATACATTTTCCGCATTTAATACATTTTTCCTGATTAATTTTTGGTATAAACGAGGAAACTTCTTTTTTATTTTTTAATTCTGCCCCTAAGATAAGATGTGCGCTTGGGCAGTCTGCATCACAATCCAAATACGTTACTTTTTTTCCTAACTTTAATAATGCAATTGCAAGATTTACTGCAATAATTGTTTTTCCAGTTCCGCCCTTTCCTCCGGTTATGGCTATCTTCATTAATGATCACAGGGATTTTCGTTTGTCTTTAGCTTTCCATTTAAATACTGATTAGTGATTTCTTTTACATTTCCTTTGACCCCGGACATCACCTTGATATTCATCTTTTTTAAAAGTTCTACTGCCATTGGCCCTATACCATCAGTAATAAGAACCTCTGCTCCCAATGATTTTACGAATTCAGGAAGTGCTCCGGGAGTATGTTTTTGGAAATAAGGGTTTTTTTTTAACTGAAGTATTTACAGCTTTGCCGTTTTCTGCGTCAATAACAATAAAATGGGAGCAATGGCCAAAATGCGTTGCCGTTTCCCCTTCTAATCCTCCTTTTGTTGCAATTACAACTTTCAAAATTGTCCACCCCTTCTTCCAAAACCTCTTCCTCTTCCAAATCCGCGCCCCATTTCACTTATTCCAAATTTGGTCCCAACATTTGCTGAATTTATTTTAGTTAGTCTTCCACTTGATAGGTCATCTATCGCCTTTTTTACATTTCCACCGGCACTATAAATCGTAATTCCTGCCTGTATCAGAACTGTTGTTGAATTTGGTCCGCAGCTTCCGGTGATGACTGTATCTATTTTAGAATTAACTATTGTTTGGGCAGCAATTATTCCAGCTCCTCCTCCTGCCTGGTTTCCCGGATTTGAAATAATTTCTACTTTTTCAATTTCTTTTGTTTTTTCATTATAGTCAACTAAGGTATAGGTTAAACATCTTCCAAATATAGGGGTTATATTATCCTCTAGCCCACCGTTTCCGGTACTTATCGCAATTTTCATATATCTCGTTCTCCTTTATTTTTTTACAAGTTCTCTAATTCTCACTTTTATTTCTTCCAATTCAGATTCCAGTCGTTCTGCGTAACTCTTCAGCTCCTGAATTTCATCCTCTTTTGTATACTGTTGAGCAGGCCGGGGATAGTTTTGATTTATTGAAAATTGGTTTTGGTAGTTATAAAATCCGAAACCTCTTCCTCTTCCAAATCCGCGTCCCATTCCTCTTCTGCAAACCCAGTTTCCTTGGCCCCACCATGGCCCCATTCCATCTCCATACGGCATATACATCATCTCCTTTTTATTTTATTTTTAATACTATAATTTCCGCCATGAAATTTGATTGCCTTTCCATTTACGAATGCATCTGCAATTTTTTTTCTTGCTGAATTTAACAATCTGTGCAGTGTTGGTTGGGAAACTTTCATTTTTTCTGCAACTTTCTTTTGTTCCAAACCTTCAAGATCCTTTAATCGTATTGCTTCGAATTCCTCGATAGTTAGTATTACTTCTTTTAAATCTATCAGGGGAACTGCCCTTGGTTTGAAATAAGTTACCCCCGGTTCTGCATAAACCATTTTGCATTTTATCGGCCTTACCATAATGAATATATATACAAAAAGAATTATAAAGGTTTTGAATATAAATTCATTACTATGGAAAAGATAAACAAAACTGCACTAGTCTATTTGCTTGGGGTTTCGTTATTTTACGGGCTATTGATTGTTATTCAAAAAATGGGCCTAAACTTTGGAATTGACCCATTGTTATTTTCATTTTTAAGAAGTCTTATAATCATCCCACTTTCAATCATCCTATTTTTTCCCCAATTAAAAAAATTAAGATTTGTTAAAAAACATAAATTGGGTGAACTGTTTATCCTTGGAGTTGCCTCTTCGATCGGGATTCTGGTTTTATTTTTTGGGCAGAACATGACAACTGCAGTAAATGCCGGTTTTCTTATTAGATTAACTCCTCTGTTTGTCATTCCTTTTTCATACATACTATTAAAAGAAAAACCTTCAAACAATTCAATATTTTTTATGTTTGTAATGCTAGTTGGGGCATTTTTATTGACAACTAATGGAAAAATGGAAACACTGCAACTTGGAGATTTGCTAATATTTTTTGTTGCAGGCATTGTGGCATTTCAAAATGTTCTTGCAAAAAGAATTATGAGAAATGTTCCAACAGATGTGGTGATATTTTTTAGAATTTTTATAAGTTCAATATTAATAATCTTGATCGTTCCCGTATTTCTAAAAGTAAAAATTGAGCATATGAATTACGAATATTTTGGTTATATTACAATTACTGCTATTTTGTACATTCTCTCTGTAATATGCCAGTATAGAGCAATAAAATTGGTCGGGCCGTTTATTACAACTACTCTTTTTCTAATCGGTTCGCTGTTCTCTGCAGGTTTTGCTTATTTGCTTTTAGGAGAAACATTATCTTTAGTCCAGTGGCTGGGTGCAAGCGCAATCTTAATCGGCGGGATATTTCTTATCAAAAAATATAATAATAATAATAATAAACCAGAAAAATCAATAGAGATTTAGCGGGTGCATTATACCTAAAGTTATAGTGCAGGGAAAGAAAGGTGAGATTCAGTCTCAGTGTGTACGCCATATTTATCTCCTTTGCGTGAGGTGAAGTGTAGCATAAGTTCTATTTATGGGTTGGCCTGAATGAGACTAGATAATTGACTGGTGTATATATTAAGTTTTATTCGGTTTTCTAGAAAACGATATCTTTATAAATTCGTTCTGTATAAAAACGATTATGGAAAACATAGAAGACGTGCTTAAGGAATGGGGGGTTACTGCAGCAGGCAAATCACTAAAAAATAGGGAATTTGATATTAACAAAACCATAGATGAATCCAAAAACCGAGTCGTATCTATTACAGGGATAAGAAGGGCAGGAAAAAGTTCGGTTTTGATGCTAATTTATAGGAAACTGGCAACCCTTGAAAAAAAAGCAGCTTATGCAAATTTGGAGGATAATAGATTGCAAATACCGGAAGCGCTGGACGAAATTCTTAAACAGACACCCAATGCAGATTGGTTATTACTGGATGAAGTAACTTCTGCAAAAGAGTGGGAAAATTGGATTCATAGAATAAATGAAATGAAAAGCGTCCATCTTATTACTACCTCGTCATTAAACAAACTGTCTAGGTTCCCCCCCAAAGCGCTACGGGGTAGAATTTCTTATTTTGAACTGTTCCCCCTGTCTTTTGTAGAGTTTCTTGAATTCAAAAATATTAAAACTCCTAAAACTACTAGAGAGATAGGTGTTGTTGAACGCGAATTAAATAATTATTTAACTTACGGAGGATTTCCAGAAGTAGTATTATCTGAAAATAAAGTTAACATTATCCAAGAATATATAAATTCCATAGTTGCATTGGATGTTGCTACACTTTCAACAGTTCCGATGAAAGTAGTTTCGGATTTCTCGGCTCAATTGATTGGGACTACGTTGTTTTCAGCAACAAAATTGGAAAATGTAATGAAAAATATGGGGCATAAAATAGGTAAAAGTACTTTGCTGGAATTGGAACAGTTGTTTGAAACTGCGTACTTGGCCTTTTTTGTCCCAGTGTTCTCAACAAAAATAAAGGATGAGACACTTTATCCCAGGAAAGTATATCTAGGTGATACTGGTTTTTTTTATGCTGCGAGAGGAAAAAAGAATTTTGGAAGAGTGTACGAAAATGCTGTGTTTCTTCAACTTAGAAGAAAACTTAATCCGTTAGGGCAGATTTCGTATTATAGATCAGCCGGTAACCAAGAGGTAGATTTTGTCATACGGCAGGGAAGCGAAGTCAAGAAACTTATTCAGGTCGTATACGAATTGGATGATGAAAAAACAAAAGAACGCGAGATTAAAGCATTAATTGAAGCTGCTGATGAGTTTGGTTTGGATGGAAAGAGAGACGAGTTACAGATCATTACAAAAGATTATGAAGCTAAAGAAGACATTTCAGGCAAAAAAATAATTTACAAAAAACTTTGGAAATGGCTGATAGAGGAGGGAAGTAGAATTCTGGTTAAACGCAATTAACACAAATTCTACTTTGTGTAAATTTGCATGAAACAGCTCAAAAAGTTGATACACGATGCTAAAACCAAAATCTGAACTTGTTCGTGAAGGATATACTAAAATTGCTAAAAAATATCATAAACAGCGAAATAAATACAAAAACAATAAATTGTTAATCAAATTCTCAAAACAACTTCCAAAAGGCTCTAATGTTATTGATCTGGGCTGTGGTGCTGGCATTCCAGTAACTAAGTTTCTTATCAATAAAAAATATACCGTTATCGGTATAGACTTTGCAGGAGGTATGATCAAACTTGCTAAAAAGAATGTTCCAAAAGCAAAATTCATAGAAATGGATATCACGAAAATGAACTTCAAACCAAATTCGTTTGATGGGGCAGTTTCATTCTATGCGATCATTCATATCCCGCGTCAAAAACATGCTGGCGTATACAAAAATCTACATAAAATTCTCAAACCTAACGCCATCATGCTCATAAATGCCTGCGGTACTGATATAAATGGATGGGAAGGATACGAGAGAGATTATCTAGGAGTACCAATGTTCTGGAGTTTTTATGGTCCGAAGAAAACTTCAAGAATAATTACTGATTCTGGATTTGAGATTCTCTGGAGCAAAATACTCAAACTAGGTGGAGAAAAGCAGTTTTGGGTATTAGCTAGGAATAAAAAATTGAGGAACTGATACCAAGTAGGAATGCAGGGGAAGAAAGGTGAGATTCAGTTTCAGTGCTTAAACTTGGTAATGCACTGAACAGAAGGTTCGAATCTACCCCAAACACCGAGATTTCTTCTCCAATCTCAAGCCATTTTCATACCTGATTACTGCTTAGAGGTCTGTAGAGCAGTTTATTTAAACTCTGCATTCTAATCTCACTCCAAAAATAAAAGATACCTTTAAAAATATGAGCTTTCTAAATACCCATATAATTAATAGTATGGTGCTTTAATATGACCTTGCTTGAAGAAGCATTATCTGACTCAAACCCATGGTGGAAAGGAGCTTTTTTCCCTATTACATACAAGCCTCGTGAAGAATATAAGAAGATAGAGCCATTTATCACTAAAAAACAGATTATTGGCATATATGGCCTAAGAAGAACAGGAAAGTCATATCTTTTATATCATATCATAAAAAGGCTGCTTGAGGATAAAAAAGATCCAAAAATCATGGTCTACTTTTCTTTTGATGCTTTCCGTAATACGACATTATCTGAGGTTCTAAAAGAATCAACAAACATAACTGGAAAAGAACCAAAATTCCTGTTTTTGGATGAAGTACAAAAAATTGAAAATTGGCAGGAACAAGTAAAGAGAATATACGATTTAAAAAACATAAAAATATTTGTTACTGGTTCAGAATCATTATTCCTGAAAAAAACCTCAAAGGAATCTCTTGCAGGTAGGATATTTGAATTTGAGATGAAACCTCTTTCATTTAGGGAATATTTGGGGTTTAAAGGAATAAAAATTACAAAAATATATTCTGAAGAGATAAAAAAAGCGCTTAACCATTATCTTCTTACTGGCGGGTTTCCTGAACTTGTTGAAGAAACAGATTCCTTCTTTATACGCAAATACATCAAAGAAGGGATAATAGATAAAGCGATATTCCGTGAAATACCTGAGACATTTAGTATAGACGATCCTTCATTCCTTGAGAAAATAATGAATATTCTTGTAGATAATCCAGGTTTGTTACTTGATAAAAACGATCTTGCAAACACCTTGGGAATTTATAGAAAAACAGTAACAAAATATTTATTTTATCTGGAATCCTCTTTTCTCATCAGAAATACGTATAATTATTCAACCAATGTGAGCACAAGTGAAAAAAAATTAAAGAAATATTACCCTGGTTTTTCCTGTCTTGGTATAGGAGCAAAAAGTGACTCTGCATATGTTGGAAAGGTTGTTGAGAGTGTCTGTGTTAACCATCTTAATGCTAAATTCTTCTGGAGAAACCCGCAAAAAGATGAGATAGATATAATATTAACTGAGCCTCTTCTTCCAATAGAAGTAAAATACCAAGAAAACCCAGAAATTGGCGGAATGAAGAAATTCCAGGAGAGATTTAATGCCCGTAAGGGTTTAGTCATTACAAAAAACACAGATAAAAAAGAAAAAGGAATAGAATTTATTCCATTGTGGAAATGGCTTTTGGGATAATTATAAGACTGCCCCTCTAGATAGCCAAACATTTGAATATAACTAATGTCATAATTATTTCATAAAATCTATTCAAAACCAAATAAGAGTTAGCAAATAAGGTTACATACTATAGCATAACATTATATGCTGGGAAAGAATTCAGAGGACATGCCTCTGTGCATCATCAAAACCGAAGGTTTTGGTGAGACTTGAACGGCGCGCCGTTCAAGCAGACTTACCTTATTTTTGCCTTCTTAACAAACGAAAGTTTGTTGAGAATTTTGAACGGATTACCGTTCAAACCTTCCTACCGAGGAGGATTATGTAACGCAGAGGATTTAAACCTTGCTTCAAGGTTTAAAATTTTGAAATTAAAAATTTCAAAGGTTAAAAAGCTAGCATCAGAGGATATTTTAGGCACCGTAATGCCAAATTAGGCACAAAATTAATGTTTGTCTGATAAAAGCCATCTAATTATTTCCTTTACGCCAGATAAAAGCAAGGAAAACTTAACTTTATGTTCTTTTGAAAAAAATTCAAGACTTTTTAACTCTCTTTCTGGTGGTTTTTCAGAATAACAAACGTTAATAGAAGAAACTTCAAGACCTTCTTTCACAACAAAATCGACTTCATACGAATTGGAATAGTATTGTAATTCCTTTCCTCTTCTAAAAAGTTCAATAGCTACCGAATTCTCAAGTTTTCTTCCTAAATCTAAACTAAAAGACTTGGAAATTGCAGTTTGCAAACCAGTATCAATTGCATAATATTTTCTTGGTTTTTCCATCCCTTTTTTCATTGAATATGAAAAAAATGGAACTTGTAGAGTTAGATATACATCTTCCAGATATCCTAAATAAAGACGTATTGCATCAAAAGAAAGTCCAGTCATAGAACGTAATTTATTATAGCTAAATCTTTTTCCTGAATTTGTAAGTAGGTAAACTGCTATTGTTCTTAGGGTTTTTACATCCCTAACTTTGTACCTTGCAGCTATATCTCTGGCTATGGCAGTTTCAAAATATTCTTCTAAAAGTCTGGTTTTTTTATCTTTTTTCTTTTCAAGAACTACTGCAGGATAACCACCAGTTATCAAATAATCTTCCAAATTTGAATTTTTTGTAGCCACCTTAAATTCTCTAAAAGAAAACGGGAGAACAAGAAAACCAAATCCTCGTCCACCTAAAGAGGTTGAAAATTCAGAACTTAATAATTTGGCCGAGGATCCAGTAACTATTATTTTGAATTTTTTTCTGTCCACTATTGATCTGACAAATTTTTCCCATTTTGGAACATTTTGTATTTCATCAAAAAACACAAACTTCGGTTCTTTTTTAAAATTAGATTTATGAGCATCTATTATCCAGTCTAAAAAATCAGTGTTTAAAATATTTGAAAAGGCAGGTTCTTCGAAATTAGCATACAAACAGGAATGTTTTCCATGTTTTTTTGCAAGTTTTTCCATTACCTGATTACAAACTGTTGTTTTACCCGCTCTTCTAGGACCATAAAGGTATATTGCTTCGGGCCCGTCCATGTATTTCAATATTTCTGAAGTAACCTCTCTTGGAACACTCTTTTCAAAATCCTTATGCCAAAAATTCCAACCCTCTATTACCTTCCACATTTTTTTGTCCATAAAAAAGTTATATTTCAAAGCTTTTTAAAGGCTTACGGTATAGCGTAAGTCTATTTAAAGTTAGCGTCAAGGAAAAATGCGAAAAATAAAGAGTTAAGGCTTAGAATAACCACGTGAGACCTGATATCAGCATAAATTGCAGGGGAAGCAGGACTAGGATGATGTTAGAGTCTGAACTTATTCAATAATTTCAATTATGGCTTTCTGTGCTTTTTACTCTTCATCACTCCTCGGTATAGAATAAGAAATCCAGGGTGGTTTTGAATACCCCTCTTTTGCATGAATATATAAGGTAGGCATGTCTGGCAGTATTTCTATGAAAATAGGGCTATTATATGTTAGAAAAATATATCCACTGAAATCCTTAAATAAATATTTACTCTCGATTTTCCTCATTGCGTAGTACATCTTATACCCTTCGGCGGGGTTGCCTTTGAAATATCTTTTAGATGCTCGGATTAAGATTTGTCCCAACTTTGGATTATCAATTTGATACATATCTTTTTCAGATTTTATTCTCTCTAAGTCAATACCCCATTGCTTCCATAGAGAACTTAGATAGATCGTTGTAAACCCATTACTTTCTAGTACTTCCTTGATATTTTGCAAATAGGTATATGCGTTTATACTATCTATACCATTCATCTGTGCATGAGCGTCTGCTAGCATTACCTTAATTTCAATATTTTTATCTAGTTTGTTTTCAAGTTTCCCTTTAAATTTTTTCAAGAACTCGATTGATTTAATATCCTCATCATCGACAACAACTTTTCCTAAAGTTCCCCAAAACATTACGAACCTGTCAAAATCACCATTACTTTCGTCTATTTTATAAGGTTTGTATCTGCTGAAGCTCTTTGATTTCAACGTCTCTAAAACATCGTTATCTATGGTTTGTACTCTGTTCACTCGCGGTCTTTTTTTGGCAAATTTTCCTTTATCAAAACCAATTTTTCTAAAAATTTTGAAATAATAAGCTTCTTCTTTGGTTTTTATATTCCATTCAGAGAATTCGACCGTTATTCTTATGAATTCCTCATCTGTCATTCGTTTTTTTATGAAATCATCAAACATACCCTTATCGGGTTTATTCCCTCTATATCCTGCACCTTCAGCCAAAACTATTTTTTTTCTCAAACGGATATAATCTGGCAGCTCTTTTTCCATTGCTTTTCTTAATATCCACTTAGTTGTGCCGTCCTTTATTTTATATTTTTTCGGAATGGAAAGTGCATATTCGATTAGGGCACTATCTAAAAAAGGTACCCTAACTTCTTCAGTAAAGTGCATGGAAGTTCTATCGACTCTTTGACATTGTGTTCTGTGTAGATCTTTTAAGAAATCAAGTTCTATACCGTCATCTTCATTGGAGTTTTCAAATTCTGGATACCCAAAAAATATTTCATCTGCACCCTCACCACATAGAATTACTCTAAAATCCTTACCTAATTTGGAGATATAATAAGAAATCATGGAATTCCTAATTACATTAGGTTCAAAAGTTTCTGTGATATAGATAATCTTTTCGATCTCTTTTTCCAAGTTTTTTTCTGATGGCGGCTCTGCAACCTTATAAGGAATTCCGAATTCTTCGCAGTACTTTTTGGCGTGATAAAGATCTGAAGAATCCCTTTTGCCTACGCAAACGGCAGTAATATTTTTGTTGTATCTTCCAGCAATTGACAGTATCGTTGTACTATCGAGGCCACCACTAAGAAAAACCCCTATTGGCAAATCGGTCTGAACCCTCTTTTTTACTGCACTGTGAAGTAGTTGCCTGAGTTTTTCAGCAATCTTCTCGATGTTTTCCTTAGTAAACTTCTTTTTATCAATAAGATTTGAGTACTTTCTTATTACGCCATTATTTATGTAATGCCCTGGCATAAGATTGTTGATTTGCTGGATATTAGAGAATTGAATCAATTGTTTCATCTCTGAAGCAAAGTAAATTACGCCATTATTTTCTGCCCAGTAAAGTGGTTTTACGCCAATTTTATCTCTTGCCGCGAAATAAGAGTTATTGGTTGTATCATATATTACAAATGCATACATTTCAGAATCTAAATAGTCAAGCATTTTTTCCTTATATTCTTCATAAAGATGGACAAGTACTTCACTATCAGAATTTGTACTGAATTTGTGCTGTTTTGCTTCGAGTTTCGCTTTAAGTTCAGCGTAGTTAAAAATCTCTCCATTAAACACACATAACAGCGATCCGTCCTCATTTTTCAATGGTTGTATTGCATCTTCACTACTTATGATTGGTAATCTATTGGTACCTAGTGCATAATTCTTTCCAGAAATAATCTCAAAATTATTTCCGCCCCTATGCAATACTTTAGCCAGAGATCTTTCTAATAAATCCCTAGCATCATAAGTTCCAAGCACTGCACCTATGCCACACATACCTACTCACAAACACAAGTAGGTCATTTTAACTATTTAAAACCTTTTTTTAATTTTTTTTAAAATATTTGAAAAAAGTAGCAAAGAAACAACATATTTAAAAAATATACTTAGTAACTATATATTATGGAAAAGGTCGACCTACTAGATAGGAAGATATTATATCAACTAGACCAAAACTCACGCCTATCCTACTCAGAAATAGCAAAGACGCTAAAAACGAGCCCACAAGTAATTAAGTATAGAGTAGAAAATCTTTACAAAAAAGGGATACTGCTTTATTGCTGGCCAATGGTAGAATATAGGGGAATAGGGTATTTTTTCGGTCTCCATTTTGTAAAGTTACATAATATGACTCCCGAAAAAGAAAATGAATTTTATACTTATTTGAACTCTTATGAGTATATTCCGATAATAATGCGAGGCCAAGGATATGCTGACCTAATTATCGCAATAGATGGTAAGGGAATACACCATCTTAGCGAAGTTGTACGTGAACTACAAAACAAATTTGGAGAGTATTTTCTTGACTGGGACACTGTAATCCCAATTGGTTTCTCAAGATTTAACAGAAATTATCTGATCGGAGTGGATGATATAACTCCGGATGTTGCATTTACTGGTGCTCCAGTAAATATAGAAGTTGATGAAAACGACAGAAAGATCTTATCTATGCTCAATTATAACGCAAGAACACCAATCATGGAAATATCAAGAAAAGTAGGGACATCATATGAAAATACTGTAAGCAGAATAAAAAAACTGGAGAAGGGGGGCGTTATCCAATGTTATACTATATTACCAGATCACGTAAAATTGGGGCATCCTCGCCACAGAACTTTAATAAAATTCAAGAACTTAAATGAAGAAGAGGAAAGAAAATTTTTTACCTACTGCAACCTCCATCAAAATGTAATACATCATCTAAAGGTTCTTGGTAACTGGGACTTGGTTATTGATATTGAAGTTGAATCTACTGAAAAACTCAGAGATATAATTATGGATATAAAATTCAAATTCTCAAAAATTATTCAAAGAATAGAGCCAACTTATATTTATAGAATAGATCGATTCAGAGATATTCCAGTAGAGTATCCGGAATTAAATGAACCATAAAAGTTCATGCACACGAAAAACACACGATTTTAGGCGTTCTAACTTCCAGAACACACGAAAACGCCGTTTTTTGCTGTCCATAGTTTGAGAGACTAATTTCGTGTGTTGTGTAAAATAAGCTTTTCACTGTGTATGGCCTGTTTTTGCTTTATAAAGAAACACAGTGAAAACACGGTGAAACAGGCGAGATGGCTATCCCTAATTAGAGAATGAGAGAAAATTAAACAATCTTCAATAATTCTTTTGGCAGAACAATCTTTATTCCTTCAAATTCTTTTAATTTTAAAAGATGCTCATCATAGGAAACAATATAATTTACTTTAGCTTCGACTGCACATTCTAGAATTTTATTATCATCTGGATCTTCATCAACGACTACAATGCGAGTTTTTGGATCAACAATAGAACATATTTCAATTACTTTTATTATTGCTGATTTAATTTTCAGATGATGCTCAGAAACTTTTTCAAGAATTTCTTCACTATGCAAAACCTTGTTATATTCTTCCAAGATTGCTTTTGATAAGTAGCATTCAATTTTCTTTTGCTCTATTAGTTGGATTATCTTAAACGCTTCTCCTTCCCAGAAAGTGCCTGAAACAAGAATATTTGTATCAAGAGTTACTTTTAGCATTATCTCATCCCATGAATCATTTTGGTTACATTTTCCTGAGCAATTTTCTTTTTCAATTGTCTTAAAGGTTTGGTTATTTGATCCCAAGTTTGGGCGCTTACTTTTTTTATCAGCAAGGTGTCCTCTTCAAGAAAGAACATTACTTTTGAACCATCCTCAAGGCCCATCTCCTTTCTTATCTCTACTGGAATTGCAATTTGGCCTCTTGAGCTTACTTTGCCCATTTCAAATACTTCGCTCATACGATCACCAATATCTTATTAGTAAGATAAGTCTTATAAATCTTACTAATACTGTGCACACAAAAAATTCAAAAAATCTATTCAAAACCAAATAAGAGTTAGCAAATAAGGTTACATACTATAGCATAACATTATATGCAGGGGAAGAGATTTTCAAAAAACCCAACAAAACTAAAAGTCTTATCGCATGGTTTTGGGTTATCACAAGCCTTTTGCCATAAGGATTTTCTAATTCAAAAGGCTGGTGTTTGAACTCTTGAAGGCCTAAGCCATTAGGCCCTGAACCTAACACATTTGACCGCTCTGTCACCCCTGCATCTATTAATCCAATATGGATAAAATATTTTAAATACCGCAATGGTTCTTAGAATATGTAAAAATTGTCGCAACGATTATGATACAGATTTTTGCCACAGGAAAAACTATAGTCAAAAAGCGTGAATGTCAAAATATTATTAAGCAAAGTAATACCGCATGGTTTTTTGAATCACAGATTTTTGCCACAGGAAAAACTATAGTCAAAAAGCGTGAATGTCAAAATATTATTAAGCAAAGTAATACCGCATGGTTTTTTGAATCACAGATTTTTGCCATTAAGAAATACATAGGTCAAAAAGCGTGTATGAATAATAATTTAAACCATTCAATCTTACTTTATTTGTGGATAAACTGCAATTAAGAAAAGAAATGAAAGAAATATTATCCCAGCAATCAAGAGGGGAAATAGAAATAAAAAGTAAAATAATACTTGAAAAACTAGAAACACTAGAACAATTCAAAAAAGCAAAAACAATAGGAATTTACCTCTCAAAACCGAAAGAAGTCCAAACATTTGATATAATAAAAAAATACCTAAAGGAAAAAGAATTTTCAGTTCCAATAACAAACAGCTGCATAACATTTGCAAAATTGACTTCCCTTGAAAATCTAATAAAAGGAAAATATGATATCCTGGAACCAAAAGAAAAGGAATTCATAACCTATATTCCGGAAATAATCATTCTTCCTGCAGTTTCCTTTGATCTAAATAAAAACCGATTGGGATACGGAAAAGGATGCTATGATATTTTTCTTAAAAGTAAAAAAACATTCAAACTAGGGATTGTATTTGATTTTCAGATAGTAGATAACATAAAAACAGAACCTCATGATGTAAAAATGGATTTGATAATAACGGAGAAAAGAAAGATATGATTTATATTTTTGAGATTTTAATTTTATTGGTGTTATTGCTCCTCTCGGCATTTTTTTCAGGGGCAGAGGTCGCATTGGTTTCACTAGACAAGCTCACTTTAAGAAAACTTGTAAAACAGAAAATAAAAGGAGCAGAAACCCTAAGAGAGCTAAAAAGAAAGCCGAGAAGAATGCTCGTAACTCTTTTAATTGGAAATAATCTGGTAAATATTTTAATATCCTCTATTGCAACAGCCATCTCGATAAATTTTTTCGGCTCAATAGGAATAGGAATTGCAGTCGGAATCGTAACATTTTTCATATTAATCTTTGGGGAAATATTCCCGAAAACTTATTCAGACCTGCATAATGTTGAGGTTGCAATCCTTTCTGCCCCTATAATCCTTGCATTATCCAAAATATTTTATCCGGTTATCCTTCTTTTCGAAATAATCCCGTCATTTCTTCTAAAATACCTGTTTGGAAAAAAGCCGAAAAACAAGCAGATTTCAGAGCAGGATTTGCTAACGCTTGCCGAAATGAGTTTGGAAGAAAATGTAATACAAAAAAGGGAAAAAGAAACAATAGAAAAGGTCCTCAAATTCAACGATATTTCAGTAAAAGAAATTATGATTCCGATAAATAAGGTCATCTGCGTTAATGCAAATCTCCATGCAAAAAAATTCATAGAACTCTTTGATAAAACAGGGCATTCAAGATACCCCGTATTTTCCGGAAAAAAATCAAATCTGATTGGAATAGTCCATATCAAGGAAGTTTTAAGGGCTGTAAATGAAGATGAAAAAACCATAATCGGCCATCTGATGATAAATACGATCAGGGTTGATGGATCTGAAAAAATAGATGAAGTATTGAAAAAACTCCAAAAATCCCATCTTCATATGGCATTTGTTGCAAATAAAAACAATAGAATCATCGGGCTTGTAACTTTTGAAGACCTGATAGAAGAGATATTCGGGGAAATAGGAGATGAAGAGGATATTTTGAGGTCTTTTGAGGCAAGCGGCAAAATATAAAAATTATCACAGCCATTATAAACTATGAAAAAAATAGGAATTGCAGTTCTTTCAAGTGGAAACGGCTCAAATTTTCAGGCAATAATTGATGCCTGCGCTTCAGGAGAGATAAATGCAGAAATAAAACTTTTTATAACTGATAACAAGGATTCAAAATCCCTCGTGCGCGCAAAAGAAAACAGCATTCCATACAAGACTGTAAATCCGGAAGAATATCCAAAAAGGGAAGAAATGGATTTAAAAATAAAACAATTTTTGGACGGGGCAAAAATAGATCTGGTTGTGCTTGCAGGGTATATGAGAATAATAAAATCAAAAGAACTGCTGGACTCATACAAATATAAAATAATAAATATCCACCCTTCCCTTCTCCCATCATTTAAGGGAAGCACGCACGCCCAAAAAGATGCATTTGATTATGGGTGCAAGATATCAGGCCTTACAATACATTTTGTTACTGATGATATTGACGGAGGGCAGATAATTTTTCAAAGGCCTGTAGATATTTCAGATTGCAGCAGTGCCAAAAAGGCAGCAGGAAAGATACTAAAAATCGAGCATAAATACTATAAACAGGTAATAAACTCATTTTCAAAAGGAAAATATATAATAGATGGAAGAAAAACGAAATTTATTGAGGTAAAATAATGGCGGATGTATCAGTAATAATTCCGACATTCAATGAGGAAAAAAATCTGGGAAAATGCATAAAATCAATAAAGTCCCAGAAAACACATCTTGATTTTGAGATTATAATTTCTGATGGAAACAGCACGGACAACACGATAAAAATTGCCGAAAAATACGCAGACAAAATCATCACATCAAATAAAAAAGGAATTTCATTTGGAAGAAATATCGGGGCGAAATATGCAAAATCAGATGTGTTTTGTTTTATAGATTCTGATACAATTATTCCTAAAAATTATCTTTCATCTGTTTATCCTGTGATTTCAGGTGACCATTCAATCGGAGCCCTTTCATGTGCATTCAAATTTGACCATTCTTCCAAATCATTAAGGGCAGTAGAATCAATCTGCAATAATTACCTTATGATAAAAGGATTTCATGGAAAAGGAGAAATTCTCGGGTTTAATTGTGTAATCTGCAAAAATTATTTTCATAAATCAAAAGGATTTCCAGACAAGCCTCTTGAAGATGGAGCCCTGTCTATAAAAATGAGAAACATAGGAAAAGTTATTTTTCTTCCAGAGCCAAGGGTAATCACCTCTTCTAGGAGATTTTCAAATAACGGGATAGTCAAAACCTCAATTTATTATGCAGGCCTTAGCCTTTCAACTAACATAGATTTGAAGAGGCTGAAAAATGTATTTACATACCGAAAAATATAAGGCTAACATTTTTCAACTAGTATTCCGTATTTTCTGCAAAAGGCATTTATCTTATTTTTTTGGTTTATACTGCAGTTTTCATCAATTAAAATTTTTCTAACCAGAGAATCATTTTTTTTAACTGCTTGAATAAAAACATCCTCATCAATATTATCAATTTTATATTTTGGAAGGATATGGCCTATTGAATATTTTCCCAAAACTGCAAGTTTTGTAAATTTTTCAGAGTAATGCCCCCCTCCGACTGCAAAAACAGTTTCGCAGACATCCGTTCTTTTGATTGCCTCAAGAATGGATTTTGCAATCACTAGTCCTGCGGTTTTGTTTTCCCATTCTTTTTGGGTAGAGCCGATCTCAACAAAAGTTATGGGGATTTTGCATGTCGGGCCATGATGGTCGCATTCCAAAACAACCTTCCAGTTCAATTTCATTTCTTTATTATTTTTATCAATTTCAGAAATAATTTTTCGCATAAGATTTGCACTGCAGATATTTAGTGTTTTTGGATTTCCCCCGAAATCTGCGCTGTCCCAGTTTCCAGGCGCATGGACAGTTAGCATTGGAACCGGGTTTTTTGATTTATGCGAGCTTAAAACTATGATTTCTGCATCTGAAAAATCACAGGGAATATCCAGGACATCGCATTCAGATTCAAGAATTTCGGTTGACGGGGAAATCTCCTTTATTTGTTTTGCGATATTTATGCTTGCAAAATTTTTTTTGGCGCAAACAAGTCTAATATTCATGCAAAAAACCCCAGAAACATTGCTCCTACAATCGGAATAATAATATTGTCATCAAGGGGCGTTTCTATGCTTTCTGCAATCATGCACAGAATTGAAAGAGGGATTGCAATGCTACCTATAATGAGTATGGAAGGAACCGAGCCTATAAAAAAGCCAAACATTCCTTCAAGTGTTTTGTTTTTATTGTAAAACAATTTTTTTGTTCCCAATTTTCCAAAAATTCCAGAAAGCCCGTCCCCAAATCCAAGTATCCATATTATTGCGATCGCATAATTTATATTTGATGTAAAAATAATTGAAAAAAGACATCCTGCAACAAACCAGGCAGAGCCATAGCCTATAAACCTCACATTTTCCCTTTCAAAAAGCATTACTATCGGATCTATGAATGGTATTTTTTTTCCAAGAATTTTTTGGTTTATTATTATAGAGCCTATGACAAGGATAATAAACAAAACAATGATTGATGCTGTTTTTCCAAAAAAATAAATCATCCCTATACAGGCCACTGCAAACAGCATATGAAGATATTTTCTTTCAATTTCCCTCATTTTCTTTTCCTCCAGTAATAATCAACTATTCCATAAACAATTGTGCTCAAAACCAAAGCTCCGGCAACATCAAAAAAAGTATGTATTCCAAGATAAATTCTGGTAAATGCCACAAACACTCCAAGAACTATTATTAAAATATATTTTTTATCATCTAAAAATCCCAGTGCAAGAGTAAACATGACTATTGAATGGATGCTTGGAAATGAATACCCAAGGCTGCATTTTATTTTTGAATCCAGCGCAATGCAGGGCCTTTCAATCTGATAAATTTCTTTTACCATCGTTCCAATCAAAAATGCAAGTATGACTGCAATAAAAAGTTTTTTTCGCTTATTTTCATTTTTCTCAAAATAAAAAATAATAAACAGCACAATAAGACTGAAAATTATCAGATTATCAATAAGGGATGAGATTAATGTCAGGTATTCATTATTCAATCCGCTTATTGAAACTGAGACTAGGTCCATAATCTAATTTCCGCACATAAAAAAATATAAACCCAGCCCAAAAAAAATCATTAAAAGATAATAAAACATTCCTGTTGATTTTTTGCCTTCTATCTCCATTATGTAATATCCTGCCATTCCGGAATAAATTATAAGATACACTGGAATGAAAAAACCAAGAACCACCTCATTTTCCGCCGCACTTCCCATTATTTTTCCAACATCTGCGAGCATTTTTGAAGAGGTGGTCAATATCACAGGAATTATCACTGACCCCATAATCAAGGTGTATTTTTGCATTGAAAGCGCTGATGCACGTTCGCGTTTTATTTCAAAATACCGGAATATATTTTGTGCCATCCTTGCGCATAACTGGAATTTTCTGCTCTCAAAAACATATTTTAGAAGGGATATTGTCCTTGAAAATAATTTTGAGCCGGTCCTCGTTTTCATATCCTCTATTATTTTTTCAAATCCGACATTGGAAGAATGCTGGCTGTATGATTTTTCAAATTCCTTTGATATCTCCAGATATCCTGAGTTTCCAATCTCCCGCAGTATCCTCTGAAATGAAAGGCCCTCAAGTTCTGAAACCTGCAAAAGCATATCTGGTATTTCCTCTTCAAGCTTTTCTTTTTTGATCTCTTCTTTGTATTTTAGAAAAACCAGTCCGCCTGCAATGGCAAGCACTGGCAGGATGGCAAAAATTCCAAACTGGAATGAGAGTGCGATAATTAACGTTATTATTCCTATTATGAATATTCCGTCGTTTTGTTTTTTTTCATAAACATCCAAAGGTGCCTGTTTTTTTGAAATAAAAAGAATTGAAAAACATAATGCCGGAAGAAGTATCAAAAGCCATATTCCAAGCTGCATTGTAGATATTTCAAAACCAAGGGAAAATCCACCTACAAAATATATCACTATAGAAACAGTCGGCAAAAGAACAGTAAGAACCATAAAAATTAAGCCGAACATTGCGCTTTTTGAGGAATATTCCTTTATTTTATGTTCCTGTTTTAATATCAAATCATCTGCTATCTTCTCCACTTTTTCTCCTTTCTCTCCGCTTCTGTATGCAGAGATTATCCTGCTTGCTGCCCGTTTTATTTCATCAGAATTGTATTCTTTTGCAGATACCAAAAGGGCCTTCCCCAATTCAAATCCTGTTTTTTCTTTCTGTAGGACCTTTTTTGCAAATCTTGAAAATTCTCCATCTTCCTTTGCAATAATTTCCAGCACTGTTTGAAAATCAAGCCCGCAGTCAAGCAGAATAGCTATCCTTTCAAGCCCGAATGCAAGTTCTGCTTCAAGCAATCTGGTATTATTGTTCATATCTTTATCCCGTAAAATTCTTTTTGTATTTTTCCAAATGATTTTTCAAAATTCAAGCTGCAGGAATTTATCACTTTTTTCCTGTTTTCCAGTTCTTTTTGAAACTCTTTTTTTGAAAGCCCCAGCTGGTCGGCTATTTTCTGGGCAAATTTTTCCCTGCACAATCGTTTATCAGGGATATAATGGGTTCCTTCAGTTGGAGCTGAAATCTCCACGATTTTTCTTATCTGATAATTTCTTCTGCATTTTGGGTCGTATTTTAAAATTCTCCTCTGAATAATTATGCAGTCTATTGAATTAATATCCTCATTTGAAATTCCAAATGTTTTAAGCCTTTGAAAAGCCTCCATGCTGCTTCTTGCATGCATCGTTGCATAACACCCTCGTGCCTGCCCTGAAATCATTGCATCAACCATTGCAAGTGCTTCCTCACGTTTTCGTATTTCCCCAACAATTGTCCTGTCAGGCCTCATTCTCAGGCTGTCATATACAAGATCTGAAAGATTTATCTCATTTTCAGGGTTTGGAATCATTTTAATCTGATGGCCATGGGGTATTGATATTTCCGGAGTTTCCTCTATTATAAGGATTCTTTCCTCTTCTGGAACAAATGAAAACAAACTGTTTAGTGTTGTTGTTTTTCCGCTTGCAGTGTTTCCGGCAATAACAATATTGCTGTCAGACTGCATTGCAAGTGATAAAAATGCCATTGATTCCAGATCACAGGTTTTATTTTCTACTATTTCTTTTGGACTGAAAGGATTTTGCCTGAATTTTCTTATGGTTATCTCTCCGCAGGAAATGGGCGGAAGTGTTGCATGAAGCCTGGAGCCGTCTTCAAGCATTGCATTAACGCGAGGATTTTTCAGCGTTATCCGCCTTCCTGTATTTTTTGCCATTTTATTTACTATTTCTGCCATTTGCTCTTCTGATTCAAAACAGACATTTACATCAAGCCATCCTTTCTTTCTGTCAAAAACATAAACCGGTTTTTCAATTCCTATTGCGCTTATTTCCTCAATATTATCATCTTCAAGCAGTTCATCAAAAAAACATAATCCGAAGATATGGGATGTTGCAACTTCCAAAAGATACTCTTCCTGTTCATCATCTATATAAACTTTCATTCTTCTGCATTCCTGCCCTAATATTTCCTTTATTTTTTCCTTTGCATTTTCTCTTGTGGAAATATTCCCTCCCCTGGCAACTTCTCCGTATGTCTTTTCAGTTCTTGAAATAAGCTCTTCTTCTTCTGCACTTAATTTATGGAATTTTAATTTATACCTTCCGTTATCAGTTATTTTCCATCCAAGCATTCCAGCACATCCCCAACATTTACCTTTATGTTCATATCAAAACTTTCAAGAAGATATTTTGCAGGTTTCCTGTTTCCGATATACCATCGGTATGGCTCTACTTTAAAAATTTCCGTTACCTTCATATTTTTATCAAGATAAATTGCAAAAAAAGGATATACAACAAAAATAGAATGGATCGGGTTTTTCCCTATCCTGTCAAACACAAAAAATATTGTTTTTTTCTTGTCGTTTGAAAAAATAAGCCCTATTGCCCTTGATAAGAAACTATCCGCCAAACTGCAGTTATCTGAAATTATTTTGCCGCATGTCCGGTTTATTATTTTTATGAACACCACCTATTTTCCAAATCTTCTTTTTCTTTTGAGATAATTATCAATTGCATCTTCAAAATCCTCTTTTTTAAAATCCGGCCATAATTTATCGCAGAAATAAAGTTCTGAATACGCGCTCTGCCATGGCATAAGCCCGCTTAGTCTTTTTTCTCCGGAAGTTCTTATTATCAAATCAGGGTCAGGAATGGCTTTTGTGTAAAGATAATTTTGAAATGTTTTTTCATCAATTTTTTTTATTCCCTTTTTTATAATCGTGTTGACAGCATCGATTATTTCAGCCCTTCCCCCGTAACTCATTAGAAGATTAAGCTGGTATTTTTCCCTGTTTTCAGATTCTTTTTCAGCCTTTTTCATCATCTCTGATATTTCTTTTGGAAAAAGGGAAGTTCTTCCAAGAAATTTTACCTTCACATCAAATTTTTCCTTTTCACTGCTGACCAATGCCTTTACAAGATTTTTTTTAAAAAGTTCAAAAAGCTTTAAAAGTTCTTTTTCATCCCGTCTGAAATTTTCAAGGCTAAAGCCCCACATTGTGAGTATTCTTATGTCCTTTTCCCGGCACCATTTTAATACCTCCCCAATTTTTCTTATTCCTGTTGCGTATGCCTCTTCTTTGGAGATATTATGCTTTTTTGCCCACCTTCTGTTTCCATCAGGAATTATTGCAAGATGCGTTATTTTTGTTTTGGATATTTTCCCACCAAATGTAGATGGGGTTAATCAATTAAAAATATTTCTAAATTTTTTTATTTTTCCAATTTCATAAAAACCTTGCCCAAATATCTGTTTCCATAATTTATTCCTTTTTTAGTCGGATAAAATTTAATCTTTTGATTTTTGCCAATTATTGTGCCCAATATTTTTTGAATAAGTTTTATTGAAGGCAGGCATATCCTCATACAAAATCCAGCCAATACATTTTAATTACTTATTGAACACTATATACCACCATGGAAAGAGTAATACTACCTATTGCCGAGGCTTGCAGGCGCTTAAAACAACAGAAGCTGAGGTTAAAATCTTCAACCGATCCAATCGAATTAAACACATTCAAACAAATCAGTAAGAACCTAGGTCGGGTTGAAGAAAATATGAAAGTTTTAGAAAGAATGGATACCCTTGCCACATTTCAAAATCCAAGGCGAAACGAAATTGAAGAATTAAACAGTGGGATACATGAAGAAATACTTCTTGCAGGAAAAAAAGAGTTTGAAAGTATACTTCCAATGCTCTTAGATCCAGAAGAAAAAATAAGGTGGGATTTTTTTAGGGCTGTTGAAAAGGGGGATCTAAATGGAGTGTTGAAAGGAATTGAAAACAGAGCAGATCCAAATTCACTCAATTTGATATACAATGTAGTTGTTGGAATTATGGAAGATCCTAATTCAATGAATGCACTCATGGTAGCCGTTATACAAGATAATCCGGAAATGATAAAACTGCTTTATGACAAAGGGGCAAAGATTGATAAATCAAGGGAGCTTTGGGGCAGAACAGAAATAATGCTTGCTGCAGATTTTGGGCATATTAAATCTCTATCTGCATTATATGATTTGGGAGCCAATTTAGAAAGCAAGGATTATGTAGGCAGAAACAGTGCTGATTGGGTATCAATTCACATATTCAATTTAAATGAGAAAAAAAGATACGGGAAAATTGATGTTGAAACTGCAGATAAGGAAATAGCAAGGGTTTGTGAATGTGCATTCTTTATTGCAGAAAAAGGTATTTTGCCTAATGATGCATCTAATCAGAAGTTTTTGGGAGAGTTAATTGTTAAAATGGTCTCGGAAAGGCCCTATCTCAAAGTTTAATGCGTTATTTACTCCTTCGCAATAACGATTGTTAACTTCTTATAATTTTTATTTTTCCAATTTCATAAAAACCTTGTCAATATACTTATTTTCATAGTTTACCCACTTTGGAAAAACTGCAAATTCCCTAAAACCAATCTTTTCATATAATTTTTTTGCAGGGCAGTTTTTTGAAATCACGGAAAGATAAATATTTTTAGGCTTAAATTTTGTTTTTGCTTCTCCTATTATAAGTTTTAATAAAATTGTTCCAAGTCCGCATCCCCGAAATTCTTTTTTTATTGCAATTCCAAGGCAAACATTGCATTTTTCTCTCATCCTATCTTTTTTTGCCTCAACTGATGCAATTATTTTTTTTCCATTAAAGCAAATATAATGAAGTCTTTCGTTTTTCCTTATTTCTTTTATGGAATTTTCAAGCCATTTTTGCTCTTCCAAGCAGGTGAATTTATGATCCATTATAAGATATATCCTTTCGTTGTAAAAAGAATTAATATATTCTAGCAATTGGCTTATTTTTATTTTTTTGGATAATCTTTCAATTCTTATCGCCAAGTCGGGTCGGCATTCAATCCTCCTCTTAAAAGAGGTGGTTTTTCTGCCGACTTGGCGAGATTTTATCGAATGAGCGCAAACCTCACCCTTTAGGGTGGGGTGCTCTTCGATAAAACTGATAATTTTATTGTTTTTCAATTTTATTTTCATCAATAAAACTCCCATTCAGGTTGTAATCAGGTCCATCTTGTTTTTTATGCCTGCATCCTTTATCTCCATTGCAATTCTTCTTCCAAAAGAAACAGGTTCTTGGAAAAGATAGCCTGAATATGGGGTAAATCTTGTTCCAGGAGAGCCGGGCATTCTAAAGGAAACATCAAATGTTGTAAATTCCTCTTTTCCATCCCTTTCAATTAGTGCTCCCTGAAGTGCAAAAGGACCGATTATCCCCGGGCGATATTCCTTTGCAACTGTTTTTATGAATTTTTCCGCCTGTTCAAATACATTCTGCAATAAAGATTCCCTTACTGTGCAGGCAATGTGTCCTACTTCTATATTTCTTGGCTGGTGGGATTTTAGGATTTCAAGCTGAACATCTGCCGGCATTCTCAAAAAACCATCAATTGTCGTCTGCCGCCTCGTGTCAGTTCCCAAAAGTTCAAGTTCTTCGTTTATTGGGGAATAAAAGAAATTAAAATTAAAATGCGCGCCAATTACAAATTCTTCTATTGTTGCCTTTTCTAAATCCGCTCTGGTTATTTTTCCGGAATTTATCATTTCTTCACTTTTTTTTACATACTCTTCATAAGATGAGGCGGTGAAAAAAGCCCGTTCATATTTTCTTTTTGCCTCGTTTACCTTTACAAGAGAAAGAGAATCTATTTTCTTTGGATTCGAAATCTGTTTTGGAAAATTTATTTTTGCCTTTCTCAAAAGATCGTACTGGTTATTTTTTTCTGTCCGTTCCTCTGCCCGTAACAGTTTTCTGTTTCCAAAAATCGGAATTTCAAATTCATTTTCTATTTTTTCATATCCGACATAAACAGAAAAAGACCTGTTTGGAACAAAAATCGGATTCTTTTTTTTCATATAATCGAGTGTTGTTTTTGAGCAAATATCCTTGAATTTTTCAACTAAAATTACCTCATCAACAACTCCGATTTTTTGTTCCCCACGTTTTCTTGTTTTATAATAGGAAAGATACGGAAATTCCCTTCCTCTCTGGCAGATTACTGCATTTTTCATTCCTTCTTTTTTTGCACCTTCGCAAACATCCAAAGCTGAGTGGCTTCCAATTGTGAAAATAGTATAATCCATGCAAAACACCTAAGTTTAATTGTTAAATACAATAATTTAATTGTTTCCTTTTTATTTTCCTTATTTTGCCGTTGAGATCAGATTTTTTTATATTTGTGTTAATAAATATGTATTTAAATATTTGTAATAATAATATATTTGTGGTATTATGAAGTCATTAACTCGAGTAGGTATTATAGGTGGACATGGTAAACCTAACTGCGATACATGTTTTTATAAACAACATTTTATCCGAGCTAAATTTAGAGCTGACGCAGGACAAGATTTAGGACCAGCGTACATAGATAGATTATTAACTATTATCCGTACTTCATCAGATTATGATCAAAAAGAGGCAGCATTATCAGAACTCAGTAGAGAATATTGCAACTTAGGACTAACTGCAACTACTTCTGAGAATCCCGTTTTAAGAATGGATGCATTTAAAAAACTCACAGAATTTTTAGATACGAAAAGTGGGGACCAGGTTATATATACAGGGCCTGGTGGAAATCTTATTTTAAAAGGAGAAAGCAGTATAATATGTAGAGGGAATATTATTATAAATACCATTTTTCATATGTTAGATCCCATTTTGGATTCTCAATACTCTGATTCAAGATTAGCAGCAGCACAAATACTTGGAAAGATTGATTCTGTAAAATATTCTACAGGAGAAGCACTCATTGCCATATATTCAGATTACGATAGTGCGAAAACAGCATTTGAAAAAATTCTATCCTCTGATGCTGATTCTATATATAAAGTTGCCCTAAGTTCAATGCATGGTGATTTAAGAAGAGAAGCAGTTGAAAAACTTGTGGATGTTAATTATTTAATAAAACTTACTATAAACTCTTCAGATCAAGAAGTGTTTTTAGTTTCCTTTGGAAAACTTAAAGGGAACAATGATGCGATGTTGCAGATTGCTAAATCTCAAAAAGAAGACTATCGCACTATGGAAGAAAAGGAGGATTATATAAGGCTCCGTGTAAATGCCGTTCAAGAACTAAAAGGAGATAAAGAGGCACTAGAGAATATTGCTCACTGTCGGTGGTATGATAATACTGTGAGAGAGGCAGCATCCGAACTTTTAACTGCTTAAAATTTTTATTTTCCTTATTTTGCTTAGAAAATTGCCGATAAGTTTTTAATATTTGTTTTTTTAATATATCCATGTTTAAACCCTCCCATAAGGAAGTTGCCATCACCAGCCCCGGCTTTGAAAATGAAAAACCAAAACTGGCCGGCTTTACAAAAATAGAGGATAATTTTCAAAAAATAGAAGAAAGGTTTAAACAGGAAGCCCTTGAAAATATTTATTATAAGAGCCTTATAACATTGGCCCTTGGAAAAGAGTTCTCAGAAAGAACAAACATTTCAAAAAATGAAGTTGAAAGATTTACCCTTCTGTATTCAACCGACTCGGATGAAATTGAAAAAGGAACTTACAAAAGCATAATTCCGATCCAGAAAATGGGTTTTTCATGGCAAAGCCCGCAGTCATCAAATCTTAGGAGAAAGTATAAGGTTAGCGCTGAAAAAATGTTTGAGAGGCTTGAATTGTGCAATTTTGGAAGCAATTTTGAATCAGGAAAAATAGAGCTTTTCAACATCCCGTATAAAACAATTGATTATCTTGATTTTTCCTCTGCTGCTGCAATAGTGGATAAGAGGCCGAGAAAAAGAAAAGACCACAATTCCGGAGATGCAGTTTATTTCCGGGATTTTTATATGGATGGAAAAAGGGCCCTTCTTTTTGGGGTTTTTGATGGTGTTTCTTTTGTTAATTCAAATTCGGATGAGAAATCATCAGCCATTCTTCTCTCCCTTTTTAAAAAATACTTTAATTCCGTTGGATTTTCAAATGAAGAAACATTATTTTCATTATTTAAATCCTTTCTCAATACTGCTGAAAATGAACTTTCAAAACTTAACTGCCAATGCGGCGCTTCAATGTCAATTGGCATTGTCTGCGAAAAAACCCTGTATTATCTAAATATTGGAGACACGAGGATTTATTCAATCTCTTTTGGAAACGAGGTTTTGGCAAAAAAAATAACAACAGATGATGGAATGGCTGGAATTGTGCAAAAAGGGGGGAAGGTTGATTATCAGGAATTTTATTCCCAGCTTTCAGCCCCGCAGATGTATACTGGTTCTTTTTCCCAAAATGTTTCAGGAAAAAAAAGGGTCATGGGCAATATTTCAATTGCCCCCCAAAACATTGGAAAAATCTCCCTTGAAAATTCTGATTTTCTTTTCGTATGCACTGATGGGTTTTGGGCAAATCTCCCGTTTTTATTTGACGGAGAAAATATTCTGGATGCTTCAGGAAAACAGATCATTGAGATTCTTCTGGAAAAAAGCAGGCTTAGAAACCCAAAACAAATCTTAGAATTATTTTATAATTACTCTAAAGGAAATATGAAATTAAAATCCACTGCAAAATTCAAAAATTCAATAATAAGGCCAAATCAGCAGGATATTGGATTATTGGGCTTTTCAATCTAGATAATCGGTTTTGCAGGCATATTCGGGAGATTGTTTTTCATCCTGTAATTTTCAACAATTCTTATTGCCCTTTTTTGTTTTTCATCCAGTTCTTTTAATCCTATCGGAAGATAAATCCCAAAATCCGCAAGATTTTTTGCCCCATCGCTCACCAAATAGTCCAAAACATCAACAACCTGTTTTCTTCCCCCATTTTGGCTTCCAAGAACGCTCAAGGTTATTGCCACCTGATTTACAAAATGGGTTTTGTCTGTTTCACTCATTTCTTTCCAGATAAGGATCATTTGTTTTTTTATTTTTTCATCAACTTCTGAAAAGGAAACCATAAAATTTTCCTCCTATGCCCAGGTTAGCCTGCCGCCTTTTTCAAGTTGTTTTGCAAGTTCGAGTGCAGCAGCCTTAGCCGCCTCCTGCTCTTGTAATATTGATACTGTTTGTTTTCTTTTCGTTAATTTAATATCCGGCAAGTCTAGTTTTATTTGTTTTTTAGGAACAGCATCTTTTGGTTTTTTTAATTCTTCCATCTCTTTTCGAACAGAACCTTTTCCCATGGCCATATAGTTATTTACCACAAAGATATTTATAATACTTTCTTTCATTCAAAACTAATCTCAATTGATGGCTGAACCCTTCTCCATTCTCCGTTTAGATACTGCCACAGCTCTTTTATAGAGGAATCATATACAAGGCTTGTTTTTGATGCAACTTCCAGTCCCCTGTCTATTTCTATTAGCGGAAACCTGTAAGTCCAGGAAATTTCGTCCCGGAAGGGATTTCTTTCAACAAGAACAATTTTTCCAGTTTCCCTCTTTTTCCTGTCACACCATTCAATTATTTTTTCAATTTCTTTTTTTGCAACCATTTTTTCCCCCTATTTTGCAAATATCTGGACTATATCCTTATCTTTTAAAAGATGTTCAAAACCAACTCTCTGCCCGGGGTGTTTTGCACTCTCTCCCCAGATAAGGGCATACTTGAAATTTTTTTCAAGGTCTCTGTGAAGTATTTTGCATATATCCCTTATAACTGTTCCTTCCCGCATTATCAATGCCTCTTCAAGGTCTGCTTTTTCCCCCCTTCTTTTTGTAAAAATTCTTATAAACCTCAATTTTTTATATATCTCATCTCTCAATTTTTCAAGGCCAGCTGCCTTTTCTGCTGAAATCTCTATTGCATCTTTTGGAAACTTGTTTTTTTCAACCCCCAAATCCGCCTTGTTTATTACTGTTAATGAAGGGATATAGCACCTGCTTTGCTCGAGTGCATCAATAAATCTGTCAAGGTTTATTTTTTCCCGTAAAATAACATTTGCATTGTGCACCCCATATTCATTTAAAGCTGCGCATATCTCGTTTTTGCTTATATTTTTTAAAAAAATGTTTGAGCTTAAAATATTTATTCCATCCCTGATTGTTTTTTGTATCCGGACATCTGGTTTTTTTTCATTGAGTCTTATCCCAAACCCGTATAGTTCATCAAGAATTATCTGATAATGCTCTGGCTTTTTAGAATCAAGAAGAATAATAATCAGGTCTGCTTTTCTTGCAACAGCAATTATTTCCTTTCCCCGCCCCCTTCCTTCCATAGCGCCTTTTATGATTCCGGGAAGATCCAAAATTTGTATATTTGCATCCTTATATTTCATCATTCCGGGTATACAGGTAAGCGTTGTGAATTCATATGCAGCAATTTCTGATTTTGCATTTGTAAGCCCGTTTAAAAGGGTGGATTTTCCAACGCTTGGAAAGCCAACCATAACTACTGTTGCATCACCCTGTTTTTTTACATCAAACCCCCCTCCCCCACCGCCGCTGCCTGAAGAGGAATAGATGCTTTTTTTGAGCTTTGCAATTTTTGCCTTAAGTATTCCTATGTGGTACTCGGTTGCCTTGTTTTTCTGGGTTTTTCTTATTTCAGCTTCGATTTCAGTTATCCTTTCTTCAACAGAGCCCATATCCATCACATATCTCAAATAATTTTTGAATTAATTCTTTTTTATTTTTTGAAAGGAGCACAAACCCGTGTTTTCTTATTTTTATTAAATTTTCTTTTTTCGATGCCTTTGATACCGCATTTGCAAGCTCTATCGTTCCATAATCAAACGGGCCGATTTCAAACCCGATTTTTTTCTTTAATAATTCATCCAGATGAAAATGAAGAATTAAGTTTATATCTTTTCTTTTTTTATATATAAGATGGTGCATTATTGATTCGGATGAGGGGGTTTTCCCTGCAGAGTAAATCGTTCCCCCTTCAATTCTTTCAACAAACACTCCATCCCCAGCCTTTAATTTTCCCATATTTGCCCCTGCCCGTTTTATTAAAAATCCATTTTTTTTCCGTATGCTCAAATTTCCCTCATTTCCTTTGATTTTTATTATCTTTGAGATTTCCTTTCCAATTCTGATTAATTCTTCTGAAGGCTGAATTTTTGTTTTTGTTTTAATATATTTGAATTTTATTCCAGTGTATTTTTCCATCGCCTTTCAATCCCCTTCGTGTTTTTAAAAATCCCATATTCTGTAATATATGCACTGACATATTTTGCAGGAGTTATATCAAATGCAGGATTTATTGCCTTTGCGCCCTTTCCATAGACCCGTTTTCTGTAAATTTCAAGTATTTCATTTTCATTTCGTTCCTCTATTTTTATTTTTCTTCCAGAATCAATTGAAAAATCAAAAGTTGAAATCGGAGCGAAAACAAAGAAAGGAATTTTATTTTCTTTTGCAAGAACTGCCAGAGAGTATGTCCCTATTTTGTTTGCAAAATCCCCGTTTTTTGCGATTCTGTCTGCACCAACCATTACACTATCTATCTTTCCGGAATTCATAAAAAATCCTGCAGAAGAATCTATAATTATTTTATGCGGGATTTTTGCCTCCATCAATTCAAAGCTTGTAAGAGCACCCTGAAATCTGGGCCTTGTTTCATCAACATATACAAATATATGGGTTCCCATTTTTTTTGCCATAATCACCGCGCCAAGGGATGTCCCATGCCCTGCTGTTGCAATGGGTCCGGCATTGCAATGCAAAAGAATATTGCTATTATTTTTTATTAGTGATGCCCCGTTTTCTGAAATTTTTTTCGTCTTTTGTATTATCAGGCTATGCCATTTTTTTGCAAGAGAAATTTTTTCTCCCCCCTCTTTTATTCCTTCCAACATGAAATCTATTGCATTGAAAAGATCAACTGCAGTCGGCCGTGATTTTTTTAGGATTATCGATGCTGATTTTGGGTTTTTTGAAAGTGCTATTCCGTATGCTCCGGCGATTCCGATTGCAGGCGCTCCGCGAACAGCCATATTCTTTATTGCATTGGCTGTTTCGAACTCGTTTTTGCATTTAAGATATTTTTTTTTGAATGGAAGTTTTCTTTGGTCTAAAATAATTAATTTTCCATCTGAAAATTTGATCGAATCCATAGCCAAGTATCCTGTTTAAGTATTAAAAACATTTTGAGTGGAGTATTTCTCCTCGTTACACCTAAAAATAAAATAAAATAAGATAAAAATACTGCAAATAATCCTTTGACGAAGCCTCCCAAAGTATTTAAAATAGTATAGACGAATATACAACGAAGACAATTGTCTTTTTAAGGTGAAATTATGGCGAAAGGAAAAAAAGTAAGTTCTGAAAAAGTTGTAAGAGAAGATGGATATCTCTATTATGTAGGAAAAGACGGCTATGTTTGGCAAGCACCAATGAAGCACAATAAGAAAGGAAGGAAAAAGAGAGCCGGAAACGAAAAAATCGATAAAAAATCCGGTAATATGTACTATCTTGGAAAAGATGGTTACGTGTGGGAGACTAGATTGAAAAACGCATAATTTTTTTCTTTTTTTCTTTTTTTCTTCTATTTATTATTTATTTTATTATCTTTCTTATGAATTGGCGATGATTTAAAAACCTATTCGAATAACATATATTGTACAAATTCTAAAGGTGAGAAATTAATGAAATTAGTAATATCAGAACCAAAGAGCGGAAAAAGCTATCAAATTGAAGTTTTAGAGGATAAAAAAGCATTCCTTCTGGACAAAAAGATAGGAGAAAAAATAGATGCCGGATTTATCGGGGCAGACGGATTTGAAATTGAAATAACCGGAGGAAGCGACGAGAGCGGATTTCCAATGAGAAAAGATGTTTACGGAAACAGAAAGCTTAGTGCATATCTTTCCGGAGGAATCGGATTCAAACCCACTGTTAAAGGGGAAAGAAAAAAGAAAATGGTGCGCGGCAATACTATTTCAGGGGATATTGTTCAGATAAATGCAAAAGTAGTAAAAAACGGGTCTTTTTCTCTTGAAGAAAAATTCGGAAAACCTAAAGAAGAGAAAAAGGAGTAGTCTTTCATGCAGGCAGAAATAAATATTGGTCTTTTCGGGCATGTTGATCATGGAAAAACTACTCTTACAAAAGCAATGAGCGGAAAATGGACCGATACCCACAGCGAAGAAGTGAAAAGAGGCATTTCAATAAGACTTGGATATGCTGATGCATCAATATATTACTGTGAAAATACAAAAAAATATAGTTTTGAAAAAGAATGCTCTGACAAATGCGTTCCAAAAGAAGTGAAAAGAATTTCTTTTATCGATGCCCCGGGCCACGAAACATTAATGACAACTGCAATCTCTGCATCGTCAATAATTGACTGCGCCCTTTTTCTTATATCTGCCAATGAATCCTGTCCCCAACCTCAAACATACGAACATTTTATGGTTTTGGAATCTCTCGGAATAGAAAATATAATAATTGTCCAGACAAAAATTGATCTTGTTTCAAAAGAAAAAGCACTGGAAAATTATGCGCAAATCAAAGAGTTTGTAGCAAAAACATCTTATAAGGATAAAGACCTGCCGATTATCCCTGTTTGCGCGTACCATAGAGTAAATATCGGAGAGCTTGCAAAAAAAATATACGAAAAATTCAAGACGCCTAAAAGAAATCCTGATGCCGCCCTAAGAGTTTACATCTCAAGATCATTTGATATAAATAAGCCCGGAACAAAAATAACCGGTCTTAAGGGAGGGGTGCTTGGGGGCTCTATTGTTTGCGGAAAAATCAAAGACGGGCAGGAAGTTATGCTATGCCCTGGGATAACAAGAAATGGAAAAACAAAACCCATTTTAGTAAAAATAAACGGCCTTAGGGCTGAAAGCAATATTTTAAAAGAAGCGCATCCGGGAGGATTAATTGCAATGGGAACAAGCCTTGATCCTTCAATTACAAAATCTGATGCCCTAAACGGAACTGTTCTTGGAGAAAAAGACAATCATCCGGAAATAACTGAAGAAATTTCTGTTTCATATAAAATGTTTAAAAGAAAAGATACCGAGAACATCTCTCTTCTTGAAAGAGAACCGGTTGTTTTAAGCGTTTATACCTCAACCGGGGTTGGAATGATAACAAAACTAAAAAAGGGAAATGCACGAATAAAATTGAAAAAACCCCTTGCAATAGATCCAAAAAGCAAAGTTGCAATAAGCAAGAGAATCGGACAGAAATGGAGGCTTGTTGCAATAGGAGAAATTATTTAATAAGTGTTTGTGCAATAATTTATCTTTATGCTGGGGTCACCTAGTCCGGTAGGGTGATAGTCTGCTATATCGATTTCGATTTTGAAATTGGATGTCTGATAACTATTGGGCATCTGCCCACGCGAGTTCAAATCTCGCCCCCAGCGAATTCCCTATCTAAAAATTCTCTCCATTGTTTTCAATAATTCTTCTGGCTCATTTCCTATCTTAATTAGTGTTGCATGCCCCCTTACGCCTTTTGAACTTACTTTGGAAGTAATCAATCCAAGCATCTCCAAATCATTTAAATATTCCCTAAACCATCTTGAACCTCTCGGTTTTTTGTTTAATTCTGTGCAGAGCGCGCAGTACTGCTCGAAAACTTCACCTGAAAATAAAAATCCTTCAAAATTAGGATCATTGCCAAGTCTTGAATATCTTCCATCAGAAGAGGATGTTATCCGTGCAATTGCATATAATACTAATTGATGGTGCTCTGGAAGAGAGGAAATTGTTTCCTGCATCAAATCAATTTCAACTTTTTTTCGTGCAAGCTCAACCTCCTCGTCAGTTATGAATTCTTTTTTCTCAGCCTGGGCGATTTCTCCTGCCTTGGACAATAATTTTAATGCATATCTTGCATCCCCGCTTTCCTGTGCAGTTATTGCAGATGCAAGATTTATTGCAGACTGCAAGACTACATTTGGTTTAAATCCCTGTGAAATTCTTTGTTCTAAAATATATTTTATCTGCATAGAGGTATAGGGCGGAAAAATTATTTCGCTTTCATAAAGAGAGCTTTTGCTTCTCGGGTCTAATTCGTTTTTAAATGAGAGCCGATTTGAAATTCCGATAAGACTAAGCGATCCAGCTTTAAGCTCATCATTTATTCTTGTAAGTGTATATATAAGTTCATCCAAATCCTTTATCATATCTATTTCATCAAGAACAACTACAAGATATCTTTTTGAATTGAGAAACCCCATCAATTTCTCATAAAAATAAGTTATTCCAAATCCTGCCCGGTCTGTTTCAGGCACGTATTGTTTTAGCAATTTTTGCATGATTCTATACCTTGAATTATAAATTCTGCAGTTGATATAACACATTGAAGCTGAGGATTCAACAGAATTGAACTCGTTCATAACTTTTTTCACAGTGCAGGTTTTTCCTGTTCCGGTTTTTCCGTAAATAAAAAGATTTCTTGGCCTTTGCCCCTTTAGGGCATGGGAGACAATTGTCATAACTTCCTGTATCTGTTCTTCCCTGAATGGAAGAGTCTGGGGGATATAATGAGGGGACAATACATTGACATCTAAAAATAGTGAAGGTCTTGATAATACCTCATCAAAAGAAGACATAAATAGAACATAAATCAAAACATTTTTAAGCTCAAATGAAAATCCTGTTTTTTAGAAAAATAAAAAAATTCAAAATGCCATGCTTGCAAGCACTTTATTTGCCCTCCTTGGGTGATTTACATTTAAGGAAAGAATTGTCCGCTCTCCCCCGCTGCAAATTACCTCTTCATTGCTTATTTTTATTCCCCGTTCAGTTAATTTCTGTTTTAATTCTTCAAGTTTATTTGGGTCTTTGCCTGCCCTTAAAAGCAATCCTTTCCTTTCAATTATCTCAAATCCGTTCTTTTTTAGTACATCAATTGTTTTTTCACTGTTTCTAACAGTGATATCTATTACTACCTTCTCTCCAACTTCATCAACATCAAGTCCTTCTATATTTATTTTATTTTTTCCAAGAATATATGACATATCTGAAAGCAATCCCGCCCTGTTTTGAGTCATAACTGTAATTGTCCTCATTCTAATTCCCCCTGCAGTGGTTTAAAGAAGTAATGATTGAATCAATCTTCTGGCAAACGCTGTAATACTCCTTATCATTTGACATAATTGCCTTTACCTTCGCTCTATTGAGTATATTTAGTGTTTTGTCTATCTGGACATTTTTTGAAAATCCGTTTGAATTTTGCACAATCTGTTTTACCTTGTTTGCAGTTTTAAGTAAATTGTCTTTTGTTGTGCTTTCCCAAACTCCGCCCAGATGTATCTCCATTTGATTTGAGAGAATCTCAATCTGGGTTTTAATTTCCTCTTCCGTACTCTCAACTGACATAAAATCAACCCGATACTTATTAGTGATTGGGAACTATATATAGTTTAGTCTATTTTTTTTGTTTTTTTGATATATCTATTTTTAAATCTTATGTACAAATAAACATCATTAGGTGATTATATGGGTGTAAAATATGATAAATTAGATCTTATGTTGATTAGTGAATTGAGAAACGACTGCAAGCAGTCTGTGAGAGCCCTTTCAAAAAAATTGGGTTCCCATCCGAATACAATACTTTTAAGAATAAAAAATCTCGAAAAAGAGGGAATAGTGCTTAAATATGCTGCAGTTATCAATTTTAATAAAATCGGATATGACCTTCATTCATTAATCTGGGTAAAAGTAGATAAAAAAACAAGATCCGAATGGGATATTCTAACCGAACTTTCCAAATTTTCAGAGCTTGTCGCAGGATATGCAATAACCGGAACATACGATGCATTGGTTGTTGCAAGAACAAAAGACAGAACCGAACTTACTGCATTACTGAAAAAAATAAATACGAAAAATTATATTATCGAAACAAAAACTGAACTGGTCCTTGAAACATTCAAGCATGATTATGAGTTTAATCCATTATGGGGAAAAATTGAGATTTGACCTATGTTTCATGAGTGGTGTAGGGATCTAACGCATCATTAATATCTTTTTGTAGTTTTTCTGTTTTTGGAGTTTCTTCCAGTTTTTCATATGCATTCGCATACATGCGATGCAATTTATCTATGGGGTATTCAAATTGTGTTCCGGATACAGGCCTCAAACCGCTATTAGGAAAGAGGCGATGATGAAGTTCATCTATATCTATTACAGTTGTTGCCTCTTCTATTGCTTTTGCAAGTTCCATGCTAACCCGATTTCCCTCAATAAGGGTTACCACCAAAGGAAATTCTTCTATTGAAATGAAGTTTCCGTTTGGTTTTAAAACATTATGAATTTGTTGTGCAATTTTTATTTTATCCTCAAACCAGTGAAAACAATAACTGGTTATTATTGTATCTGGATTAATTTTTGATGTTAACTCCCATGGATTTGGGATATCATCAAGATTCATTGCATCACTTACCATGAATTTTACTTCCAAAAGATCAATTTCGTGTCCGTTTTGTTTTGTAAGAGTTAAAGGTTCATTTAGGTCCTCTATTTTTGCGCCAGCACCATATATCTTATATGATCCATCTTTTCCATAAGTTCCTTGATCCTGGGAAATAATTCGCCTCATCCTTCGTTCAATTCTGCTCTTTGCACGCTTAAGCATTTCCGGAGATAAATCCATGGCGATCATTTTTATAGAGCCGTTATCTTCTCTTAAATCTAAATTAAGGATTGATTTTTGTTTTATGAGCGCTAGTTCACCAAGCATAACTCCGCTTCCTGCGCCAATATCTACAATATAATCCCCGATCTGCAAACCCGTTTCATATATTGCGCTTAATCTTTTTATCAAAAATTTCATCAAATCATAATGCCCGGTGACATACATATGTTCGTCGTATAAAGGCTCAAATTTCCCAATTATTTCTATTCTCTTCTGAGTAGGAAGCATTATTTTTTTATCAGCTGGAACCAAAACTTTCGATTTTGTATTCCCTACCTTTACAACAGAATTCATTTCTTTTAACACCTATGCTATATCTATTTTATTACTTCATTAATCTTTTTAAATCTATCATTTTTTTCCATTTTTTAGCAAAACATTCGGAATTATTTAATCTTTATCCGTTTTATCTATATTTATGAAAGTTCTGACAAGATATCTAGCCTTCAATACAGAAAACAAAATAGAATTCATAAATATAACCAGCCGGATAGAGAAAATAATCGAGGAATCAAAAGTAAAAGAAGGATTAGCCCTAATCAACCCAATGCACATAACTTCGGCAGTAATTGTAAATGATAATGAATCAGGATTAATCAAAGATTATCTAAATACCCTTGAAAGATTGGTTCCATATAAAGCTCATTATCATCATAATGTCGGAGAAGACAATGCAGCAGCACACATCTGGAGGCAGTTAATCGGGCACCAAGTCGTTTTGCCAATTACAAACAAAAGATTGGATTTTGGAACATGGGAACAAATTTTTTATTGTGAATTCGACGGCCAGAGAAACAAGAGGGTCCTTGTGAAAGTGATTGGTGAATGATTTATTCTCCGTTTCCGTTAATTAGGAGAATTCCCCTGTCAATTATAGAAGGGGTCAGGGACTCCTACTGCAAGTCTTTTCATGGAAAATTGTTTACATTGGCAGCATCATCTGAAAGCCAGATTCACATCTTTTCCCAGCTTTTTTCCCCGTTTTATTCAAGTTTTACAGGCTTTATAAAAAATGAGGAAGCCCATTGGTTTTTGAATCAGAATGATATCCTAAAAGTCCGGAACCGAATCATAGAACTATGCAAAAAGGATAATAAAAAAATTTTCCGGTTCTATTCGGAATGGAAAAAAAATTGGAAAAAATACCTCCTGCTGAATAAATCCTTCCTTAAATTGGATCTTTCTTCCCTTTCAGACAAGAAATTATATGAAACATTCAAGAACTATTATTTATCCTACCTATCTGCAGGAGGGCTTGCATATCTTTGCGATTCTTTTATGTCCACAGGAGAAAAAGACTGGCTTGAAGAGCTGGTTAAACAAGAAATTGGAAACAGACTTGGTTTTGAAAAAAAGATTCAGGCACTGCAAAATCTAACTTCCCCAGACTATCTTTCATTTGCACTTGAATCGGAATTCAGGCTTCTTAAAATAGCAGAAATAGTACGCGAAAAGTTTGGTAGCCGGGTCCCTGATTTTGCAGAAATAAAGAAAAACCACAAAGCCGTTTATTTAAGACTTAAAAGGCATGAAGAGTCATTTTACTGGATAAAAAATAATTATTTTAATACCGAATATATCGATGCAGAACAGTTTTATGGACAGGTAAAAAAAATTATAGATGAATTTAAGGCAAAAGATCAGATAAGAAATTTCCTATCCAAAAAAGAAAATGAACTTGAAAAATTAAAAAAAGAAAGGAAAAAAATCATTTGCTCTCTTGATTTTTCAGCGTACCTAAAAAACCTTCTCGAAGTTGCAAGGCTGTTTTCAAAATGGAAAGACATGAGAAAAGGAGGGGTTTATATGGGGATGCATGCGTTTGATCTTTTTTTAAACGAAGTTTCAAAAAGAAAGAACTACCCGAAAGCTGATCTTACTTTTCTTGTTTTTGATGAGGTGGGGGCGTTATTGCTGAAAAATAAAAATTTCACAGAGCGAATAGAAAAGAGAAAAGAACAATTGTTTTATTATATCATTCCTGAAGGAAAGTATTTTATCTGCGCAGGGGATGAGGCAGAGGAATATTTTAGATTTTTAAACAGGAAATCAGAACAAGATGTACCTGAATTAAGAGGAGTAGTTGCATCAGTTGGTTATGCAAGAGGAAGGGTTCGAATAATAAGAAAAATGGAGGATATGCGCAATTTTTTGGAAGGAGAGATACTTGTATCCAACCAGACAACGCCCGAGTATGTTCCCATAATGAAAAAGGCAGCTGCAATAATTACAGAACAGGGAGGCATAACAAGCCATGCGGCAATTGTTTCCCGCGAAATGAAAAAACCCTGCATAATAGGAACAAAAATTGCAACAGCAATTTTTCGGAACGGAGAAATGGTTGAAGTTGATGCCAACAATGGGGTTATACGGAGGATTAATATCTAAAAATTCAAAAAGTTTTTAAATTATACTATCGTTATGAAAATATGAAATGGTTTGTTTTGTTTATTCTTATATTGGGACTATCTTTTTCAGCAACTGCTTTTCCGGATAAAATTTCCAACACCAATCTTGAAATAATGCCTGAATATACCTCTGGAACTGTAGAAAATGGTCTGGCGTATTATTCTACTTCAGATCAGGTTACAATTGCAATAATTTCTGCAGAGCCAATGTCTGCTTCTGACTGGAATGGAATAAAAGAAGGATATATTTCAAAAAATATTGAAAAGAAAAGTACCTCAGGCGGAATTGAATTTTATTCTGAGTGCATGTCAGGAGAATATGATGACTATTTATGCTTTACTGATGTTTACAAGGATGGAATCTATTACAATTTTGATGTTTCAATACTGGATGGAAACAAGGCAAAAAATATTCAGGAAACTGAAAAGATAATAAACAGCTTTTTCTTTAAGCCAGGCAGTACTGATCCTTGCACCCTTCCAACCCTTGGCATTATATTGCTGTTTCCGGCAATCTATCTTTCAAGAAAATAAAAAAGTGGGATCGTAGGGATTTTCATCAACCAAAAAAGCATTTGTAATGCCGCAATGGTTTTTTGGATCACAGATTTTTGCCATTAAGAAATCTACTGGTCAAAAAGCGTGGTTTGAACCCCAATATGCTGGTTTCACGACTCAATATTGAATTTATCCAATTAAAAGATAAATCAGATCTGGAGCCAGCCGTGTTAACCTGGTTGCACCACGACCCCGCAGGTATTATTATCCATCCGAAGGTTTAAATATATAATTCACATTTTAAATTAGGTGATTATTTGGAATTAAAATCAACAAATTTCGGGGTTGCAGCTGGAGTAATATGGGGACTTTCCTGTTTTCTGATGGCATTTTTGGGCCAGTATAGCCTTGGACTTGTAACAGCACTTGGCAAGTTATATATTGGATACAGCGAAGGCATTGTAGGCGCAGTATTCGGGTTTGTATATGGATTTTTGGATGCATTTATCTTCTTCTTTCTAATCGCAACCGTGTATAATTACCTGAACAAATCAGAAAAAAAGAAATAAACCAATCTTTTAATTTTCTTTCTTTTTTTATTTTAATTATGAAAATGATTGATGATTTCAGGCTTCTTGAAAAAAACAATTTCAAGCTAATTCCGTATGATGTTGCAAAATCAAAAAAAGATGCAGTATCAAAAGCAAAAAAAATGGGATATCCTGTCGCCATAAAAATAATTTCCTCGGATATCGCGCACAAAACAGATGTGGGTGGAGTTAAAATAAATATAAAAAATGAGGAATCCCTTTCGCTGGCCTATGATGAAATAATTTTCAATTCAAAAGGGCATGTAATCGATGGAGTGCTAATACAGAAAATGGCAAGAAAAGGGCTAGAACTAATTATCGGGGGAAAATGCGACCCCCAGTTCGGGCATATGATTGTTCTTGGGCTTGGAGGAATCTATGTTGAAGTATTCCGGGATATTACTGCAAGATTATGCCCGATAACAAAAGAGGATGTAGTTGAGATGGTCTATGAATTAAAAGCCCATCCTTTGATTATGGGGACCCGGGGGCAGAAAGCGATAAATTTCAAATCCCTTGAAATTCTCCTGTTTAAAACCTGCAGGTTTATGGCAAAAGAAAATATACAAGAAATTGATCTAAATCCTGTTATTTTTGATTCGAAAGGATGCGATATTGTCGATATAAGATTTAGAAAGTGATTTATTTTTTTGTTAAAATGAGTACTAATTCGTTTAAACTATTGACATCAAATAATTCAGTTAGCTCTTCATACCCTATCTTTTTTGTTACATTACTTACAATTATTCCACCTTGCATTATGACATCAGATAAATCCTTTAAATGCTCTATAAATTCTTCAGGGGTTAATTTATCCAAACCACCGTGTGAATATACAAAATCCAGCTTAAGTTTTGCTCTTCTAAAATATTCCACCATGTGTTCTTTTACAAAAAATAAAAATTTTACCCCATCTATGCTGTTCCAGTTGGTATCCCAGGTATTTCCATATCCAAAAAATAATGTATTTTCCCTAATCTTTTTGTCAGAAGATAATTGCTTTAGGGCGGTCCCATCTCCACATCCCCAATCCATAATAACTGCCCTATCACTTTTTTTGCATAATCTCCGGCAATGTTTTCTTATTGAAAATTCTAAAGTTGTTTCAATACTTTCTAAACTTGAATAAAACATCGGCCAGTACATAGCATTAGCCGAAATAATTGGCTTTGATGCATCATGGTGTTGATATTTCCCTAATCCACATTCACTTGCAAATCTTATTACAACACCACAATCCCAATCACCATGCCCACTAGGGTTTACCACATTTCCTCTTTTTTGATAGAGATGTCTTCCGAATACATAGCCTTTAAGGCCAAGTACATTTGTTTCCGGGAATTTCTTGGTGGTAGTTTTATGCATAAAGATATATGTGTTTATAAATAAATAAAAATGTTCGCATTTTCATTAAAAATTAATAAGTGATTTAAACCTGCACTTTTTATTATTCATTTATCTTAAAAATAATAAAGGGATATAAAATGAAAGACAAAATAAAAAATCTCAAATATGTTTTTGAGCCGAAATCAATTGCAATAATCGGAGCAAGCAAATCCCCTTCGAAATTAGGGGCAGTCATTTTGAAAAATCTCAATGAAATAAAGTTTCAGGGGAAAATATATCCTATAAATCCAAAATATGATTCTATTTTTGATTTGAAATGCTATAAATCCGTGCTTGATGTAGAGCATAAAATAGACTGCGCAGTGATTACAATTCCCTCTCATTTTGTCCCGGATGTTTTGGAAGAATGCGCAAAAAAATCAATAAAAGGAGTAGTCATTCTAAGTGCCGGATTTTCAGAGTCTGGAAATTGTGATCTTGAGGAAAAAATAAAAAAAATAGCAAATAAAAACAAAATTGCATTAGTTGGGCCAAATTGCCTTGGGATAATAAATCCATATACAAAAACAGATTTTGTTTTTTTCCCTGTCCATAAGCTTGAACGGCCGGATTTGGGATCGATTTCAGTATTAACCCAAAGCGGAGCAGTAGGTTCATGCATAATAGATAAAGCAGCACAGTATCACATAGGAATTTCAAAGTTCATTTCCTATGGGAATGCATCAGTTTTAGATGAATCAGATTATATAGAATATCTGGAAAAAGACAAAAATACAAAACAAATAGTTCTCTATATAGAAGGGACAAAAAACGGAAAAAAACTTTTTCAGACCATAAAAAGGGTAAATAAGAAAAAACCGATAATTGTCCTGAAAGCAGGAAAGGAAAAAAAATCTTCAAAGGCAGCGCTGTCACATACCGGAAACATTGCAGGAAATTATTTTGCATACAAAGCCGCATTTCTTCAAAGCAAGGTAATTGAAGCATCAGACCTGGAAGAGGTTTTTGATTTTGGAAAAGCATTTTCACAGGTGCTTCCCAAAGGAAAAAGGGTGGGGATTATCACAAACGGAGGCGGACTTGGGATTTTAACTGCTGATGCAGTTGAGCAAAATAATCTGGATTTGGTTGAATTGTCCAAGGATACAATTTCCAAGCTTAAAAATATTCTCCCCGCATATTCAACTCCTGCAAACCCTTTGGATATTATTGCAGATGCATCGTCTTCCCTATATGAAAAATCAATAGAGATTTTTATGGATGATCCGTTGATTGATTCGATAGCAATTGTTGTTTTATTTCAGGCACCGGCCCTAGATGAACGGCTCTTAGATATTCTTGTCAATTTCTCAAATGATAAAAGAAAGCCGATTGTTGTAATTGCAGTCGGAGGAACATACACGCTTCAAAACAGGACCATTCTTGAAGGATACGGGGTTCCAACTTATAATGACCCTGTTTCTGCAATCAAAGCGCTAAAAAAACTAACTGACTATTCCCTGCACTCAAAATGCAGGCACTGCACAATCTATCTTCCAAAAACTAAAAAATAATCTTATTTTTTTCTATACGATTTGGATAATCCTTCGCTCCAAAATGATGGAAGATTATTTGTTGCAAATCCCAAATACCAGTCAGAATAAATATAATTCACCCCGGGCATATTCTCATATTTTTTGAATTTTTCATCTACTCCCAGATAAATTTCTTTAATTTTTTTCCTTTCAAAATCAAGCTGCAACAAAGAAGGCTTTTTCAAGATTAGATAATCGCTTTGCCGTATTGTGTTGATTTCAATATTGCTGGAATTTTGGGAAATAAAAAGAATTGAAAGGTTTTTATGCCTTGAAATTAAAATAATCTGGCTTAATAGCTTGTTTGCATTTTTCATTGAATCTCTAGATGAAAACTCAATTCCCGCCTCATCAATCAAGACAAAAGAATCACCCTCTATTTTTTTTATATTTTCCGGAATTTTTATCCACTTTGGCAGGGTTTCCCTTTCAAATCCGATCGCATATAATTTCTTTTTTGTTTTTGCTGCAAAATTTTCAAGTATTCTCATTCCAACTGCGCTTTTTCCAGAGCCTCTTGCCCCAAGTATCAGTCCGATAGTGCTTTTTTTTGAGTATAAATTTTTTTCAAATCCTTCCAAAGATCCTCCAACATTTTCCATTTCAATCAAATGTTCAAAGCCTGATTTTGTTTTTTCCTTTTCTTCTTCCACTTTTTCCGACCTGTGCTCCAGTTTTTTAACAATCAATTCAGCAGTGCTGTAAATTAATTTAAAAAATCCGAAAATTATATTTATGATAAATCTGAAAAATCCTGCAATATAATCCAGCACGCCTTTTCTTTTTTTACCCATGTTTTTTCTAGCCCCCTATATTTTATTAATTCTTTGTTTCCATTATTTGTATGGTATTAAAGGATAAGATAGATTCAATTCTTGATGATTATAAGGGAAAATTCAAAATAGCAACAATTTGCTCTCATTCTTCACTGCAGATTTTTCACGGGGCCCGCCATGAAAAAATAAAAACAATAGGGATAGTTTTGGAAAAAAATAAGAAATTCTACGAAAGTATGCCAAAAGCAAGGCCTGATGAGTTTATAGTTGTTGATAAATATTCAGATCTTCCTGTAGATCAATTGGTTGATAAAAATGCAATTATCGTCCCTCACGGCTCTTTTGTGGAATATATCGGAAAAAAACTAGACACTCTTGAAGTTCCAATCTTTGGAAACAGGGCATCTCTTGCCTGGGAGCGGGACAGGTCAAAAATGTTTGACTGGATGAAAAGATCGAATCTTAGGATCCCCAAAATTATAAAGCCCGAAGAAATAGACCGGCCTGCGCTTGTGAAATTTCCGGGGGCAAAAGGGGGAAGGGGCTATGTTGTTGTAAATTCTTATGATGAATATAAGAGTGCTGTAGGAAATAATGATGAAGGGGTTCTCGTGCAGGAATTCATAATCGGAGTAAGGGTGTATATCCATTATTTTTTCTCTCCAATCTCAAGATCAGGATATCAGACAAAACATGGCAAATTGGAGCTTTTAAGTATTGATAGAAGAAGGGAAAGCAATGCAGATGAGATTTACAGAACCCTCTCTGTTGGGGCAAAAGGCCCGAAAACAAGAATGAGCTTTACTGTTGTTGGAAACGACCCGATAATCATAAGGGAATCACTGCTTCCAAAATTTATGGAAATGGGCGCAAATGTTTCAGATGTTTCTTGTGATCTTTTTGGAGGGATTTTTGGGCCCTATTGCATTGAAACAGTCATTGCAGATGACCTTGATATTTTTTCCTTTGAAATTTCTGCAAGAATAGTTGCAGGAACAAACCTTTATCCTGAAGGCTCCCCATACTCATTTTATTATTATAAAAAACCCATGAGCACTGGCAGAAGAATTGCACTTGAATTAAAAGAAGCTGCGAAAAAAAAGAAACTTTCAGAGATAGTTTATTGATTTCATCTAAATCCTTGTTATCTCCCCAGTTTCCCCGTTTATTTGTATTAGCTCTCCGTTTCTTAACTGCGTCACTGCATTTTTTACTCCGACAATGCACGGGATTTTGAATTCTCTTGAAATAATTGTAGCATGAGAAGTCATTCCTCCGCTTTCGGTTATTATCCCGCTTGATTTTCTCATTGCAGGCACAAATTCCGGGTTTGTGAAATAAGTTACAAGTATTTCTCCGTCCTTGATTTTTTCCTCTCTTGGATCTAGAGTAATTTTTACCTTTCCTCTGGCAATCCCTTTAGATACTCCAAAACCTGACAGCCTGTTTTTATGATCCGTTATCCTAAGCTCATTTTCAATTGTTTTGAAGAATTCAGCGTTATTTCCTGTTTTTAATTCCTTTCCGCAGATAAATAACCTTGGATAATTATAATTTATCTCCTCTCCATTGACATATCCTATAAATTCTTCATTGGTCATCTTTTCAAGATAATTCCTGTCAGCATTAAATCTTTTTGAAAATTCCTCTATTATTATATGCATGCACATACTCAAAAGATTTGCAAAATGCCTTCGCTCGTCCAAAAGATAGGAAAAATACCGTGTAAGCTCTATTTTTCTTTTTTCATCAGCAGTTATTCTGATTGTTTTTTCCAGTTTTAAAAGGATTTCCTCAGGATTAATTTTTGTCCTTTCATTTAATTTTTTTTCAAGCTTTTCAAAATCAATGGTTTCAATTTCCTTTTTTTTGTATAATTTATATCCGTCATATCCGCAGTATTTCGGGTAAAAATATTTTATTTTTTCAAACTCCTCATCATTAATGCGATTTATTTTTTTTGCAAGTTTCAAGAGTTCCCTTTCATTTGCCACTTCATTTATTTCATTTTTTGTATGCAGTGATTCCTTGAATAGTATCATTTCTGCCGGACTTAGTTTTTTCTCTTTTATGAACGGGTCAACAAAGAGTTTTATATCGCAGTATTTTACCGATTCAAGGTCTATTGTTTTTTCCCACCACATATTCGCGGTTTGAAGCAGTTCTTTTGTATCAATCAGAAGTTCCATTTCATTTTTGTCTTTCCATTCTGGGATTTTTGCAATTATTTTTTTTATCCTGTTTTTTAAATCATCCAGATTATATTTTTTTTCTGCTTCCTTGAATGTAAGTTCGTATAATTTTTTTGCGCCCTCTTCCAAATCTTTTTCTGAAGCAATCCAGCTATATCTATCCTTTTCAAATATACAAATATTAAAGCAAATATTTGAAACATTTATTAGTGAAATCATTGCAGTGCTAATTATTGTTGGGCAAACCTCCTTTACATAAGGGTTTAACCGCTCAAGCATTTCTTTTTTTGAAAAATTCATCAGATAGAGGATTAATGGTACTAATTAAATTCCTTTCTTATCTTTTGGTTCGAAAAATTAATGTGACCAAAGAGACCCAAAAACAGGTCCATATTATTTTGTTCAGTTGAAATGAACAAAAAAGACATATTTTGTTCAGTTGAAATGCATACTTTTAAAAAACCTTTAGTTTTTGTTATATCATGGACAAGTCAATACTTGAAAATATTGTTATTGATCAGTTTGAAAAAATATCTAAAAAATCAACGGGCTATGGAAGAAATATCCCAGCCTTTTCAAATTCATTCTTGAATCATAAAATAAATATAATTATCACTGGGCACAGAAGGGTTGGTAAATCTACATTCCTTCATCAAATTATTTTTAAGCATTTTAAAGATAATTTCTATTACCTTGATTTTTCAGATGAGCGTTTGATAGGTTTTGAAGTTTCAGATTTTCAGCTCCTTTATGAAATCTTTCTCGAAGCCTTTGGAAAAAAACAAATTTTCTTTTTTGATGAAATACAGGGAAAAAAACATTGGGACAAATTTGTGAATAGGATGTATGAGCAAGGGCGTAGATTTTTTATTACAGGTTCAAATGCAGAACTGTTAAGCAAGGAAATTTCAACTTTTCTTACCGGAAGGCATTTTGATATATTGATTTTTCCATTTTCTTTTTTTGAATTTGTATCTTATAATAGTTCACTGCCAAGTATAAAAAGTACTGCTGGAAAAGCGCAGTATTCAAATTACCTTAAAGATTTTATTAAAAATGGTGGTTTTCCGGAAGTGGTTGTTTATAGAGAACTTGCCATTCTTTCTTCTATTTATGATGATGTCATAAATAAAGATATATTATCCAGGTATGATATAAAAGATCCCGTATCTTTCAAAAAACTTTCGCTATTCCTCATTTCGAATTTTTCAAAAGAATTTTCATATACCTCTCTTAAAAAAACTTTCGGACTTGGCAGTACGAATACTGCAAAAAATTATGTTTCTTATCTATGCAACACTTATTTATTATTTGAAATACAAAAATATGATTATTCACTCAAAGCACAGGAAAATTATTCAAAGAAGATTTATTGCGTTGATACGGGCCTTATAAATTCACTTGCATTTTCATTTTCCGATAATTTAGGCAAATTCTATGAAAATATAGTTTGTATTGAACTTTTAAGACGCAATAATAAAATTTATTTTTGGAAAGATGATAAAAATTTGGAAACCGATTTTCTAATTCTTAAAAATAATAAAATAATTGAAGCAATACAAGTATGTTATGAGATTAATGATCCAAAATCAAAAGAAAGAGAGATAGCCGCGCTGCTATCCTCATTAAATAAATTTAAACTTAATTCCGGGCTGATTATAAATCGCGATTTAGATAAAACTGAAATTCATTCTGGAAAAAAAATAATTTACATTCCGTTATGGAAATGGCTTATCATGTATTATCTATAAACTGTTGCAGGGCAGATAATCTTTATTTTAAATCCTTTTCTTTCTTATTTCCCTTATGCTTGGAATCTTAAAAGGAAAACAAGAGTTAAAACAGGCAATAGTTGTAAGAACTGATTTGGAGATGAATAAGGGAAAAATTGCAGCCCAGGTTTCCCATGCATCCATTGCCTCGTATCTAAAAGTAAATTCCACTGAACCTAAAATTGCAAAAGAATGGATAGACTCTGGAATGAAAAAAATAGTATTAAAAGTCTCAGGAGAAAAAGAGCTTTTCAAATATTTTCAGCAATGCAAGGGTAATGAAATTCCCTGCGAATTGATAAGGGATGCAGGTCACACCCAAATTCCACAGGGCTCTGTTACCTGTTTTGGTGCAGGACCATTTTATGAAGAAAAAATAGATAAAATACTTGGAAAATTAAAATTATTATAAACTAACATTTATCTAAAAGGCCTTGAATTTCTTTTTAAGGGGGAAAATCCGGCCCCAGAAAGCATGAATAATGTTTTTTCCATCCGTTCCATTTCCTTAAAATCAATCATTGAGCGTAAATCAACCTCTATTAAGATTGCAGGATAGGCATAGTTTTGGTTAATTGCAGAAAGGGTTTGTATCACTGATGCAATCGTTTCGTAGTCATCTCCCAAAAATTCAATTCTTACCGGCCTGTCGTTTTCAACCGGCTTTATATAAAATAAATTTAGTTTTTCCGCCCATTCCCCAAGGTCTTTAAAAACCGGATGTTTTTTCGGCTCTTTTGTAAGTCTTATTGCGCAGGTCCTCTCATCTTTCTTTAGGAGATAATCGAGAAAAATCGTATCAGATGAGTTTATTTTATCCTTTTCGTTTAATTCATCTAAAAATCTCTTTCCCTTAGAATCTTTAACAACCCCTATAAGAAGGATATTTTTATCTTTGCATATCTGGTATAATTTTTTGTATAAATTTATTACTTGTATATATAATTCCATTAATCCTGACTCTTCGTTTGGTCTGTCCTGAGCAAGAATTGAAACAGAGCCGTCGAGCAGTATTATTTCCAGATCATACTTCTCTATTAATTCTATTGCGCAGGAAATCTCCAGATTCAATCTGTATAGATTCTTGAATGCAAGGGAGCCAAATTCATCTAATCCGAATTTAACCTCATATTTTGGCTCTGGAAAAGATTTTGGGTAGTATTCTGTTTTTTTTAACTTTGAGTTTTCATATTGAAAAATAACTCCTGCAGGCCTTCCGATAATTAAATCTATTCCCTGCATCTCTTTTGAGAGTATTCCACAGTCAACTGCGCCTATTTTTTTATTTATCTTTATTTTTTTTGTGGTTGTTATTATTTCTTTTTCCAGCCCTTCCTTTAGTTTTGGATTTTTCTTTCGTATATCTTCTGCGCATTCTCGTGTTTTTGAATTTATGCTGGTTATGTGCTGTGCTGCATTTTTTAACTGCTCAAGCATATTTTCCTATTTATATTGCTCTATATTAATTCTTTTGTTTTTTCAGGGCCATCTATAATATATATAAATAGTTTCCTTCTAAATATGTGTATGGAAAGTGGTGGTTTGAGGTTTAAGACAAACGATTTACCAATTCTTCAGAATGTTTTTTATCCAAGGAATAATTTATTTAGAATCAAAGATGATATAATTGGTTATATTTATTTTTTAATTTTGTATTGTATATTAATTAAGGTGATTATATGGGAATTGAATTAAAACAAAAACCAAATGATGTGGAAAAATTTATTGAAAAATTAACTGCGCGCCCAGTTGAAAATCCGGATTCCTTAGCAGAATTTTTTTATTCTAAAATTGGTTTGGAAAAGGCAATGGATCTTTATGTAAATGACCCGTCATTTAAAAAAGCATGGAATTCTTATTTTGATATCAAAGATAAAAAAATTAGGACTGAAACATTATATACTTTTTTCATGGGAGGTAAAACTGGTGGTAGTTATGCTTCAATGTTTGGAGAAAGTTTTGCTGCATTGTTTAAGGGCTCAACTTGGGAGCAGATAGGAACTTCAATTAGTGATTGGTATGCTGAAAGGTCGTGGTATAGTATTCTTCCACTCGGTGCTTGGGAAGTAATGAAATTTATGGTTCCTGTTGGTTCTGCTAAAAATCTTTTGGTTAATTTTGAGAATAATTCTGCATGTAAAGATGCATTAAATAATCCCACCCCGCAAAAATTATATTTTGCAATTAAAAAATATCAGGCTGATTTTTTAGATGTTGTATTTAGTGCTCTAATAATTGGAAAACTTGCAAAAAAAGGAATACAAATAACTTCTATTACTCTTAGAAGCGATGCTAAGGTTGGGCAGGTTATGCTAAAAGAAGTTGAGCATGCAATTGCAGAAACCAAAAAACAATTAAAAAAGGAAGGTTTAAGTGGAGAGGCACTTTCAAGAGCAGACGATTCTTTAAACCGGATTAAAAATATAATAACTCAAAATGTCGGAGACCTGGTTCGATCTGGAAAATTTAGAAGAGGAGTTAATATGCTTCTTTTTGATTCTGCAACAAATGTAAAAAATTTCCAAAAAATATTAAGAGACATAACATTACTGGGTAATCTTTCTGAAGAGCAGCTACGTCAAATTGGAATGGCATATCTACAGGCCAAACTCGTGTTAAAAACATCTAAGACCGTGCAAGAAGCAGCCAAAGCTGAATTGGCAATGGAGGTAAAAGGCGCAGAGGGTGCTGTTTCAAAAAATGCAGGGAGATTGAAAGAACTTGAGGGTAAAATCAATGAGTTTACTAAAGTAGTTGAAGATCCCCAGTCTACGATCGGTCAAAAAACACTAGCCCAAGCAAGAATAAGTGCTGCAAAAAAAGCAATGGAGGAAATGGCAAGTAAAGAAGTATCAGCATTAATCGTTACTTCAAAAGGAGGAGAAGCAGTAGGTAAAGCCCAAGAGCTACTAAATAAATATGGATTGAAAGCTGGCATGGAAATGATTCATAAAAAAGCAATGGTTTCAAAAACATGGGCAGCTGTTGAGAAATTTCTCAAATTGCGTGAAGAGTATGTGAAATTAAGTGATGAATTGCTTCAGGCGGGCTCTAATGCTTCGGATTTTCCTGCAAAATTTTTGCAACTTGCATCTTTAGATTCCCAATTGTCAGGCCAATTAATTTTATTATTTGGAGAAGGCGTGGCACAAGATATATTCAGATTGAGCGTGCTTTCTATTAAAAGTCCTTTCATTGCATTTGAAAAAATAATCGCTGCCCATCCATATCTGGAATATTTATTTTCCCCATTGGAATTATATTATATTATGAGAGTTTCAGGAGTTCTTCTTTCAAGGGCAGGTATAGCAGATTCCCAATATAATATGTATTCTATACCAAAGAGAGTTGGGCCCACTAATTTGACTCCTGAAGAATCCATTTCCAAAAAAAACCTTCCTCAGCAAGTTCCGGAAACTGAAGAAACGCCTAAGACCAGACAAACACCCGATAGTGTTAAACAGGTTAGTATAAACTCTGTTGCCTACCAAATTAATTCGATTATATATTGGGATACTAGTTATAGTACAATCTATCTGGAAAAATTAGATAAAATTTTAGCTGATTTCAATAACACAAAAAATGGAAAATACAAAATTTTAAAAAATACTAATCCAGAGCCAAAAGGATATACAAAAATGGAAACAGATCCAAAATTACTTTCATATACAATCTATGAGAAAGACGATGGAACCCCCCAACCATTACCAATTTTATCAAATAAACTTACAGTTTTTGAAGAAATAATAAGATCTATATCCCAAGGCAAGGCAGGAGAACCGGTTTCAATTTTTGGCATTGAAATAAAAAGCCAAGATAATAATCCTGAAAGTGACAAGAAAAGGAAATTTTTAAAGGCCTGGTATAATTTTGATCAAATTTTTCAAGCTTGGGGAGAATCATTATCTCAGGATAACGAGCCTGTCGTTCAGCCGAAAGCCCAGACACAAGAAGAAACCAATCTTCAAATTTTTGAAGAAAAAATAGCCGATACTACATTTGGAGATTTCCTTGAAGGCAGGCCAAAAACCAAACAATGGCTTTCAGAGAATTTGAATATGGATAAGATTGATGCTGATGCAATAAAATTATTGGAAAAAATGATTGATGGGTCCGGATTTACTGAAGATGAAAGCATAAAAGTTTTATTTGAAAATCCATTATCTGTTTTAGGTTCTGTTCCACAAGGATATTCCAATTTATTAAAAGGTAGGTGATTATTTATGGCGCAAACTCAGATTTTTAATTCGGAAAAATATAAAATAACCGTTGCTGGAGAAAAAGTAATTCTTATAGATGAAAACGAAAAAAAAACCGAAATTCCAATATCTGCATGCATCAATAATGCACGGTTTGTAAGGGCATTTGACCCCTCACTTCCAGTTCAAAGATACGGGGAGGCACTGCCTCTTTGGAAAAAAGTTACAGAAGCAATAAAAAAACAAGAAACTATTGACAAGCAAAAAATGGAATCAGATCAAGCCCAATCAATGTCTAAGGTTATTCCGACTGCAGTTTCCCCAACTCAACAACAAAAAAAAGAACTTGAGGCACTATTTGGCTCAATTGGAAATTATGTTGAGTATATGGACAGTAGGGATTATTCTGCGTTTAACTCCCTAATGAACCAGCAAAAAACCCAAGGAGTTGATTATCAGATATTAATCAATAATGCAAAATACCTATTAAAAGAACTTTCAGATAAGCATACAAAACAGAAAAAAGAGGAAATAAAAAAACCAGAACCCAAAAAGGAAGTGCTGCATGAAACAAAAACTGAGGCTAAAACTTTAGATCTTGTCCAATCATTTGAAAATAAATTTGGCCAATTGTTAACCAAATATTTCAATAGCCAGCTTAAAGATAAACAATGGCCCATTACTCAAAATAGCCCTGCTAATCTTTTTGAAACAAAAGAGGAAGGAGTGCATACAGTATATAAATTCCTGATTGAAGATAAAAAGGGAGGACAAACAATAAACATTCCAGTTCAAAAAGGATTAGAGCCGGAATTATTTGTCAATTTCTTTGTTGATAAATTTTGCACAGGAACTCCGGAAAATTTAAAATTATTTAAAGAAAAGATGATTTCTAAAATTCAGAATTCAATTGATTATTTGCTTAATATTGATGATTCCTCTATTCTTGATAGTGTAAAAAAAACACAACCAAAATCAGCCCAGAAAACAGTTCCAACAAGATTGCAAGAGGAAATGGCAACTCTTACAAATGAATTAGTTTCTAATAACATAGTATCTTCCAAGGCAACTACACTTGATATACAAAGGGCAGTAAATGCTTATGCAAAAACTAATTCTGAGTTTTCAGCTCAATTAACCAAAATGAACAGGGAACTTGGAAAAATCAATACCTATGCAAGAAGGTTTACTAATTCAATAGGAGAAGATGGGATAGTAGGCCCGCAAACAATGAGTTCAATAAAATTACTTTTAAATGAAATGAAAAACCAAAAAGAAACAAAAAAACAACCAGAGCCTACCCCTGAAATTAAAAGCAAAATGGACTGGAAAAAAATACTAAATCTCTTAAGAAATCCAAATGCTAATGCATTTGATATATTTGAAATTTATAAAGATTCAAAAGGATTCAACTCAATGCCAGAAGGAGTGCAGGTTACATTTCTTAGAACCAGAGAGGTTTCAATAGAGGATCTGGAAAATGCAGGAGTTGTTGTTACTGATAATGTTAGAAAGCTTGCTACCTTGCCGCCAAAAACCACAGCCCAAAAAGCACCTAAAAAAGCAAAAGAATCAGAAATCAAATCTTTAGAAAAACCTAAAAAAATCCAAACACAAGCCAAAAAAGAATCCGTTCAAATAGATCTTTTAAAAATTATTAAAAGTGCAAAGCCAAAAAAAGAGCCTGAAAAAGAGCCTGAAAAAAAGGAAGAACAAACTTCAACCAAAGAAAAAATAAAACAATTTGCCAGTATAGAGCAACTTTCATTAAATATTTCAAAACAGGAAAATAACTGGTGGATAGTAATAGGAGATGGAACAAAAGATAAAACAATAATGGGGGATAAAAACTATGGGATTTCGATAGATGCAGGGGACCTGGAATTTAATCAGGGTTTAGCATTTCTTGAAAATTTGAAGAATAAACTGTTAATATTGCATGATAAGTTGGAGTATCCTGAATTTTCACAAATGTTTTCCTCGGATCAAATCGAGGCGTCTAATTTGGTCCAGCTAACAATTAAACTTGGAGCTCAAATTGCATACATGCAGATTGAATCCTTAATAAATACAAAAAAGAATGATAGTGCATATGATTCCAAGGCAATAGAGCCTATAGAAGACAATTTTAAACGAATAGATAAAAGAGAGCCATCAATCGATAATCTAAGAAAAATTTATGAAAGGCTTATGAACTTAAAACAAAGCTATGGATCATCTGATGCCCTTTGATTATAACCCCCTTTTATTCCTTTCTATTAATTTAATACCACTGTGAAACTAAAAAATCTTATACACTCAGTTTTATTAATATCTTTTTTATCTAATAATACATATTCTATGCCTATGCATAGTAATTTAAATAGTTTTAAAGATAAAATAGAATATGGTGAAAAGATGGTTTTTCGTGTTCCCCTAGGTCCGTTAGTCAAAATTTCAGAATCTCAGCTTTCATTAGAACCTCTTCAAGAAG
>JBAZMS010000003.1:0-234399 GCA_041649555.1 Candidatus Micrarchaeia archaeon | reverse complement strand
CCCCCGCCTTAACACGGATGTGTTTTAAGTGATGCGTCAATCCCTTATTTCCCCTATTTATATTCAAAATAGAGGGGGTTGGTTATCACGAGGAGGGGGACACTTCCCCCGCCTGGTGTTCGAACCGCGGTCTACAGATTTCCCCTATTTTTTTGGAAAAATCCAGAGTCTGCCATCTTATCAAATTATAAGAAGATACTTATAATTTCTTGACCACTAGACGATGGGGCTATAATATGATATTAATCCTGCATAAAGAATTTAAATCCTTAATATTGCCTTGCAACATACAAATAAATTGTTGCATCCTTTCTGCAGGCAATGCATTTTTTCCCGCTTGGAACTTTGTCTGATTCAAATAAGCTTCCCCGTACATTTCCGTGTGTTTTTTCCCTGATTATGTCTGCGCATTTTTCAGATTTCTTCTCATCAGAACAGAAAGGAACTTTTACAAACCCCCCCTGTTTATCTAAGATTTTTATAAGTTTTTCCATATCTTCTGCATCAGATAAAAGGGAATTGAACCATTGGTCTGCCTTTTGAATCAAATTACTTAAAATTTCTTTTGAACATTTTTCTATCTCCATCTCTATTTTTTCATACGATACTTTCTTTTTTGATTTATCATCCCGCCTGACCAGAACAACATTTTTCTCTGCAAGCTCCTTTTTTCCGATTTCTATTCTGATTGGAACCCCGAGTAATTCCCAATAATTAAATTTAAATCCCGGGGTGTTTGAAGAATCATCCAATTTAACCGAATATTTTTCCTTTAATCTTTTTTCAATTTTTTTGCATTCGCTCAGAATCTCTGCTTTGTTTTCTTCCCTAAAAATTGGAACAATAACTATCTGCAAAGGAGCAAGCTCAAATGGAAACATCAATCCTCTGTCATCTCCGTGAGTTGAAATCAGGCTGGCATATATTCTTGAAATGCAGGGCCCGTAACATGTCTGATAGCAATATTTTGAATCTCCGTCAGAATCCATGTATTTTATATTAAACGGCTTTGAAAAATTGGTCCCAAGCATATGGGTTGAAGGAAGCTGGAGGGTTTTTCCATCAGGCATAAGCGTATCTGCTGCAAAAGTATCATCCGCTCCTGCAAACTTATCCCACTGCGGCCTTTTAAAAAACAGGAAGGGAACCCCGAATTTTTGATGGATTATTTTTTTTGTAATTTCCATATCTTCTTTTACCTGATCAAATGCCTCTTTTTGCGTTGCAAAAACATTATGGGCTTCAATCCAGTAAAATTCCCTGCTTCTAATAAACGGTTTTGTTGCCTTTGTTTCGTATCTCCATACCTGGGCGCGTTGATATACTTTTAATGGAAGATCGGCCAGTCCTGAAATCCATAAAGAATACATGGGGTATATTGCAGTCTCGCTTGTAGGCCTCATTGCATATTTTTCCTCTAATTTATTTTCACCTGCATTTGTGACCCAAAAAACTTCCGGAACAAATCCTTTTATATGGTCTGCCTCTGCCTTTAAATTGGATTCAGGAATTAATGATGGAAACCATGCAGGAGCATGGAAGGTATTTTGCAATTCCTTTTCATACAAAGAATACATTTTTTCCATGGTTAAAACAGACCAAGGCATAAAAACAATAAAACCTTTTAGATTATATCTTAAGTCGCAGAGCTTTGCCTCCTTTATTATTGTATTGTACCATTCTGAAAAGTTTGATTTGGGAATATTCATAAAAATTTATTGTCAGCATAAAGTTAAAAAGAGTTCAGAAAACCCACAAAGAACCGATTATATAATTAATCGCATTTTTCACTATAAAGGAAACTGCAAGTATTACTCCTGAAAAAAGCAGCGCCAGAGAAATATTTCCTTTTTTCAGTTCTTTTATTTCATTTAAGGAAGGCGTAAGCTGGTCAAAAACAGTCATTGAAAAATAAATTGCAATCATTGCTGCAAATATTCCAAGAATTATTTTTCCAATAAACTGCAAAACAAAAATAGTAAAAGAAGTTCCTGCAAACACCTTAAGAGAAGATAAAAATGAATCCGAAAGAATCGGTTCTATAATAATTGCAACAGAGATTACAACTGAAAAAACCAGGATTCCGACAGCAATATTCCCTTTTTTCAATTCCTTGAATTCATCAAGGTCTTTTGTAAAAAAATTTAAAATTCTAAGGCCCGCATAAATTGAAAAAACAGCAATTACAAGGGATAATATAAACTGGAAAAGGAAAAGCCCAAGTTCAAGAAAGGAATAAACCATTTTTATTTCACCTGTAAATACTAAAAAGAAGAAATTTATAAAACTATTTGAAAAAATTATTTTTTTGATCCCATAAGCATTTCAATTTTATCAAATGCATCATTAAGAATCGTTTCATTTGGCAAGAATACCATCCTAAAATAGAGTCCGTCAAGATCTGATGAGAATCCCTTTCCCGGAACAGTAACAACACCCTCTTTCAAAAGATCCCTGACAAAATCCCAGTCGGTTTTCCATTTATCGGATTCTATTTTAGGAAATGCATAAAATGTTGCATTTGGGGCTACAAGAGAAAGCCCATCGATTTCTTTAACCCGCCTGACTGTTACATCCCTTCTTTTTCTAAGGTCAGATTTAAATTCTTCAATATGGTCTTTTGGCCCTGTTAATGCAGCAATCGCTCCTTTTTGCATCTCCCAGTTTACTGAAAGCCTTTGGTTGCATAATCTTTGGACCGCATCTTTTATTCCCTCTAATCCTTCCCCAAAAAAAGAGAGCCATGCAATCCTTGCCCCCGGATAAATGTAATTTTTTGAAATCGAATTTCCAACTATTAATGGAACATCCTTATGCATTTTTCTAATATCTGGGTATTCTCCTTCCAAAACAAGCATATCATAAGCATTATCAGAAATTATCGGAAGATTATACTCTCCTGCAACATCAATAAATTCCTGAACCCTTTTTTTGGGATATACTACTCCGGTCGGGTTATTGGGATTAATTAAAACAAGCGCCTGCGTATAGGGAGTTATTCTTTTTCTTAAGTCATCGATGTCTGGCTGGAGATTTTCGTCAGATTTATAAAAATTTTCTGAACCAAAATATATTCTTTCCTTTGTTAGATATAATGGATAAGTTGGAGATGGCAATATAAAGTTGTGCCCCGGATCAAGCATTGCCTGAAATAAAAAGTCTATTCCCTCACTTAATCCTGCTGTTACAAAGAGGTCCTTTTCATCTACTCCTTCTGATTCTGCTGCGCATTTTACCAGCTCAGGATCTCCTTGTGAAGGTGCATATCCTGAATAATTTTTATCAAGTGCCTCTCGTACAGCATTAATTATGTGTTCGGGAGGCCGGAATCCATAAACACAAGGGTCTCCTATATTCAGATAACTCATTTTTTTTCCAGTGGCTTCGATTTTTTTTGCTTCAATGACAATATCTCTTATTGGATAGGCTACAAGGCCGCTTCTGTTTGAAGGTTTTATAGTCATCTTTACACCCCGAATGTAATTGTAATTATTTTAGGCTGGCCATTTATAAATGCAACCCTTTTTACTACGACATTTGCCATTTTTGGAATGCATGAGGCAACATCCTGTTCTTCTATAACAACACAAATTCCAGTAGATTCCCTTATTTTAATAAGGTCAAAATTAAGCTTGCTTTTGTTGAAATCTTCAAAGTCCCCCTTCAAATACAAAACCCTTAAAATATCCTGGGAAACTTTCATATAATAATACTCTTTTTGAAAATCCTGATTTGTATCATAAATTAAAAATGGCAAGAGGGAACATAATACCAGGAAAGAAAAAGTAGCTTCAATAACTTTCATAATGATCAGCGCAAAAATAAAGTTTTTTTATCTCTCCTTCAAATAAAATGATTCGTGATATGCATGTTTTGTCTTTGCTTTCAAATCCGATATACAATCCAGAAAGCCCGATCTGCTCTTCAAGTTCTTCGATGTCAATAACATTTAATGTTTCTGCGGAAATTTTGTTTGGAATTTTTGAATTTTGGGTTTTTTCTGCAGCCAAATCCCTCACAACATAGTCAGAAACAGAATAAAGCCTTAAAATAAGAATTTCTCCAGCTATTCTCTCCTCTGATGTTTTTAACATAATATTTGAAACATTTATCGCAGAAATTATCATTAAAATTACTATTATGCAGGAAAATGCAGTATCAAAAACCAAAAACCCCCTATTCTGCATAATTTTTCACCCTAGAAGGACAATACAATGTTTTGGAAAACACAGAAGTTTTTTTGTTGTATATAATATTTTTATCAATAAAATACTCCCCGCCAATCTCCATTGCAAAACCCGAATCCATAATGCAGTGCATATCCATAATTCTTGCTGTTTTTTCAATTTCCAGAAAGTCGGAAATCTTCCAATTTTTTTCCTTTATTGAATCGAGATAATATACTAATGAATACAGGAAAAATAAAATTATCAGCATATACACTGAAAATGAGATAAGAAATTCAACTGCCAATTGGCCGGATTTCAAAAAGATGCACCTCCTTTTTCGGGATTTTAAATGCCTGCGCAATTTTAAATTTTTCAGAATAAATAGATACTCCAAAATCACCTTTTCTGTTTCCAAGTGAAATTGAATGAATGGACGGCCCCATGCCAGGCATATCCTCAAGCATGAAATCAACCTCAATATATTCAAAACAATTCAGGCCTTCTGCAACAGCGCATCCATTGCATATTTCAGCTGACTTTTCCAAAAGCATTCCTTTCATCAGATTTTCAAGCTCAAAGTCAAAAACATTCCCGCACCATATCCTGAATTTAAAATCCTCTAGCTGCATATCTCCCAAATTTGAAGTCTTTTCAATTATTTTCATTTTGACAAAAAATTCAGCTTCCTCTTCATCAAATCCGGCTTCTTTTGAAAGAAGATACAAAGTAAAACCTTCATTTGCGCCCTGCCTTGCACCTTCAAAGAACTGCTCTTTTAAATTCATTTCAATTCCATAGGCCCTTTCAACAGATATTAATTCATTATATGGGAATGATTCTGATTTTATAGAATAAATTCTTGCCTCTATTAAAATTAAGATAATGCACAAAAGCAAAATAAATGAGAAAAATCCCTTCATAAACATTATTTGGTTTTTATTGAATATCTTCCAGGGGTGGTTTTGCCAATTATCTTTGCGACTTCTGATTTTTCAGGATTTATTACAACAATCATTCCGGAAAATTTATCTGAAAGGTCTACTCCGCATGTTTGGCATGTTTTTTGGTCATCATAAATTACACGGCATATCGGACAGGATTTCATTTAAATCACTTCTTTTCTCCCTTTGGCTTTTCCTTTGCCTTTTTTGGCTTTTTTTCATTTTCTTCTTCAATCCATTCAAGCTTTCCAAGCCCCGGAGATCTCATAGTAAGGCCGATTTTTGTTTCAGATATATTTGATTTTAAGCTGACTGTTGAAATCTTTACAAGTCCCTTGTCCCCTTTTTTTATACTTCTTTTTCCATTCTTTGATGATAATTTTTTTAGTTTTTTATTGAATAGGAACTTATCCTGCCCTATCTGGGAAATATGTGTAAGCCCCTGCAATGGCCCAAGCAGGCAAAATGCCCCAAAATCAACGACATCTTTTATTTCAGTTTCATAAACCTCATTTACATAAGGCATAAATGTCAATGCTTTGAATTTAACATCGTAATATGCTGATGCATCCCCCGGGATTACAAGTCCGTCCCCTTCAACTACAGTATCAAAGACAACAATGATAACTCCAAGGTCCCTATATACCCTTCTCTCGTATTCTTCCCGCAAAATTCTTGTTATTGCCTCTTTTGGTTTTTCTTTGAAAAATTCCGGAGTAACCCTTACTTTATCTTCTATTTCATTTATGTAAAACATAGCACCAACTTTATATAAAATTTGTAATAGGAATTAATAAGTGAAGGTATTTTTAAATATTGCCTATTCCTGATATCTGTCATTTCTTTGTTTTGGCAGAGCCTTTCAAAATAAAAAATAATCCTATTGGAAGGGGGATCTCTTTTTTATCCCCAATTTTGAATGAATAAATTGAGCCTCCTATCTCAAAATCCGAAACATCTTCAATAAATTCAACATCCATCATTTTTGTAGTTTTAATCAAAGCATCAGTCATAGGTTCGAATGATTCAATGTCCCTGATTTCTTTTGCAATAAATCCTGTTTCCCCGTGCAATGAATTTGGCATTCTTATTAATTTTTTTATATCATAAGTTACTCCTGCATCAGCATCAACACAAGACAGGGGGAGCGAATCAGAAATTGGTTTTATTTTTAAGTTTAATTTTTCGATTGAAAAAGGAATGCGGGACCAGTTTCCAGCTTCTGTTCCTTTAAGAAAATTATCCAGCTTTTCCTTATTGGAAAAACCCCTGTAAAATTTGGATGGGTTTTTTTCAAGCTCCAAAATAAATTTTTTTACAAATCTTCCACGATATCCGGAATCATTGATTTTTGGGCCAATTATTTTTCCGCGATCATCTTTTGAAAAGAATTCGTTTGTATTCAATCCCACCCCCCTAATATAGTCAACAATTTCTCTCCTTTCATTTGAGCCAAGCAGAAAAGTATCCTTTGAGCGGACATGTATATGGTAACCGCGGTTTCCGGAAAACACATACACTATCTCGTTTTTATCAATTCCAAAGTCATTCTGCAAAAAATCCTCGGATAATCTTATCAGGTCCTCTTTTACTTTTCCAAGGAATTTGTATATCTCATATTTTCCCTGATGGTGATAATCCAAATCAAAAACCAAATCCGCTCCAAGCCATCCCTTTTTTTCAATAGGAGTAATTGAAGGCTTTTCATAATGCGCAGCAGAATAAGATATAAAAAAAGGAGTGTTTTCTATCAGATAATTTCTAAGCTGCGATTCATTTTCAAAAGATAAGTGCCTTGCATCTATTTTTTTCTCAAATCCAACCCCAAATTCCCGTTTTTCAATTTCCGGAACATTAAATTTAAAATTTCTGTAATATGCTGAAAATATTTTTTTTATTAACATTTTTTCCTGCTCATTCATCCAAGTCGACCTTTTTTCCATATTTTTCATATAATACTTTTTTCCACTGCATCGGGTTTTTTACAGGACAGTTTGAAACGCAAAGGCCATATCCTCTAATTGTAGCACAGGATGGAACCATATATCCTTGTTTTTTTGCATGTTCTATCTGATATTTTGCGATTTTTTCCTTGTAATCCGGAAAATTCATAAACAATTCAAGGATATCTTCAAGAGCAGTATTCTTTTTTATCAGATAAACTGCCAAAATCCATCTGGCCTGATGGTTCAGGTTAAGATGTTTTTTCAAATCAATAAGCAGGGCTTCAATACATGGAGGGTTATCCCCCTTTTTAAAAGATAATTTTTCGGGGGTTATTTTCGGAAGCTCTATGACAAGGGATTTTCCGGCAGCTTCAATTTCCGGAGAGATCTTTTTTATTTTTGGAACCTGTGATATTTTTATTCGTATTGCCTCCTGAAGGAGTCTTAATAATTCATGTTTATTTATTGAAACATATCCTTTTGCAATATTTCTTCCAATAAGCCTATACTCAATAGAGCCAGGGGTATATTTAAGGTAGGTTGAAAAATGTATAAGAATTTCATCCCTGTTGCTTTTTAGTTTAAATCCAAACTCATCCAAAAGCTCTGCAATATTTTCATCCGAATCCTGATTTAGATATGAATATGCTCTTTTTGCCTGAGAAACTGAAAATTTATTTATCAAATAGCTGTTATTCAAATTTGAAAGAATCATTCTTGCGCAGGCATATATCCCGATTTCATTTAAAAGGTCAGAATCACTAACAGATGAAAATTTCAAACTCTCGTTTCTGAGTGCGGATTTTATTCTTTCAAGCCCCTTTTCTATTAATTGGGAATTTGGCGCAAGTTTTGAAATTTCAATAATCCTTTTTGCCCTTGTGCTGAAAGGATATCTTGCGGCAAAAAGATAGGATTTTTCCATAAAAATATTTCAAGGTCAAGATTATAATCTCTTTCTTTTGCTCCTGCGTTTTCCTGATTTTTTTCTGGTTTGGCCTTTTTTGGCATTTATGACCGTATTTTTATTCATTACTGACTCTGTTATTTTTTTTACAGTTAGGTATCCGGCATCAAAACATAATATTCCTGCAAAATAGCTCCAGTTTCCAAAAAATAAGAATGGAACCGAAGAGAGTATCAAAAATGGCCTCATCTCCTGTACCCACTCTGGTTTGTTCCAGAATATCAGCCCGTCCAGCTCGTCAATTGATGCAAATACCAAAAACACAATGAAAGCTCCAAATGCAAGGTAAGGAAGGCCAAAATATGCAAGAGAGAAAAGCATTACCAAATAACCAAACTTATGAGTGGCAGTATCAACTTTTCTCATAATTATCTGTGCAAGGGCTGCTGCAATAAATATTTCTGAAAATGGGGCCTGGGATATCAAATATCCTATTATTATACCATAAGAAAATGCAAGAACCCATTTTATCGGGTGTTTTCTTTTAGAATCATCTTCTAAATAATCAACCATTTTTACAAGAATTCCGCAAACAACTGCCAGTATAAGATACCCAATCATAAAATCACTTGGAAAACAAATAATTAAAAACTAATGGAAAGGCAACTGTTGCCTCACAGTCTATAGTTATATGTTTGGATTTCTCTTTTATTTTTCCCCACGAAATCCCCTCCCGCGTCCGCGCTCCGGAAAGGGAACCATCGGATTCAGAGGAAGTAGTCAGATATACTGCATAATCTAGGCCGCCTCTTAAAAGATTTAATCCAATTATGTGGTGTTTTGTTATTCCTCCGCCAAGTATTATTCCCCCTGTTTTTTCACAGTTAAGGCAAAGGGATGCAAGTTCTCTCATATCGCCAGTGACATCTATTGCAAAATTTGGATATGCCCCCTTGAAAAAATATGTCTGAAGCCCTATGGCCGAATCAGTTATTCCCGGGGAAAATACAGGGATTTTATTTTTAGAGCACCAGTAAAGAAAAGAGTTTTCATTTTTTATAGAGCTTCCTATTTTTTCTATTAACTGCGAAGGAGAAACAGCAGCGTTTCCAAATTTTTTAAATATTGGTTTCATCTTCTTTTCCAATAAAATGTATCTTTCATTTGGAACAAGGATATTTCCTATCCTGTTTAATCCTTTTTTGTGCAAAATATTATCATCAAAATCAAAATCCCCCAGATAATAATCAGAATAGGATCTAATCAAGTCATGGTCAATTGAGCCTCCTGAAGTTATTACAACATCTATAAATTTTCGTTTTGCAAGTTCTGTAAAAAGCCCCCTAAGCCCTGACGCCATCATATTTGCAGTAAAGCCAAAAAATATTGTTGAATTATTTTCTTTCATTTCTTTTATTATCTCTACTGCCTTTGCTATTTTTGATGCCTGGAAACCTGCAGATTCAAAATTGCCCAAAGGATTTTTTGGATCCAAATCTTTTATTTTTATCATATTTTCACATCATGTCTGTGTATAATTTATATGCAATTGTTTAAATCTATTGCACGGCCCTGTTAAACCCTTGCAAGATTATCCGCAAGATCTGATGCAGAGTAATTAAATCCAAATTTTTGATATAATCCTTCCCCTGCTTTTCTATTAAGATGCGCGCCATAGCAGGCAGAAACAAATGCATCATTTTTGCAAAATAATGCAGAAACAATCCCTGCAAGAACATCCCCGGTTCCGCCCTTTGTCATTCCGCAGTTTCCACCTTTTATCATTTTGGTTTTTTTCCCATCAGAAATTATATCCCCGCGAGGATCTTTTTTAAGTATTGTGCAATTCCATTTTTTTGCCATTCCGCATACATTTTTCAAAGTTCCATCCAATTCAAAAATTCTTTTGAATTCAATTTCATGCGGGGTGAGAATGGAATTTTCAGGAATATTATTTTTTACAAGATAGAGCCCGTCTCCGTCTATTACCAGCTTTTTCGAATTTTTTATGACATGCCTATAATTAAATTTTGCATCCGAAAGCCCTATCCCAAAAAGAGTGCAGTCAACGGATTTTATTTTTTCAAAATTATAGACAACTATCGCTTCAGGTATTGATTTAACTGCATTAATAAGATAGGGGCCCTTTTGAGCCGGATAAAAATAAAGAAGATCTACAAATCTTCTTGCTGCGAGTATTGAAAAAACAGGCGCCCCAGAATAATCCCGGCTCCCTCCAATTATCATTAATTTTCCATTTTTCCCCTTATGTGAATACTTTTCAGGCTTATGCAGGGAATTTATAATTTCTCTCATCAATAAGATATTTATGTCAGGTATAAAAAGTTTTTTGTTTTTCATTTTTGTAATAATTTTTATAAATCTTTCAAATATGTGCCTTCTCGGCGCAATTTTTCTATATCATCTGCCGGATTATTCAGATTATATTATTGAACTCAATGAAAAAAAATGGGGGGATTTTCTAACACTAAACCTTGGAAATGATGGAGTAGACCGAATAGAAAATGCAAATTTTGACAAATTAAAAGAATACTGCTATCTTTCAGAGGAATTGAAAGATGAAAGCAATCCTGCTAAAAATTCCAAGCCCAATATCCTCCCATCAGATTTCAATTTTAGTATCAATGACAATCCCGGAAAAGAAGTCATTGTTTTTATTAATTCAATGAGAGAGGGCATAACCAATATTGATTCCGACAGCGAAATTGCAATTTATATCCCTGATGAATTCTGCGCCGCCCTTTTAAATAATAATATGACTACTGTCGGCCAGTTAAAAGAAGAAATAAAAAATGAGACAAAAAACAAGATAACAAAACTAAGCTCATATGCAGGGCTGTTTTTTGCATTCTCAATAATTTTTTTAATTCTGGCAGCTTTCATAAATTATATTGAAGAACAAAATCTTGGAAAATCAGTAAGAAACATCTCCAAATACTGGGTTTTTACCGCCCTTCCTCTTGCATGTTTTTGTGTCTTGATTCTTGCATTCGGCCCAAAACTAGTTTTATTGCTTCAGGGCATTCCGATATTAAATCAGGTAACTGATTTTTATTATCTCATTCATCTCATCCTAGAGCCGATAGCCATCATTTATATAATTATCTCGATTATGGGGGTTTTTGGATGGCTTTCCGGATTTGGAATTCCTCTAAAAAAATATAGATCAAAATAGTATTTTTTTTATTTTGGAATTAATTGATACTGCCTCATCAAGAGCTGCACGCTGTGGGGATTTTTGATTTTTGCAATATGCAAAAGCAATTGAAGATGAAGAATTTATCAAATGTATATATGGGTTTGGAGAAATTGTTTTCAAAACCATTTCCAAATTTCCTCCCTGCGATCCAATTCCAGGTATTAAAAAAGGGGTGTTTCCCCTGGTAATTTTATACACCTTTTTTATCGAGCCGGTTGTTGCCCCGACCACTAGTCCGCATTTCCAGCTAACTGATTTTTCTGCAACATACTCATACAAATGCTTTTTTCCAATTTTTAATTCCTGAAAATCCAATGCCCCTTTATTTGAGGTTTTGCACAAAAGATATGCCTGTTTGCCGTTTTGTACAAAAGGAAGGACTGAATCTTTTCCCATATACGGGGAAACTGTAATTCCATCAGATCTAAAAAAATCATATGCTTCTTTTGCATACGCTTCTGAAGATTTTTCAATATCTCCCCGTTTTCCGTCCAGCACTATAAATACCTTATTTTTATATATCTCAATTATCTCTTTTAATGCGAAAAGCCCCTCAAAACCATATTGGGCAAAATAAGCATAATTCGGTTTTATTGCGCTTATCTGGTTTTCCAAAATAAGCCTGTCTGTTATTTCACAATAAAAATCAACTATCCTTTCAGTAATCGTTCCTTTAGAATTTATTTTTTCAATCATAGGGTCTATCCCAAAACAGAGAATTGTCCCGTATTCCCTTGAAAATTTTTCCAAAATATGCAGAGCATCCATAATAAAAAATAACCTTTAAACTTTTTAAACCTTGTAATTTATATTTAATTTCAATCATATCCATTTTACGGGTTTAGAACTATGCTTAAAAATAAAAAAATAAAGAATGTCGCAGTACGATTTGCAGAAATAATAGAATTATTTTCATATTTTAATATAGTCCCGGCACTCTTTCCTCTTCTTGTTTTCGGAATCCAGGATCTTAATTTTTCGATGTATTTTATAATCCAGGGTTTTGCAATGCTGATTTTTGCAAGATTGATTAAGCAGTTTTTTGGCCCCATAGAAGAGGATATACCATTTAGCCATAATCTTATTGCAATAGTACTGGCATGGATTATGATACCTTTTTTTTGCGCCTATGTTTATTTTCAAACAGGCCTTGGAGTGCTTGATTCCTATTTTGAAAGTGTTTCTGCATGGACCACCACAGGATTTAGCATATATCCAAATCTTTCCGAACTTCCAAAACAGGTGATTTTCTGGAGAAGCTTTGAGCAGTGGCTTGGAGGCCTTGGTATTGTTGCATTTGTATTCTTTTTATTTGAGCAGAAAACAAACCCATTTCTTTTTACCAAAACCGAAGGAAGAATTGATTTTATAAAACCGACAATGAAAGGAACATTAAAAACAATATTAAAAATATATTTTCTTTTAACATTTATCGGGCTCTCGCTTTTGTCTTTTTCAGGAATGGATTTTTACAATGCATTAAATATTTCAATGACTGCAATTCCCACAGGAGGTTTTATTCCAACCCAGCAACTTGAAACAACCCATCTGCAGAATATGATAATAATCCTGTTGGTTGTCTTTGGTGCAACTCCGTTTTTTATACATTATAATCTCTATAGGGGAAGGTTCTCCCCAATTTTTAAGTATACCCCCCTCCATCTCATGGTACTTTTTATAGTTCTGGTTTCATTTTTAGGGATATCTTCAAATATTGATCCAATGGATGCCATTTTTCATAGTGCATCTGCAATGACCAATGCAGGTTTTTCCATATCAAAATTAGATTCCTCGCTTGGAAGCTATTTTTACGCACTCATTGTTTTGATGCTTATTGGAGGCTGTCTTGGCTCTACTGCAGGAGCTGTAAAAATAGACCGGGTATTTATTGTAATTAAGGGGATTAAATTAAAAATTGAAAAGATGCTAAGCCCTCCTGATGCAATAGTTATTGAACGCTTTATGAATCATTCAATAAAAGATGAGCATATTGCAAATGCCTCCCTGATTATTTTAATTCATTTGGCAGTATTTTTATCCGCAGCCCTGATTTTGAATTTTTATGCAGATGATCTTTCATCTTCATTGTTTGAGGTTGCATCTGCAATGGGAAATGTAGGGCTTAGCGATGGAATTGTTGGGGCAGGTCTGCCCGGGGCATATAAAAGCCTTTTTATATTTCTTATGATTGCAGGAAGAATAGAATTTTTGACATTTTTGGTTTTTATTGCCTCGATATTTAAAAGATAAGGTGGTTTGGGATGCATGCGATAATAATTGGTGCTGGAAAGTTTGGTTCCCAACTTTTAAAGCATATGATAAAAGATGACTGGGACGTGGTAATGATTGAAAAGGATGAAAAAGTTTCAGAAGAAATAACTGAAAAATACGGAGTTTTGGTTTTATGCGGTGATGGGACCAGAATGGACCTTTTAAAAGAAGCTGAAATTGACAAGGCAGATGTTTTTGTTGCAGCCACAGGGGCAGAAGAAGTGAATATTCTAAGTGCGCTTCTTGCAAAGGATTTAGGAGTTCCAAAAGTTATTGTCAGAATCGGGAACCCAGAATATGAGTTGATACTTGAAAGATTTAAGATTGATTATGTGCTTTTGCCGGAAATTACTGCTGCAGATTATGTTTATGACATTGTGATAAAAAGTTCTTCAAAGGATGTTGACCACCTGACAATTGAAGGCGGAACAGTTATGAGAATAAAAATTGAGGAAAATTTTTCCATAGTTGGAAAAAAAATAAAGGATATCAAGCTTGATGAAGATTATGCGCGAATTATTGGAATTGCAAGGGATAAGAAAAACGGGCTCATACTTCCATATCTGGATGATAAGATTACTGAAAACGATGTCTTATATGTGATTTCAAGGGAGGAGTATATCCATAAAATTTCAAAAATAATCAAATGATTTTTTGATTAACTATTTATTCCCCTTAATATAAAGTATATTCCGAATACGATGAATAGCACTATTATTATCCATGTTCCATAGTTTTGTAAAAATTTCCTAAGTGGTTCAAGTATTTCTTTTGTTCTTTTTGGGTATATTAAATAAGTCCCCAGTGGCAAAAGCTCTGGAAGAAGAAAAAACAAACTGCAGATAAAAGTAATGATTATCCCGTATGCTGTTGATGTTGCGTATGTAAATGTTTCCTTTACTGCGATTGTATATAATGTGACAGCATCAAAATTGGTAATATTAATTAAAAATCCAAGAAAGAAAAATCTTGCAAGTTTTGGGGATGCAGCCCCCGAATTCTTAAGCATTGATTTTTCTTTTTGATTTCTATAATAATAAGCATACAACGCAAATAAAATAAAGAAAATTCCAATTCCGATATTTAATTTTTTTGAAGGTTCCCCGTCATTTGGTATTAATTCTCCAGTTCCGATCAAATACCCGATAAATGCAAGAAAAACTGCAACCAAAATTCCCCCGAATAAAACTGCAAATGCCCTATGTTTTGCATATTTTTCATTGCTTAAAATTGCAATCATAAGTGCAAAAATACCCGGAGATAGGCATGAGCCGATTGCAAGTGGAAGGACACTAATCAATAATCCAAGCATATATTCTATTTTGAAAGATAAATATTTAAATTAAATATAAAAAAAAGAAAAAAAGTTTATTTTCTCATTTGGGAAAGCATTATAAAAGACAATCCGCCGAATAACAGGTAGATTCCAAAGAATAACCCCATTACCCATGTTGAATCAGTAGGCCATGCAAGAATTACCAGAAGTCCCAATAACAGGGTAATAGCTCCATCAAATAAAAGCCATCCATTATTAACTTCTGATTCCAGCCTGAATGCCCCAAATATTTTTATCAATCCTTCAATCAATAGGTATATACCTAAAAGAAGCGTTAGTATAATAACTCCTGCTGCCAAATTAAACAATAAAAACACTGCAAGAATTATTGATACGATTCCGCTCAGAAAGACAAATAAAAATCCGGTCCATTTCTGCGCTACGAATGCAAGAACTATCTGTGAAAGCCCGAGAAACAATAAAACCAATCCAAATACCAATTCAATGGTTACTGTTCCGGCTATCGGAAAGAGCATTATTACAAATCCAAAAATCACGAATAAAATTCCAAGTGCAAGAAACCATCCATTCAGGGCACCGGCCTTATTCATGCTAATATTTTTAGCTGCCATCATATTTCACCTTGCTCATCTTAACCTTATTAAGTATTTAAAAGTTTGCCTAAAGGAAATTTTCCTACACATACTCCTCTACAAACATTTTTGCCGTCTGATAGGTATAACTTAAAAGCAGCGGCCCTATCAGCAATCCCATTATTCCAAAATAAGTTATTCCAACTATTACCCCCAAAACAGAGATAATCGGATGGACATCCCCTACTTTTCGCTGCATCCAGGGCCTTATATTTTCCAGAACAGTCAGGACAAATCCAAGTATTGTTATTCCTATCGCAGCCTCAACATTTCCTGAAAAGTATTCCATAATTGCAACCGGAATCCAAACAAAAGGTATTCCAACAAAAGGAATAAATGTAAGTAAAAATGCTATAAATCCTAAAATAACTGCCCCCGGCACATTGAAATACAAAAATACCAATGTTAATGGAACGGATTGAATTAATCCTATTAGTAATGTGCAAACAAGAACAGAATAGGTTATCTTGTTAAATTCGTGTTCAAGCTTTTTTGTATTTTCCTTATTGAATGGAAATATCTTTTTGCTTGCAGACAATAATTTATCCTCTTCTGTCATAAGATAATAAAATACAAAAATAAAAACCAAAAGCTGCAATACAAAATCTCCTGCGCTTGCAACTGAGCCTAAAACCAGGTTTTCAAAAAAGGCAAGTATCTGGGCAAAAGAATTTGTAATCTGTTTTGTCAGGCTGCTTTTAATATCAAAGTCAGGGAATACATTTTGCAGTACTGCTACATTATCAGCCACCATTTTGGTATACTGCGCAGTATTTTCAGGGCTTAATACATGCACTACCTCACTGACTAATACATTTAATGTAAGTACTATTGGGATACCAACAACTATCATTCCTACAAATATTGTTATGAGTCCTGAGGCAATTTTTCCAAGCCTCCATTTCATTAAAAATTTATACAAGGGCATTAAAAAATAATATCCAAAAAATGCAAGAAAAACCGGGATAATATAATTCCATAAAACAAGACCAACCAGATAAAGCATAATAAAAATCGCAAATATGGCTATAACTATTCTGACCTTTTTTTCTTTGTCTTTTTGGGAGCCCATATGGTTTTTATTAATATGAGAATTAAAAACCTTTCTCTTGTTTTAAAGAACATTTAAAAATGTTTTCCAATATCTTCTATTTAATGAAACTAAATCTATTTTCTAAAGCAAATAAACAAGATACAATTAAACCAAGAAAAACCAGAAAATTATTTTCAAAGTTTGCACTTGGGGTTGCAACAATTATGATTCCAATCGTGAGCTTTATTTCCTGTTCAAACTCAGATAAGGCAAGAATAGAAAACGATCTTTCTCAACGAAGCTCTGGCACAAACGTAATTGTAAACGATATGAAAGGAACAATACGTAATAATAGAAGGACTGTGCTTTTTGAGAAAGATGGCTATCTGGTTGTTGCTGACCTTGAATCCAAAATGGGAAAAATAACTATAGAGAAATTTGACAAAGAAACAAGAGCTATGCTATGCCCGGACATAATCAATTGCAGTGAAACATCTGGAGAACTCATGAAATGGGAAAGTGTACACTGGAAAGGAGCTGAAGAAATACGAATATATAAGGCAGGTGAAAACCAGGAAATGGTAAAAGTAATTTTTCCATTTGAACTTAATGCTAAGGGAGCTGAATTTCCTGAAAATCCATGGTGGGGGCCAGATACAATAACACACATATCTATCCCAGAAGAAAGTGAAATAGAAGCAAATGTGAGTCCGGATGAGGAAAAGATGAGTTCTCCATATACATTCTCAAAAACTTATAGAGAACTGAATATGAAAAATCATATCGTAGAACTTCCAAACGGAGGAAAGATGGTACTAGAAAAAGTAACTGGCATGAGAGGGAACAGCGGAAGGGCCAATTATTATATAGAAGGAAGCATAAGGGACAGAATGGATAGAGCATCAACTGTTTCCCCGGACAGGGTTCTTCATTTTAACGGATTTTGCGGAGAAAAACATATTCATGTTAACAACTTATTTTCAGATAGTGACTTAACAAGATATACAGTGAGTATCCCAGAGCAGGATTTGAGCAATTTCCCGGTTACCATGATTAAGATATATGTTTCACAGCCATAAGAGATAATACTAACTATTGAAGGTGAAAAATATGAGATTTAAAAAACGAGAATTAATGAGAAAAGAACCCAAAAGAGAAGGAGTAAGAAAAAGAATGTTTGCAAAATTTGCACTTGCTGCTGGAACAATTATGATTCCTATTATGAGTCTTATGTGTGGCCATAGTGATTTAGATAAGGCAAGAATAGAGGAAAATCTAACAAAAAAGTCTGTGGGAATAAATATAGTTGTAAACGGAATTAAAGGGAACATTAACTGGAAATACATTGGAGAACATTCAAATTACAGCCGCGGATGCGTGCTATTCAAGGAGGGGGAATATTTATTTGAAAGTGCTGCATTTCCTTCCGGACTCAAAGGAATTGTAGTCAAAAGGATTGATGATAAAAGAAGGAATGAAATATGCCCTGATATAACTGACTGTGTAGGGATGAACTTTCCAATATTAGCTCCCACGATACCATTGGGTGATAATAGAGAGATAAGGATATATCCTCCCGGAGAAAACAAAGAAATGGTAAGAATATGGGCTCCGTTTGGAGTTGAAAATATTCAGGATGAAATTGAAAAACCCTGGTGGGGACCGGATGAAATAACACATGTTTCCATACCCAAAGAAGGCGGAATTAAACTTAGAAAAACAAATATGACAATGGCAGAAGAAATGGAAAGCGGCATATATGCGCCTTTTAGTCTTACATTGATTAGACTGGATATGGATGACTGTGCAGAACTCCCCAACAGAGGCAAAGTTCTGCTAAGGGAAGTGCACATGAAAAAAGATGAGAATGGAACTCCTGAATATTATGTGGTCGGGACTATAGCAGACCTGGGATCATTATCAAATGACAGCTATAGATTAATCCGATTTAAAGGGTATGCCAATGGCGACAGAGCTTCTGCAAAAACTATTAATTCAGAAGGAAATAGGGAATCCGAATATGGATATCAGGGCGATTATGGAGTAGAAATCCCAGAGCAGGATTTAAGCAGATTCCCGAAAACCAAAGTGAAACTATTTATAAGTCACAGGTCTAAATAAGGTGAATTTATGAAATTAAAATGGAGAAGTGCCAAAAAATTAGGGGAAACGAAACCAGAGTCAAAGAAAAAGAGAAGATCATATTTCGGAAAATTTTTTGGATCAGCTCTAGTATGCGCGATAATTGCAACAATAGTAATCCCTAGGACCTTATTGAAAGACGAAATAAACCTAAGGGAATATGATAAAAAAGATCAGGAAACAGTCAGGCAAGACATCCAGTGCGAATCATTAGAGGGAACTAAATTTTTTGTAGATAATGAATGCGTAACTATAAAACCATGGGAAAAAAGAATAATAGCAAAAGAAGGAGAATATTTTATAACTGTTGATTTCTCTCCCGGGGGAACCTATTCAGAGGTCGAAGTTAATGAAATAGATATCAAACGCAGGCTTGAAGAAGGATATACTCCTCTTGAGTCAATAAAATCGTTCCGGTCTATAGTCAATAGAACCACAGTAAAAGATAAAATGGAAGAAGTGATTGTCCATTGGGGGAATAAAGACACTGTTATAAGCTTCCCGTTTAAACCAGAAGTCATGCCCGTCCACCGCGGAACTATGGCTTTGGGCAGGATAAAAAAAGAAACCCATATGATGACCGGAAAAACAGAATATAAATTTTCAAGGGAAGTTGGCGGAGGACAGTTCGGGGAAACAAAAGTATATTTGGATGGGAAAAATCCTGCTGCAGTGCTTCCGGATAATTCCTTAATAGTATTAACCAAGGTAATAAAGGAAAAAATGGATACAAAACCGGAATTTTTTATTGAAGGGCATCTAAACGATGGAGCTGTAAGGGCTGAGAACTGTTTTAGGTTCGAGAGTGAATATGGATGGACTTTTGAAGGTAAATCAAGTGATAAGACATATTCAATAAAAATAGGAAATGAAAATCTGGGAAACTTTCCGAACATACCTGTTGAAGTAATAATATCCTCTCGCCATAGGTGCTCTTGTGGTTGTGGTTTTTCAGAAGTTCAATTTGGAAGTCACTTCTCATTTATTCAATAAGTAGCTCTTGTCTGTTTATTATGAAATTGGGAAAGAAAAATTTGACAAAAACAGAGACAAAATCATTTTTCAAGAAAGCCTGCCTTTTAGGCGGGGGAATACTTGCTGGAACCGCACTTATTTTTATGGGAATCATGGCAAAGGATATAGATATAAAAATTAATGACTTGAGGGACCAGGAAAGAATTAAATCAACCATGTCTTGCAAGCCGACATTGGGAACTATAGCTTATGTAGATGGAAACTGTATGACTGTAAAGGAAAATAGTGCCAGGCCAATAGCAAAAAAAGGAAAGCATTTTGTAACTTTTTCATTTCCTTTATATCACTCAAAAGCGGAACCCCTAATCGGGGTGTACGAACTGGATGAGAAGAAAAGGGCGGAAACAGGTTATGTCCCTCTCGGTCCCGGGATAGGTTTCCTATCTGAAAAGGTCAATGATAGTGCAGTGAAAGGAGGAGAAAGAGTAATCATACATTCAAAGGAAGGGGAAATTGCAAGGGTAGAATTTCCGTACAGGATAAGGCCAGAACAGATATCTGAAATTCCTGAAAAACCATGGTGGGGGGTACAGAAAGAAACCCATTTAATGGCGGTTGAAAACGGGGATGTAAAACCAGAAGGCTTTGGGGAAACAGGATTTGGTGCAACAGAAGTTGTCCTAGGTAAAAAAAATCCTTCAGCCACACTCCCAAATAAAATTATAATAGTGCTGACCAGCGTAACAAAGGAAAGAATTAAGGAAGAAACAAACTATTCTGTTAAAGGATATCTGAAAGACTGGTGGGAAAGAGAACACCATTTCAAGATCGAAACAGGAAAAAAACAGGCGGTAATAGAGGCGCATATGAGGACAGACATATCATACACCGTCAATTTGGATAATCCAGAAGAAATAGCTCTTTTCCCGGAAAGACCTGTGAAATTAACCGTTTACGCGTCAATTATGGAAAATAATAAAAGCAACAATGTTGTTCCAGAAGCCATATATGGGGGAATCGGGCACGAACGCTCGCTCTGAATGGAAAAAACATTATTGTTTAAAACATTAACCTAGTAGTACCAATGAAAAGCATGAAAGACAAACCCTCCAAAATAGGATTCATACTTGTAAGGCTTGCGGAAATACTTGAGCTCTTTTCCTATTTCAACCTTGTCCCTGCGGTACTTCCATTATTGATTTTCGGGACAGAGGAATGGAAAACCTCCCTTTATTTTATAATCCAGGGAACGGCAATGCTGCTCCTCGCCCTGGTAATAAAGCACTTCCATAAGGAAGTAAAGGAGGAAATACCGCTCCACTGCAATATAGTGTCAATAGTCCTTGCATGGATCCTCATACCTTTACTGAGCTGTTTTGTCTATTACATGAACGGCCTTCCAATTCTTGATGCCTATTTTGAAAGCGTATCAGCGTGGACAACAACGGGATTCACGATATATGAAAGCGTAGGAGGACTGCCCCACCAGATAATCTTCTGGAGGAGCTTTGAACAGTGGATGGGCGGATTAGGAATAGTGGCCTTTGTATTCTTCCTATTGGACCAGAGCACCAATCCCTTCCTTTTCTCAAAGGCAGAGGGAAGGAGCGATTTCATCAAGCCTACAATGAGAGGGACATTAAAGACAATCCTGAAAATCTATGCGGCGCTCACGTTCATAGGAATTGCCTTCCTCTCATTCACAGGCATGGACCTGTTTACCTCCCTTAATATGGCAATGACTGCGGTACCTACGGGGGGGTTGGATTAACTACTAGAGCTATGTTAATGTATAATTTGATTAATGCTTGCAAAAGGTGAAAAAATATGAGAAAAGATTATTTGATATTGGCATTATTATCTTTCTTAGCAGTATTTTTACCTATAATTTTACTTTTTTATTTAGGATTGGAAAATTTTGAAAAAATGGAAATTGTTTCAGTTCCATTATTAGGAATTTTAATATCACTTACAATGTTTTTGCATTGTAAAAAACAGATAAAAAATAAAATTAATTCAAAGAAAACACTTGGATTGGTAATTGGATTAATAGCAGGAATAGTCATATCAACGTATATTTTAAACAATATACTAGGATTAACAAATTACTCAATGGTTATAATCGTGATAAGCGCAGGGTATCTAATTAGAGAAAATCTCAAGGAATATAGTTTCCATGAGAAAGAGTTTTATTGGGGAATGCTAGGATCTTTGATTCTATTTACAATATACTTAATCGGATTAGTTTTCATTGTATTTCAATAATTTAAAGTTTTTTTATTATATTTCCTCTTCCTCTTTTGAATTTCTTTATTTTACTTAAAGACTCCAATTCGGTTAAAATTAAGCTTAATTTAGCATCTGAGAAATTTAAGGACTGTTTTAACTCTTTTTGGGTGCACCTTCCTTCAAAACTCTCTATAGTTTGAAGAACTTTTTTAGAGTTCTCATCTAAAACATTTGTCACAGGAATTGAAACTTCTTGTTTCTTTTCTTCTTTTTTGAAGAATTTGAAGGATAATGTTATAACAATAATAAGCAAAATCGCAATTATATAGAAAAGATAACTATTTGAAACCGGCTCAAGCACTAAATCTATTTTTTGATCTTCCTCATTTACAATTATGTTATTCTCAAAATAATACATTAGATTCCCTGATTCATCAAAGGAACTTGCAGAAATTAAATATTCTCCTTCTGGTAAAAATAAGGAATAATTGGAGCTTTCAGCAACTTTATAATAGGAAAAGCTTCCTTCAATTTTTATAAAAACATTATCAAGTTTATTCATATCCGAGCTGTAGATATTCCCATGGATAAAACTGGGGTATGAAATTGAGAATAATACTAGCACAAAAAGGATATTTTTCAGTAAATCCATGAAAAAAATACAAGATTCTTATTTATAAATATATTTGTTAAAAGGTTTTTCTAAAAAGTCTTTATAAATAACAAAATTTCTAAGTTTTCTGTGATTTACATGAAAAAGGTTATGTTTGCAATGTTGGGAATTATGATGCTATTATTCGGGTGTACTATCTCAGAAAGTAATTTACCTGAAAATGGGTCTGATATTTTAAGCTGGGTGGAAGATAAAATTCAGGAATTAAATCCTCCAGTCTCTCCTGTATATATAAACAAAAGTAAAATAAATGGGGGTTATCCTTCAGTTTATTTAAAGGATTATATAGATATAGAGGAAAAAGATAATGTAACTATAGTTACAATAAATTCATTCCAAGAAAATAATACGTTGTATTTCCCTTTATATTTCTATGAAGAAGAATTTGTTAATGTTAATCAATACCAACAACATTTTCTAAAATTAGATAATGGTGAACTCCCCGCATTAAATGAAAATGAGGCCATATGGCTTTACCCTATGATTAAAGACAATAAAGGAGTTTTATTCAAAGCAATTTATACTTATGAATTTGAGCAATGCGATTCTGAAACAATGGATATTTTCGGAGAAACATACAATGTTTCAGATTTTAAAGAAGGGGAGTCTTTTTTCAATGACGACAAATGGAAAATAGTTTTTGATTATGATGAAGACTGCGTAAAAAGAATGGTTGTATACTTAGATGGATACTTCTATGATTTGGAAAATAACGAGAAAATAGATTTATTTTTCAACGATGAGAGGCTAACCATTGAATTTGAAGATTTGGAAAATGAACCAAAAATTATAATAAAAAGTAAAGGAATTGGAATTCCTGAAGAGGGAACAGAAGAAGAGATATTGGGGGAAAAACTAAAAGTAAGAGAATATATTGAACTGGATGGAATAAAATTTACAGTATATGATATAGGTTATGATTATACTGGTGAAACAGGTAAAAAAAGAGCAATAATTAACATAACAAATAATGGAGAATCAGAGTTAGTAGATATATATCAAGATATGGATAGTACTGAAGAAACAGCTGTTTTTTATGAAGCTACAAATGGAGAGAACTATGAGGTTAAAGCTTACATGATAGCACCTGCTTTTACAGCTAATTCTAGTTGGATAGATTTAGAAATAACAAAAATAGAGGATATAGAATCTGAAGAAAAAATATGTGAGGATTCTGATGGAGGAAAAAACCTATTTGAAATTGGAATCCTTTACAATGGTTCTGAAGAATTTACAGACACCTGCAGCTATGCTGGCTTAATTGAATTTTATTGTTTAGATAATGAAATGAAAAATACACTTGTTTATTGCCCTTCTGGATATAGCTGCTATGAAGGCGCCTGTATAAATTCCAGTGAGGTAATAATTGAAAGCGTTAATGAAAAAGAAAATTTTAACAGTTGTGATATTTTACATTTACATGAGCAGATAAAACTAGAAAATAATTATTCTTTGGAATTAGAACAGGTAGAGGGGAATTATCCAGATAATAACATATTGTTAAAGCTTCAAATAAAAGAAAATGATGAAGTCATCCAAGATAATTTAATTATTGAACAAAGTATCGAAAATAAAGATAGTTCAGTAATAAATAAAACAATAGATTTAGGAGATAAAAAGGTATACATAGCAAATGCAGACCCGTCTTATCTTTTTGCAGGAAAGTGGATGGAAGTTTGTATCGATGAAAAAGAGACCTATTTTGTAATATATGATCCGGAAAAAGAATATGAGATAAAGAAAAACAATACCACCTTATTCAAGAAGCAAAAAAACTCGAGTTTACTTAATTTCGGTAATGAGCTGTATTTCAAAATAATTTATGCGGACCTGTATGCAGAATATGGAAAAAATGTAACAATAGCGATAATAGACAATGAAGCAATGGAACAAAACCCCTACGAATACTACTACGATAATGGATATGCAAAAGAAAATTCAATAAAATTAGTCTATATGAATGAAAACTCAGAAATAAACGTAGAATTACCGGAATACGGTGCTTATAACATAAAACTATCCTCAGCATATATGAAGGAAGAGATTATATACTTTTCAGACTTGGAAATAAAAAAAATAAACTAACCTTATGCTTTTTTTATTTTTTTCTTTATTCTAAATATGTGGAAATTCTTGAAAAAAGACTTTCTAAACTGGGTTCTACTCTAGGTTTATCCAGAATTAGAAAATTATTAAAAAAATGGGGAAACCCCCAGAATAATTTTAAGGTAATTCTGGTTGCAGGAACAAATGGAAAAGGTTCTGTAGTTGCTTATTTATCCTCCATATTAAAAGAAGCAGGATACAGAACAGGGAGTTTTTACTCCCCTCATCTAATTGATTATAATGAAAGAATAAAAATCAACGGGGAAAAAATCCCCAATAAATTATTAAAAAAATATTCAAGAGAAATAATAAAATATTTGGATTCCGGAGGAAAAATTACCCTTTTTGAAGCCATAACCGCAATCGCATTCAGGTATTTTTCAGAGAAAAGAGTAGAGTATGCGGTGATGGAAACAGGAATGGGCGGAAGGCTGGACGCAACGAACATTGCAAATGAAGAAATTGGGATAATTACAAATATAGGGCTGGAGCATACAAGATGGCTGGGAAAAACAGAAGGAAAGATTGCAGGGGAAAAGGCAGGGATTATAAAAAAAGGGAAGGTAATCACCGGGGCGCGGGGAAGGGCATTGGAAGTGATAAAAAAAACAGCAAAAAGAAAGGGGAAAAAAATATTCACGCTCGGGGAGGATTTTTTATAAAAAATATAAAGGCAGGGGTAAGAGGGACTATATTTGATGATGCGAAAGCAGGAACAGAATTTTATGTAAACAAGGAATGCGTGTCACTAGAGCCAGGGGAAAAGAAGGTAATAGCAAAAGAAGGAAACTATTTTATAACAGTTGATTTCTCCCATTGGGGCACCAAATCAGAAGTAAGAATTAATGAAATTGATACTGAATATAGGCTTGCAAGAGGATATGCCCCTCTTGATTCGCTGATTTCACTCAGGTCTATAGTAAACAGTACCATAGTAGAAAAAGGGAGCGAAAAGGTAATTATACATCTGGGTAACAGAAATGTTAACTTGGTTTTTCCATTCGAACCAAAAATCGCACCCATTAATTACAGGGTTTTTCCGTCAAATGGTTTTGCTGAAATGAAAAAGAAAACCCATATGATGGCTGGAAAAACAGAATATAAATTTTCAAGGGAAGTTGAGCCTCGTGTGTTTAGGGAAACAAAGGTATATCTGAATGATAAAAATCCTGCAGCAGAGCTTCCGGACAAATCATTAATAGTATTAACCCAGGTAATAGAGAAAAATGCAGATGAAACTCCAAGATGGTTTGTAGAAGGATATCTGAATAATGGAACTGTAAATTTCCGTGATTACTTTTATTTTGAAACAAATGAGAGAAGGACCATTGAAGATAAATTCAATGAGAAGGAATATACAATAAGAATGGAATTGAAAAGGCTGATTTTGTTCCCTGAAGTACCTGCTGAGATAATAGTATCCTCAAGGCCCATATATTTAGATCCGGAAAATCAATTCGGAGGGCAAACATGGATAGAGTGATGAGGGAGAGAAAATAAATTAAGTGGACCCTGCAACTACATCGAATGTATTGGAATGTGAAGGATCCACGTTAAGATAAACTATATGCTTGCCATAGCAAACATCTCCGCATGTGCGGACAATCGGGCCTATATTTTTTTCAAGCCTTCTCAGTTCCCTCATGCCCAAGGAAGCATCCCTGGCTTTAAATGAGGGAATTCTCTGGGTAAGGTCCTCTACCAGGTAATATCCATTTAACCGGGGAAAGCCGTAAACAAATTTTATATCATTTATATCAGGGATATGGACTACTCTGTATCTTCCGTCTATTTCAACTAAATATTTCGGATGACTAACTAGCAGAAGAGTATCGCTATGGTCTTTAAGCCATTGAGGAACGGGAAATCTCCATACAAAGCCGTCCTTATCCTTATTGGAAATAACTTTACCTAATTTCTTTCCCGGAGTGGTATAAGCCGCAAGCGCTCCTGTAAAAAAATTAGATGCTCTCAAACAATCTCTAGAGGAATCTGTTATAATAGAATCTGCCATTGGATGGGGGATGAGAACTACGGATTCTTCATCCGCCTTTTTTAAGAGCGTCAACAAAAGGAAGCCCGGAAAATCCCATATTAAAAGAAATAAGATAAGGTCCTTTTTTCCTAACAATTGTGGTATTGCCAATAACTTTTTTGGGTCTTGGTCTAAACAATCTCATATGTTCACCCATTATAATAATTTATAACTACATATAGAAATATTTAAAAAACATAAAGAAATACACTTTTCCCTAAATTTTCGGGGGATAGTTTTTATTTATAAAATCAGAATTTCTCAAAAGAATTTTATGGATGCCTGAACCGTATTAGGCCGCTTTTTTCTTTCGTTTTATTATGCTCTCGGGGATTCCCAATAATTTTGATGCTTCCCTTAGGAGGCCCTTCTTAAGATCCCTTTCTTCTGCCCTTTTTTCCAGAGGAATTGAATGAACATATTCTGCAGTATTTGAAAAAGTTAACGAAATTTTGATAAATGGGGAAGAAAGAGTGGTCATATCCTCAAGACATGGAAAGATTGCAGATATAGAATTCCCATACAGATTAAGACCATTACTGATTCTAGACCATCCAAAAAAGCCATGGTAGGGGGTAGATATTGAGACTCATGTAATAGTTGATGAAAGCAGATATATTTCTCCAATAAAAGTTGGTAAAAACGAATTTGGAGAAACACAAGTAGTTTTAAGTGAAAAAAACCCGGTTGCAGAACTTCCGGATCAATCCTTTATAACTTTAACTAGTGTAAAAAAGGAAAAAATAGATGGAGAAATGAGATATACTGTCACTGGATATTTGAATACTGGATGGACGGTGAGAAAACACGAGTTTAGGATTGAAACTGGAGGAGAAAATATCAAAATTAGGAGAATAGAAGGAGACATAGAATATAATATTGGATTGAAGAATGGTAAAGAGATAGGAGATTTTCCAGCATCACCTGTTACATTGAGCGTATCTTCAAGAATTATAGGGGAAGGTTATATCCATTCTGAGGCAACATTTGGACACCACCGCGGACACGATCAAGCATTATAACTATCTTATATAAAATATTTAAAATTAGAGAAAAATAAAAAGAAAAAACTAATAATCTCCGCCCATATCCATTCCCGGGCCGCCCATTCCTCCAGGAGGCATTGCAGGTCCTTTTCCTCTCGAGCTTATAATATCATCAATTCTTAAGATAAGCCTTGCAGTTTCTGTTGCAGATGTTATCGCCTGTCTTTTTACTTTTTCAGGTTCAAGGACGCTTTCTTTCATATCAGAAACTTTTCCTTTCAAGACATCAACTCCAAAAGTAGTGCCCTCTTTTGCGTGTTTGTTTCTAAGAGAAACCAGGGTGTCTATTGCATCCATTCCTGCATTTTCTGCAAGTGCTTTTGGAATTGATTCCAAACTTTCTGCAAATCCTTGTATTGCAAGCTGCTCTCGTCCGCCAATCTGGGTTGCGTATTCATGAAGCTGTTTTGAGAGCTGCATTTCTGCTGCCCCTCCTCCGATAACATATTTTCCGCTTTCAAGCGCAGAAGATACTGCTCCGATGCAGTCTACTACTGCCCTTTCAACTTCTGAAACAACATGCTCAGTTCCACCCCTTACAAAAAGAGTGACACTTTTTGGGTGCTTGCATTTTTCAACAAAAACCATTGCCTCTCCTGCAATCTTTTTCTCATAAACTTCTCCGGCAAAACCAATTTCCTTTGGACTTAAAACATCAACACTCGACATTATCTTTGCTTCAGTTGCCCTTGAAAGTTTTTCCATATCGCTCTTTTTTACTCTTCTTACTGCAACTATTCCTTCAGAAGCCAAATAGTGCTGGGCAACATCATCAATCCCTTTTTGGCAGAATACAACATTTGCCCCGGATGCCTTGATTTTTTCAACCATTCCTCTGAGCATTTTTTCTTCTTGTTTTAAGAATGCCTCCATTTGCTCAGGGGAGGTTATTTCAATTTTTGCATCTGTTTCTGTTTTTTCAATTTCAAGTGCCGCATCAATTAATGCTATTTTTGCATTTTTTAATGATTTTACCATTCCTGAGTGAACTATTTCCTTGTCAATTAAAACTCCTCTTATAAGAGAGGTGTCCATTACTTCTCCACCTGATTTTTTCTCTATTTTAATCAGGTCATCATCAATTGAGATGGTTTTATCTTTCTCTTCTGCAATCTCTTTTATTGCATCAACCACAAGCTTTGATATTTTATCTTTTTCAGAATCGCTTCCAATGCCTTTTGAACCCATGGAAATTGCTGCAATTTTTTGCAGGATTGCATCATCTTTCATTGAAACATCGCTTGAAATGGTCTTTAATATTTCCATTGCTTTTTTTGCTGCCAGTTCATACCCTTTAATTACTGTTGTCGGATGGACATTCTGGTCAATCAAATCAGCTGCTTTTTTTAACAAATTTCCTGCAATAACTACTGAGGTTGTTGTTCCATCCCCAACTTCCTTATCTTGTGTTTTTGCAATTTCAACCATTAATTTTGCCGCCGGGTGGTCCACATTCATTTCTTCTAGAATTGTGGCTCCATCATTTGTTATTACAATATCTCCTAAATCGCTTACAAGCATCTTGTCCATTCCTTTCGGACCAAGCGTTGTCTTCAAGATATTTGCAACTGCATATCCAATTGCCATATTTATTCTCATTGCGTCTCTTCCCAAAATTCTCTGAGAGCCCTCAGGCAGAGCTTCACCTTTTACATTTGCCATACAAAATCACCTTTTTATAAAAATTCTTTTCTCCTTTTCTAGATTATAGAACTTGTAAGAATTAGTTTAACCGAAAATTGTTTAAATATATCTTTTTAGGGCTTATTCCTAGCCTTAACGTATTATTGATTTTTGGTGGATAGACTCTTGCATTTCCCAGTTTTAATCCGGGTAATTTCAGTTTTTGCCTCAAGCCTGATTCCCTTTCAAATGCTACCCTGTAAAATGAAAATAATTTCATTTTTAACAGTCTTAGTCGTTTTGAATCTTTTTTTGCATGTTGAAGATGTTCCCTGATGATCTCTAATGTCCTAACCATTCCTATATCCAGTGCGTGGTTCTGATTATTATCGTGAATTATTCTTATGAAATCTAGTCCTTTTGGATCGCCTATTAAAATTAATGCCTTTACACAAGCTTTTACAACTCTGTAATCATAATTGCCCAGTCCTTCTATTAGCAGGTCTATGGCTCTTTTTTCTCTATTCCGGCTCAGCGCTTGTGCGCAAATTTCAAAAGTATTAAAGGAATAATTGCTTAATTCCTTTATCAAAATATCTACTGCCTCATCCCCTAATTTGGCCAATTCTTCTATTCTTCCGAGTGTTGCTAATTTCATTACTTCTTCTTTCGTAATCATGTTGCAACCTTCAATTGAGTATATAATATAGGACCTCTCTTTGGTGGTTTCATCTTTAATTCAGGCAGTTCCATTTTTATTCTTGAACTGGATTCTTCTTCAAATGTTTCTCTAAAAAATGCGTATAACTCGATTTTGATTTTTGCCAGTTCTTTTTTTGGATAATCATTTTTTATAAGTTCTAAATATTCTTTTATAGTTGCTCTAGTTTTTTCCATTCCTATTTCTGATATATATTCTTTACTTTTATCATAAATAATCTTTTTGAAAGCAATTCCTCTTGGATCCTTTATCTTTTCTAGTGCTTCTGCGCAGGCCTTTGGAGGATTAACATATCCTGTACTTGTTAATCCTTTTATTAACGAGTTTACTGCCCTTGAGTCTCCTATCATACCTAATGCTGTTGCCAAATCATCCTTGATCTCCCAATTATTCTTATTCTCTAATTCTTTTATTAAGAGCTCTACTGCCCTTGAGTCTCCTATTAAGCCCAAAGCTCCCGCGCAGGCTTGTTTAACATCCAAATTGCTACAAGTTTCTAATTTTTTAATTAATTTTTGAAAAGTTTTTTCATCTTTTTTTGCCATTGATGCTAATGTAGTCATATAAATTTCTCTAATAATAAATGCACGGTCCTCTAAACTATCTAATAACGCATCCGCTGATTTTATATCTCCTAGTTCCCTTAATGCTCTTGCGCAGGCAAGTCTGATATCCCAATCACAATGTTTTAATAGTTTTACCAATGAATCTGTTGCTCGCCTGTCTCCTATAAGACCTAATGCCTCTATGCAGGCTTTTTTAATCTCAAAATTAGGATCTGTTAATCCTTTTATTAATGCATTTACTGCTCTTGGATCTTTTATAAGACCTAATGCGGTTGCACAGGCTTTTACAACACTTGTATCAAAGTGCTTAAGTCCTATTATTAGTAAACCTACTGCTTTTTTATCTCCGATCATGCCTAATGATTCTGCGCAAAAAACCTTGATGCAGACAGAGTCTAATAAATCATCTGTCAGTGGACTTAATGCTCTGGGGTCTCCTGACCTTAGCATCATTGAAAGCGGTAAATATGCCTTAATATCCATGCCGTTGAATTGCTGGATTAATGCTTTTGTTGCCTTGCGATCTCTTATCATACCCAATGACTTTGTACAGGTTATCCTTATTCTGGCAGAAGGATGCCCCAGTCCTTCTATTAATGTCTCTACTGCCCGCTTATCTTTTACCAAACCTAAGATTTCTGCACATGAGTCTTTGATTCCAATATCCCTGCTGGCCTTAAATTTATCAACAATTATTTGGAATGAATCCTCTTCTGATTTTGCTATTTCTACTAAGGACCCTATACAGGCTCTTTTGAGTTTGTTATCTCCACACTTTAAGGTGTTTATTAGTATATCAGTTGACTTGGAGGTCCCTATCATGCCTAATGCCTCTACGCATTCTTTTTGGAAATCTAACTGGGAATTAGGATTGAAGTGCTTTAGTCCGGTTGCTAGCATATCTATTGCAATCGGATTTTTTACTTTTCCAAGGATTGCTATATAACTTTTCAATGTTCTTCCATAGCGCCATCTTTCAAGATTTTGGTAATTTCCGGAATTTTGAAATTTTTCAAATTCTTTAACTAATTTATATAGGATATTTTCATCTTTTTTTGCCATCGTGATTAATGCCTCTTCACATGATTCGCCAATACCCTCATTCCAATGGCCTAATCCACATTTAAGTGCATCTATTGCTTTTGGATTTTTTACTAGGCCAAGTGCTTCTGCATATATTATTTGGAATTCTGTATATGCACCTTCTGATTCCAATCCTCTAATTAGTTTTTGAAGAATATCCTCATGCATTTGTGCTAGTTCGGCTAATATCTCCACACACGAGTTCTTAAGAGATGGATCCAAACTTGCTAGTTCTATTACTGGATCTGCTGCCTCACTTCCTAATGCTATCACTTCATCTGTTTTTCCTTGTTTTATCAGGCCAAGTATATCTAAAAACAGTTTTCGTTCAATTATCATGTTGCAACCCTCAATTGAGCATGTAACATAGGACCTCTCTTTGGAGGTTTCATCTTTAATTCGGGTAAATCCATTCTCATTCTTGAATTAGATTCTTTTTCAAATACTTTTCTAAAAAATGAGTATAGATCGATTTTGATTTCTGTTACTCTTTCTTTTGGACGATAATCCTTTATTAGTTCTATATACTCCTTAATAATTTCTAATGTCTTAACTATCCCTATCTTTTTTACATATTTTTTACTTTTTTCATAAATTATTTTTTTAAAAGCAAGTCCTTGTGGATCTCCTATTTTTTCCAAGGCCATTGCACAGTTTCTACAAATAGCGGAATTTCTATTAATCATTTCCATTATGAGAAGATCCACCACTCTTTTATCACAGATATTGCCCATGGCATTTATATCGGCCACTCGAATGTGTATATTTTTATCCTTAAATATCTTCAATAAGAAATCCACAGTTCTTGGATCTCTTGTTAAACCTAGTATTTCGATATAATTTGCTCTGACCTGGTCATCTGGATTATTCAATGAGTGATGGATTATTTTTTGAAATATATCATCATTTGTTTTTGCTATTTCTGCCAATGCTATTATACATGCTTTTTGAGCAGTGGAGCTATACGCTAATATGCCATTTGATAAGCCTGTTATTAGATAATTTGCTGCTCTTGGATCCATTGTCAAACTCAATGATCTTATGCAAACTTCCTTAATTTCCCATTCTTTATTATTTTCTAACTCGGTAATTAGTTTCTGAAAAGTATTTTCATTTGTTTTTGCTATTTCTGTCAATGCCTCTATATATTCTTGGATTATAAAATAATTATCATATTTTAGTCCTTCTATTAATATGTTTGCTGCCCTTGGATCTTTTATCATTCCCAGTATCTTTGCACAGTTTGCTTTAATTTTTAAGTCTTTATTACTTTTTAATTCTTCAACTAGTCTCTGAAAAGTCTCTTCATCGGATTTTGCTATTTCTACTAAGGAGTTTATGCAAGTTTGGTTAGTATTAAAATGGGGATCCTGCAATTCTGCTATTAAAATATCTACTGCCTCATCCCCTAATTTGGCCAATTCTTCTATTCTTCCGAGTGTTGCTAATTTCATTACTTCTTCTTTCGTAATCATGTTGCAACCCTCAATTGAGCATGTAACATAGGACCTCTCTTTGGAGGTTTCATCTTTAATTCGGGTAAATCCATTCTCATTCTTGAATTAGATTCTTTTTCAAATACTTTTCTAAAAAATGAGTATAGATCGATTTTGATTTCTGTTACTCTTTCTTTTGGACGATAATCCTTTATTAGTTCTATATACTCCTTAATAATTTCTAATGTCTTAACTATTCCTATTTTTATTGCATCTTTTTCATTTTTATCACAAATAATCTTTTTGAAAGCAAGTCCTCTTGGATTCCCTATAAGACCTAATGCGATTGCACAGGCTTCTCTAAACTCAAAATTGAGGTCTTTTAATCCATTTATCAGGTATTCTACTGCTCTTGGATCCCTTATCATTCCTAACGCTTCTGCACAACCTCTTTTAACATTTAAATTCTGATTAGTTTCTAGTTCCTCGATTAGTCTTTGAAATGTTTTTTCATCTGATTGTGCTATTTTGGCTAATGCCTCTATGCAGGCTTTTCTTACATCATACTTTTCATTATTTAGTCCTTCTATTAATATGTTTGCTGCTCTTGGATTTTGGATTAAACCTAATATTTTTGCATATTCTTCATTAATACAGGGGGCCATGCCATTAACTTTTTTTATTATGATATCCACTGCTCTTGAATCGCCGATTTCACCTAATGCAATTACACATGCTTTTCTTACAACAGAACTGCCACATGTTAATCCCGTTATTAATGCATCTATTGCCCTCGGATCTTTAATTAGGCCCAATGCGTTTGCGCAATATTCTTTAACAATCCAATCCCCAAGAACCCATTCATTACTTTCTAATTCATTAATCAATCTTTGGAATATGTTTTCATCTGATTTTGCTATTTCGGCTAATATTTCTATGTAAGCCTTTCCAATACTAAAAGTGTGACAATTCTTTATTCCATCTATTATAGGTTCTACTGCTTCTCCTCCTAATGCTACTACCTCATCTGTTTCCCCTCTAACTACTTTATTCCATATCTTTTCCTTATCAATCATAAACAGGCCCGCATCATATTATTTATCCTAGCTTCATGTATTAGAAGTTCTATTTCAGTTGTGGTCTTTTCTTTACTAAACCATTTAAATTCCATAAATACCATTATTTTATTTGTTAATATGAAGCTTTTAAAAAGTTATTTGATATTAAATATTATGTTATCATAAAGTCAGCAGAGATAACTTCTTTTAACAGAGAAAGCAAATGCTTATTTCTAACTTTATAGAATCTTGCTAAATAAATATAACTGATAAATATATTTAAGTATCCTTATTCTCTTATATCATTATGACTCCTAGAAAAAAAAACAAGCGAAAAATAAAAAAGCCCAGAAGCAATCCTAAAATAAATCAAACCTTGCAAAAAATTCCAAAAGAACCTTCATCTGAAAAAATAGATCCAGAGCTTGCAAAAGACCTTGAAGAATTAAACAAAATGTTTCTTACAATTGGTTTTTATCCTGTTGCCGCAGATATCACAAAAAGAGATGAGGCAAAAAATTCCATAATTCAAAAGTATAATAAAGGAGGGGATGTAATCAAACAAAATATTGTCCATCTTATTTTTGAAAATCTTACCCAGTTTTGGGATTTTAGGGTTCCGTTTAATTTTGGTTTTTTCAAATCCAAGTTTCCAAATGAAGAGCCAAAAAAACTAAAACTTTCAACTTACAGGGCAATTTTTAATTTCTATTCATCAATAGAAGGCTCAATTTTTTTAATTTCCTTACTTGGAGAACTAAAAGATACAACTTCTGCAAAACTTTTAACCCACCTTTTCAATTATTACTCTGCATTTGATTCAGAACGATTCCGGATGCTTAGAATCGCAATAATAGATGCGCTTGGAGAATCTGATTCTGATTATGCAATAAGGACTCTGATAACTTATGCAAACAATACTGATTCTGATAGATTAACCCATAAAATCTTTTCTGTCCTTATGAAATGGGATGAAAAAATAGATTCATTTAAATGGGAATCATCTGAAAAAAGAAAAATAAAAAAATCCTTGAATGAACTAATAAGTGTTTTGAAAAACAATGAGGATTCCTATGTAAGATAGTTCATTTTACATAATCGTAAATCAGGTTGGTTTTGCATTGGGGATATTCTTCAAAAAATCCGGAAAGAAATAATTTCAGATAGCCCAGATAAGGAACTCCAAGTATCTGTTTTCCATGAATCTCTTTTGCAGGAAGGTTTCCGATTTTATAATTATAATCATACATTTGTATATCTAAAATTGGATTATTATCTCCTTTTGCAAGATAATATTCTGTCCCATTTGCATTTATCTTAAAATATGCCCTGTGGATTATATCGCCGATATATGAAAAATATGTTCCTTTTTCAGGTATATACACAATCGTATCATGGGATAGGTTTATCGGATAATTTTTTCCCGAATATTCAACAGAAACAACACAGGGCTCATTTATTATTTTTCCATCATCATATTTCATTTTGCATACTGAATAATGAAAAACAAGCCCACCTTTTCTTTCCACAAATTTTTCAGGAGAGTAATAAAAATAATTGCATATTGGATCTTTGTTCTGGGCGCAATATGAATAAATAGAGCCTTTCACCGGGAATTGGTTTTCTTCATATTCAATCAAAGAATCATAATTATTTATCTTATCAAATTCCTCTGCGCTCATTTCTATTTCATAGGCGTTTATACCGCTTCCCTGAACAACAACCATATCTCCTCTTGCAAGAGATGGAAGCATGCTGCATGAAACAATTCCTGAAACCGGAGCAGGGGTGTTTAATATAAACTGCAGTCCAAACCAAAGTATCAGTATAAATATTATTGATATAAGGGTATCTATTGCCTCATGCCTCCAGCCGTGTTTTTTTGCACCAGTGCCGACTTCTGATGCAACAAGCCAGATCATTAAAACAAGCGTTGATGCGGCAAACAATATATTTTTTGTAATTATGAAAAGAATGAAAACAAGAATAAATAAAATTCCCTTCCAGTTTTCAATCACCTTTTTTTTAATATCTTTTATATCCTACACCTTTTTCACAAGCTTATTTACCTCTTCTATCTCTCCCTTGATTTTATCAAGCACACTAAGAAGTATTTTTTTTGGATCCTTTTTTGACCTTATCATTATTTTTATTTTTTTATCAAGCGGATGCTCTTTTTTATATGCTCCAAACTCCACATCCTTTTCCTCATTAAGATATGATGCGATAAGCTCCCCGAGCCCTTCTTCTCCGTTTATTATTTCTATTTCAAGAGTATTCTTTTCATTTTTAATTACATTGATTTCTCCTTTCATTTACTGCCACCTCAAAATTATATGATTAATATATACTCTCTTTTTAGGAAAGCTATTAAAAATGTAATCTTCGTTCTTATTAGCATGGTCAAGACCCTGATACTGTGCATAGACCGCGACAATGACCTTTATGAAAAAGCAAAAATAAACGGTCCTGTAATTGGAAGACAGGCAAACTTGGATGCTGCAACAAAACTTGCACTCGCCGACCCGGAAGATGTTGATGCAAATGCAATGTTTTATGCAATAAAACTTTATGATTCCCTTTCAAAAAAAAACAAAATGGAAGTCATTACCCTCACAGGGCATAAAAGTCTTGGCTATAAGGCAGACAGGGAAATTTCAACTCAGCTTGACAGGGTTATAAGGGAATTTGGTTCTGGTTCGTGCGTTCTTGTAAGCGACGGCGCATCAGATGAGGAAATAATTCCTGTAATAAAATCAAGGCTTACCATTGATTCTACAAAAATTGTTTATGTAAAACAGGCAAAAGAACTTGAAAAGACCTATTATGTTATTTTGGAAAAATTAAAAGATCCGTATTATGCAAAAATTGTGATAGGTGTTCCAGCCCTTCTTCTCCTTTTATTTTCTTTTGCAAGCTATTCCGGGGTTGGCTGGCAGCCATTTGGCATCCTTTTAGGATTTTATCTATTATTCTTCAAGGGTTTTGGCTGGGAGGAAAATATCGGCTCATTTATTTCAAATCTTAATTTCTCCTTTGACCGGGTTTCAGCAGTTGCTAATTTTTCTGCAATGATAATACTAGTTCTTGCAATTCTTGTCGGAAGCCAGGCATATTCTACTGCCACAAAATCCGGGTTTCATTTCGAAAGCCTGATTGCATATATACTTTTGAGCATTATCCCTCTGGTATTAATCGGAGGGCTTTTGATATATATCGGAAAATCAGTTGATGCTATCCTAGATAAAAGATCCTTTGTTGTCACCCGATATTCTTTATATGCAATTGCACTTGTGCTTATAAGCCTAATTATTGATGTTGGTTCCAACTGGATATTAAATCTTAACCCCCCGTATGTAAGTTTTTCAGATTTCTTTTTTACGATCATTTCAACACTAATTATTGCATGGATTTCAATTGTTGTAATAAACATGATAAGAATAAAGAGTCTTCTTGCAATGAAGCTTGAAGGAAAAGAAGTAATAAACCTGAATGGAAGCTTTATTGGAAGGGTCGTAGGTGTTGATGGAGCAAAAGGCTCGGTCATACTTCAGAATTCTTTTGGAAAAAGAATTTCTCTTTCATTTGATTCCGTATTTTCAGTAACTGATCAGGTTGTTGTAAAATCATTCATATAAAATAAAAAATTACCATGGGTCAAACCCTGCATTTCTTTGAGCATCTCTTATTTTTTTAAGGTTACATCCCTGCGGTTCATCCTTTGAGGGCATATCTGTTTTTTCAAAAGCAGGTTCTAATCTATCATTAAAACCCATAACAACAGATCCAATATTGTTTAAGCCTCCAGTAAGATAAATCAGGTCAAGATTTCTTGCACCAATTAATCCCTCAACGCATTTATCTGATGCTGCGCCTTTTAAAACATTTAATCTGCATGGTCTGTTTTTCCAATCTTGTTTCTTTTGCAGTGCTGTTGCTGGAACACTCATAATACAACACCTCTATTAAGATTAAAATCAGGTTCTGCTAAAAAATAGCTGCTCGCACTTCTACTGGATTTCATACCACCCTTTCATATTTTTTCACCCCAACCACTTATTTCAAAGCGTATTTGTAGATTATTATTTTAATGAATCAATATTTAAGTGAATGTCCCAAAATTATTTAAAAATAAAGAGAATACTAGCGATTTCCTTTATACATTTTTTCTATTTTTTTCATCAGCAACCTTTTTTTACTGCAGTCGGCAAGCGCATAATTCAAGACTTGTACAAAATTCTTAACTTTATTTATCTTTATTTTTTCCTTGTTACCTTTGGACAAAAATATATCCTTAAAATTAGATTCAGGGACAATTGCATTGATTATTCCGGAGTCAACTGCAGCTGTTAATTTTCCACTCACCCCTCCGACCGGCAAAACTTCCCCACGTACATCCAAAGAGCCGGTCATTGCAAAATCCTGTCTTACAGGTATTCCTTCAAGGGCGGAGATTACTGCAACTGCAATTGAAATCGATGCGCTGTCTCCTTCAAGCCCTTCATATGTCTGCAAAAACTGAATGTGGATATCTTTTTGTGAAATATCTTTTTCCATATATTTTTTTATTATTGCAGAAACATTCATCACTGCCTCTTTTGCAATCGTTCCAAGCTTTCCTGTTGCAATAACCCTTCCTTCTGATTTTGAGGAGGCGGGGGTAATTTCTGCAACAATTGGCAAAACCAGTCCTGCATTCACATCTCCAAGTACTGCAAGCCCGTTAACCCTTCCAATCTCCGAGCCAGAGGTCATTATTATCTGATAGTCCTTTTTTCTTTCAATTATTTTTTTTCCAAGCTGATTTTCTATAGTGACTGATATCTTCTTTCCTTTTTCAACATGAGCTTCATTGACAAGCTCTGAGTTTTCTTCTCTTGCAACATCCCCTGCAGCCCTTATCAGCCCTCCAAGTTCCCTAAGATTCATTGTGAATTTCCTTTTTCTTCCTGATGCTTTTCGTGCCTCATCAATAATTTCTAAAACTGCATTGTATGTAAACTCTGGAATTTTTCTGTCTTTTCTTATCTCCTGGGCAATAAACTGCACGAGTTTTTCTTCATTTGGTTCATTGTCATCCATTTCATCTTCCATATATATCTCATATCCTGCCCCTCTTATTCTTGATCTTAATGCAGGATGAATCATTTTAAGGTCTGGAAGATTTCCTGATGCAACTAAAACAAAATCTGAAGGGGTGGGCTCTGTTTTAACAAGCGCCCCTGATGAATTTTCACTCTGTCCTGTTATTGCATATTTTTTTTCCTGCATTGCTGTTAAAATTTCCTGCTGCCAGTTCATTTTAAGTGAGGCAATTTCATCTATGAACAATACTCCCTTGTTTGCTTTTTGAATTGCTCCGCTCTCAATTCTTAGATGTGCCGGAGTTCCCATTCCGCCAGAATTTTTTACTAAAATTCCATTTGCAAAAAGATTTCCTGATTCAGTTGTTATATTATAAACAAAACCATTATACTCTATCTCACGGCAGTTGAAATCTATCTCTTGTTTCATTAGTATCTTTTGCATAGTTTCGTTTGACACTTTCAATGTGGAAAGTATATACCTTTCACTTTTTTCAATATTTTTTAATTGGGAGTATTTGTCTAATTTTCTTTGCATTACTTTCTCCATTGCGTGTCGTATTCTTTCTGTTTTTTTGTCAGAATATCTTAATGGAATTAATTCATAAAACCTAATAATATTTTCAATATCTGTTGAGATCTGCATTCTCCATATAAACTTATCTTTTCTAAATTCATTTTCATTTATTTTCTCAGTTGTTTTTATATCATATGATTTAAGGTAAAGCATTATTTCTCGCAATAATTTTTTCCTATTGTTTTCAAGATATTTTTCTCCTGCAATGCCTACTCCAAAATATTGTATTTTATTTTCTTTTTCAGAGTATTTTGGACTGCAAAGTTCGTTTCCGAGAAATGCCCCGAAAAATTCCTTTTCAATATTTTTATCAAGATGGATCCACTTTGGAAATTGTATTTCTTTATTTTTTCTTCCAACAGGTGCTCCAAGTGCAACAAAAAATCTTACAACATCCCTATTACTATTTGAAATGCACATTCCCGTATTGTTTACTCCACTTATTATTCTTCTGAAGTTTTTTCCGATATCCTCTCCAAATATTGATATCATATCCTGCGCATAATCATCAATGCTTTTTTCTTCTGATGATGATAAAAATATTCCATTTAATGTTGAAAATACTCCTCCATCCCCAAATGTTGTTCCAAGTATTCTTGCAATTGCATAAGAATCTTTCTTGCCTGTTTTGAAGGGTAGCAACCCTAATTTTTCAAGCCTTTCTACTGATTGTACTGCCTTTGGCTTTCGAGTGTTGTTGTTCCACCATCTTGTCTGTCCGGTTTTTATTCCAAGAATTTTTGCAATTTTTCTATATCCCGTTTTCGGATTTTTTCTTTTCAATTCCAAAAATTTATAATAATCCTGTGCAGATTTTTGGTCTGTTTTTGAATATGTTCTTATTATATCAATCTTACTTATTATTTCAATATCATAAGTTTTCAAATTTTCATCAGTTATTTTTTTTGCCTCGATATATTCTCCGTCTACAAATATTTTATGCTCGGGGGTCACTAATAATTTTTTATCGTTATTCTCCACAATACTTAATTTTTTTGAAATCTTTCCTTTATTTACTGCAAGTATTCTTACCGGCATTATTTTTCCATTTAAATATCCCAGTACATACTCATTTTCTTTTTCAGGAATGCACACCCCAGAATAATTTTCATTTTTTTCAATATCTTTAGAATATTTTGCCAACAACTTTTCAACAATGTCTTCTATTTTTTCAGGTATATTCTTGTTTTGTTCCAATTTATATACTGTAGAATTTGGAAAAAAACATTGAAGCGGATCGTGCTTACAATCTCCAAGCAGGGCCCCTGCCTTTGTTCCAGTCGCATCAACAAAGGGAGCATTTTTCTTTCCGCTGTTATCTACTATCAATTTTGGCTTGTCTGATTCAAAAGGGGATAATCTTCTTGCAAGCCCTGCGGTTGCCCCGGATAAAATATATAATATGGAAATTCCAAGAAGTGCTGCAATGATGAGCCATTTTAAGTTTTCCTCGACTTCTGCAAAAAATATAACTCCCAGAAGTATGATTCCGACAAGAAGGATTATTACCGAATTCGGAGGCCCCTTTGTCATATTTTCCTGCATATCCTTTTTTGAAGTTATTCTTCTCCCAAGCCCGATTTTAAGAACATCCGGAATTTTCTTTTTCCCCCCATTCATGCTCAGGCTTTTTATTGCAATTAATTCCGGCTTAGTATAATATTGCATATAATGGGGGTGTTTTTTGAGATATTCATAATTAGGGTAAGTTTTAACAACTCTTATTAAGGGATTGTTGTCATTATTCGGATTTTTATAAACCAGAACATCCTCCAATTCCTCTGATGGCATAAGTTCTGCCATTGCCTGCGCGAGCATTGATTTTCCAGTTCCAGGGCTGCCTATCAATAATACATTTCTATTCTGCCTTGCAGCTTTTTTTATTATTTTTACTGCACTATCCTGCCCTATTACCTGATCTATAAGTTTTTCCGGAATTTTTATCTCTTTTGTTGTTTCAAATTTTTTCATTTTATACCCCAAAGATATTTATCTTGTTATCATAATTATTTAAAACCAACGCATATTCTTTCCAATCTTTAAAATGAACAGCAACATCTTTAATTATTTATGCGTTCTATCTTAAGATATGTCCAGATGTTTTATTGCAGTAAATGTTTTCGGAAAAAGAAGCAGGATAAAAGAGAACATGACTCCTGTTTTAAAAGAACTCAAAGAAAAGGGAGTCAACACAACCCACCCTGAAAATCTTCATTTCACAATTAAGTTTCTGGGAGATTTAAAGCCTGATAAATTACAAAAAACCATGCACATGCTTTCAAAAATCAAATTCGCAAAATTTAAGATAAAATTAAAAGGAATCGATGCGTTTCCCAACAAGAATTACATTCGAATCCTTTATGCAAAGTCAAAATCTTCAGAGCTTGGGGCATTGGCAGAAAAAATCAATATTCTCCTTTCTGATCTTTTTCCAAAAGAGCAATTTACTGCGCATTTGACCCTTGGAAGGGTTTCAAAAAAACTTGATCTTTCATCAATTCTAAAAAAGTATGATGCAAAATATTTCGGTTCTTTGGAGGTAAATTCCTTTGAGCTGATGTCTTCAGACCTTTCAAAAGAAGGTCCAAAATACACGATCCTTTGGAGTTCTTTGGAGCAAAAGGATGATTCCCTGATTTGAAAATTAAAAACAACTAAATGAAAAGGTTTTAATAATCTACTAATAATACAATATTTCTACAAATTTCTATAAGGTATATTTATGAGCAAGGCAAGAATAATACTCAAAGGAGAAAAACCAAAAGATCTTGATGCAGTGGTGTCACAGATACTTGAGATTGCAAATGTGCTGAAAATGAAAGTTTCAGGGCCAGTTAACTTCCCAAGGCAAAAACTTCAAATAACAGCCAGAAGAACCCCTTGCGGTGATGGCTCGGATACTTACGAGCACTGGGAAAAAAGGCTTTCAAAAAGACTAATAGATATTGAAGGGGATGAAAAAAATATAAAACAGGTTTTAAGAATCAAAGTTCCAACAGAAGTTTTCGTTAAAATCTCCCTGCAATAATCAATATTTTTTTGCTTATTTTTTATTTTTAGTTGTATTTAGTGTAGTGTATCTATTTATAAATATTTATAGTCTTAATTATATTCAGGTGATATATTGGCGGTTTCCACTCAAAATCCTAAACAAAATCTTAAAGAAGAAAAAGTAACTCCCATAAGGGTTGCCCAGATTCAAACATCTGAATTTTACCGCGAATTTACCCTTCCAAAACTTGTTTCCCATTTAAACGAATCAGGATTTAATTTAAATATTGAGGATATGAAAACGCTTTTTGGCAAATATTCCAATCAGGTTAATACTTTTGAAGGGGCAAAACAAAATTTTGCATTTCAGAAAGCAATTTTTGGAAACGGAGCAATATTTCTTGAAAATGGCAAAAACATTTATCTTTTGATTAAAAGAGGGGGCAAATACCATCTTTTTTCAGGAAAAACAGAAGAAATGGATAAATTTGAAAAAAAAACTGCAGCATTCATCTCTTCATCCATTCAGGATAATTCTTCTCTTAATTCACTTAGCTTTGGAGAAGATATGATTGCGTTGGATGAAAAAATCAGGTTAGATTTTGCATTGGTTTTTCTAAACAGGTATTTTGAGGATTGTAAAAGTTATCTGAAATCCAAAACAGCAGATATCAGATTTCACATAATTATTTATAATTTTGGGGCAATGACTGGCACCTCAATTGAAAAATTCTATTTTGGCAATAATGATTCTGATATAAATTCAATAACCTCAAAGCAGAGCCAGGGGCCTGTTTTAAAACCTGAAGAAAAACCACCTGATGACAACATCGTTTCAAAACAAAAAGAAGCAGTTCCAACAAAATCAAAAGCAGAGAAACCAAGGCAGCAGGAAGAATCCGGCATTGGATTGGCAGTAATGAATGAGGAGAAAATGTATTCGCAGGTTTCATCATTGCTGAAAAAAGATGGAAATTATATTTCCTATGATGATTTCCTGAAACTTAAAGAGAGCTCCATTTTAATATGGGATAAAAGAGGATATTCAAATGATGTTTTGGGGCAGGGAGCATTCCATTTTTTAATGCTTGATGATTCGAATGTTTATCTTTTTTTAAAGACTGACAAAAATGACAATTATCTTAAATTAACAATAAGCAGGAAGGAATTTGAAAAAGAGGGTTTTATCTCCTTGATAAAACCATTGCAGGTATCTGAATTAGCCTCTAAAAACCCGGACTATTTGGCTGCATTATCAAGAGTTTTAATAGCATATTCAACTCTTAGAGAAAAAATGAATACTCTTTCAATGTTTTCTGGAAAGGATTTGTTTGTTTTAACTCCAACTTCAAATTATCCTTTAACAAATGATTTAAATGAACCCGCAAAGGAGGCATATAATTTTGAGTTTGTATTTGAAACCTCATTAAACATGTTTGACCGCATCCAAAAAACCGAACAACTTATTAATTCAATTACAACCCTAATACCTCCCGAATCTTTAGCTGGATGGTCAAGCAGTGCAAGAACAGAACTAAAGACATCTGTTTTTGGGATTTTGCTTTCAAAATCTCTTTTTGAGGATGATGAATGGGCAAAAAATGTTTCTAAGAGATATTATACAAAAGATAAAAATTTATGGAAACCATATATGGATAGAGAAGGACAGGTACATCAAAATATTGAAATTTCTAAAAAAGAACTTTCTGCAATAAAAGAGATGGTTAATGAGTATCACTTAATAAGGACAGGAAAAAAATATGGAATTCCATTGCAATATCTGGAATTTCTAATGTCTCTGCAGTATATCTCTGGAAAGGGAACTGCCCCAGAACATATACAAAATCTTATGGTTGTTGCATTGTATGAAATGCAGATAAGAGATCCCCCTCTTGTTGCCCTTTTGGATATTGGTGAAATAACAATAACTCCTCCACGTGAAAAACCAAGAACTGCAGGTCCGCTTACCTCTCCGGAAGATATTCTCACAAGAAATAAAAATGATGTTTTTGCTTTCATGCAGACTATGAACAATAATATATTGATTGAAGCAGTAGACCGAGGGTTGCCAATAGATTCAATTTTGACCTTTTTAGAGATAGGCTCTGCTTACTCATTTTCTCCAGATTCTCCTGCAGGAAAAATAAAAATTGCCTATGAGGCAATGAAAAAAAAGGAGATCCCATATTCGGTTGATATGAATTTTGATCTAGGTGCACTCAGCAGAGAATACGGAGTAACATTTATCAGAACTAAAAGTGGAAACCTCGCAATTTTAAATGCTGTTGATGGATTTTTAGGGCCGTATTCAATTTCCTCTAATAGTGGAATTGGAATAGTGGCAGATTATGCCTTATATGCACCCAAATTAATTGAGGAATCACTTGGAAATGTTGATATGATTCCAACCTCTGTTATAGTACAGACAGGAAAAGACCCAACAGTTATTGCCACAGGTTATTTTGAATCAAATGTATCCGGCAATCCATTGGAGGTTTTAGAACCCAGATTTACCTATTATATCGTAGGAAGAGCCAAAATTGGTGAAAAATATGAATTATTCCGCCAATTTGTTAGAGAAAAAGAAAACACATTTATTCCAACACTTCTTTTGCCAAAAGATGCCCAATTGAAAACAGAAAATTATGATGCAACTTCTCTTGCGCAGGCTGGCGCGTTGATAGAACAGGACGGAAATATTTATGCTTATATTAAAGAGGGAAAAATGATTGATCCTGTTGAAGGATTTAGAAAATATCAAAAAAAGAATTCCGATATTGAAAAAGTTTTGATTGGAACTTCGAGAATAGAGCGGGGCACACGCGAACATAATTATTTTGACAACCTTGTTGATGTGAATATAGATGAAAAATACAAGTCCCTTTTTTACGGAATTGTTGAAAATCCAATATTTACTGCTGAAGATAATAAAATTAATTTCGAAGCAGAGCTCAAAATTAAAGGCGATGTCACTACAGATGTTTTGTATGTCCCTAATTTTATGGTGGAGTATTCTGCCAGAATTGAGAGAGTTGAAATCGAAAAGGTAAAAGATGCAAAGATTATGTCAAAACAAAAAAATGCAAATGTATCTGTAAGGGCCATTGTGGAGAGAATCGGAGAGGCAAAAAATTACCTGTCCAATGAAACACTTTCTTTGGATTCGACCCGGTATCATATCGGGCAGCTTCTCATGGCAAAAAAAATATTTGAAGCGCAAAATAATTTTAGTTCCCTGAATCAGGAGTTTTTGAGCCTTTTTGAGACTACGCTTGGCGATTTAAGAAGATTGGAATGGTCAGAGTCTGCAAAACCCAAAACCAGTTCAATTCCATTGCTTATCGAGCCGATTACATTTGACATACCACAAACCGCAGAAACTCCTGTATTGCAATCAGCTGAATTTACTTACGGCCCTGAAAATAAACCTTCAGTACATCCAAGGGCAAGCAGTTTTTATGGTACAAATGAAAAAGCTGAAGATGTTTATTATTCTCTTCAAGATGTTCTTAATGGACGCAGAAAACCCAGTGACTTTTATTCCCGGTTTACAACGGTATCTGAGGTCAGGTCTCTTGTTTTAGGTGAGGATTATTCTAATTCATCAGTTTCTACAAATGATGTAGATGATTGGTTAAATTTAGTAAAAGAAGGAAAATATATTGAAGCAGTAAATTATGCAGATGAGAAGGGCTTTGGAGACCAGCCAGGAAACACTTTTTTAAGAAAGGCATTGCTGCAATTGGAAAAGATAGAATATACCTCTCCTTTTGCTATGACCACCACAATACATTCCGATGTTGATATCGTTAAAAAAGAAAATCCGGGAAAATATGATTTTGTCGGAGCAGATATCGGAGCAGGAATAGACCTTCATTTAACAAGGTTTAATAAAACAACAACCCGCTATAAGGAAACCGAAGGACAGATAAAGCAAGACATCAAGAAAGATTATACTAATCCATTCCAGACTTCATTTACGCTTGGCGCAGGATTAGCCTTTAAATTAGCCAAAACTATGCGGGTTAGTGCTGATATGCGAATTACTCAGGACGGAAAAGTCTGGCTTGACAATACTTCTTTTGATGTTGGAAACCCGATTGACCCATTATATTCCCATCTGCAAAGGATAGGGTTAAAATTAAACAGGCCTGTTGAACTGCGCCCTGAAGGAAAACTTCGGGCAGGAAACTACCGATTAACTCTTAATGCAGATATTGTTTTTGACTTGAAAGAAAATATGGCAATTATAGCAATCCCCAGCACCTCGGTTGATTTGAAAAGTGGCGCATCAGGTGGCGGAGCAACAGGAGTATATCAGATAAATACTCCCAAAGGGCCATTTACAGTAGGCCTTGGAACAGAGAAGATACCAGGAGGACCATTAATGTTTACCTTGCCGATAAGTTTTTCAGGTCTTGGAGTGGTTCCAGGAATTACACATAAAGGCGAGGCAACACTTGGAATTGTGCTCGATCCGGTTAAATTTGTCGAATATATCATGAGATAAGGCGATCTTTGATGAATCTTAAAATAAAATATCTCCTGTTTTTTCTGGTTTTTGCATCTCTTCTCCACTCTTCAGTTTCAAAGCAAACAACTGATAACTCAAATTTTTATCTTAAGGATAATCAAAACCCGGACTATGTAATTACAACCGGGTTATTATTTAAAAATATACTTGCACTATCCACCTCTTCTGGAAATATCATTTCTGGAAATTCAAATGACCTTTCTAATGGTGCAGTTGTCTGCCCGGGAACAGTTACTCTCAAATCCGAGGTTTCCGGGTCTTTTGCATATAATCAATGGTATTCCAGTTTGTATGTTCCTTCAGCTTATGATGATGCCAATACTCCGGGCAATTATGTTGATTGGAGTGGAACTGTAAATTCAAAACCGATATTATTTTCTGATGAAAAATATGAATTGCTCAAAGAAAAAAGCACACTTCAAACGCAGGAGGGCACCCTTTGGAATCAATGGGTTGCCCAGTATGATTTAAAATTAAACAAGCTTGGCTATAATCCGGTGCCAAATGAAATGACCAACAAAAAAGGAAAATTTTCAGCAATCTGCGAATCTGAAATTGTTTTTTATAAAAACAGCCAGCCAACATCCCTGTCAGTTGGAAGTGGATCTGTTTCTAAATCCTATACCTTGTCTGAGGGAAATTACACTTTCAAAAGCCAGTTAAAAATAACAGGGTGCGGAATAACATTCCAGCCAGTAGGCACCTCAAGCCTTATTAATACCTTTAAAATGTTTTCTTCAAGAACTTCTCCTGGAAACGGACCGGAATATTCTTACACGCAAAGTTCGACATCTACAATCAGCCTCACAGTAAGAGATCCGATATTTACCCTAGATTATGATCCATCTGCAATTTTGGACAATTCCGGAAATCCGGTTTGTTTTTCTGAAAAGTTTAGTACAAAAACAGTGAAAGTAAAAATAAAAAATGATGGGGAAGTTGACCTTAAATTAACTGGATTTGAAATTACAAACTCTGGATTTAGCGCAGTTACAATGAGCGGAACTGATGGATTTAGTTGTAGTGCAATCGGAGAGGTTTATATTAGTGGATGTGAAATTCCAAAAGGAACTGAAAAAACAGTAAATGTATTAATAACTTATGACCAGACCGCCCAGATTCCAGATACATTGAACTTAAAATTAGATTATGAGGCAACACAAGAAATATGCGATATAGATTTAGGGGATTCGGGCTCAGTTATAATTCCTATTTCAAATAGCGAATGTGACGATACCGGGGGGTATTATTGTATAATAGATCCTCCTTTTAAATCCGAAATGAGCCCAGATGCTCTGCTTGGTTATTCCTTCTCAGTAAAATATTACAATTCTAATAATCAGCAGGTCCAATGCGCAAACAATAAATGGAGCATAATCCCAAGTAACTGGGATTTATATTCAGTGGGAAGTACTGCCATTGTAAAACCTTCAGGACACGAGGGTTATGCAACCTTATTTGCGCAGGCAAAATGCGAAAACAATTATGATATAAAATGCGGAGCTGCATTATCATCAACTTCTGATTCACAAGATCCTCCGGGCTTTTATGCAGTAATTGATCCTGATGAAAATTTGGATATGGCTGTAAATATAGGAGAGGCGTTCAATTTGCACTGCTTTCAAAAAATAACCGGAGAACATCCAAGCGTAATAGAAAAAGCATGTCTCATGCCATTATGGACTCCTCCTTCAGGATGGCTTGGCTCTTGGATTGCAAATCCGTCTTCTGGAAGCACCCTTACAACCCTTACTCCAACTTATGAAGGGGGATGTAATCCAAAACCTCTGGAACTTAAAGCAAAGACAGGCATAGCAGGGGCTGTGGGTAACTATCAGGCCTTTGCAGATGTTTGCGCAAAAGAATTAACCCCCTCTTGCAGATTAACCCCTCCGGAGCAGGCAAATATTCAAAACAACCAGAATTACCAATTTCAATTGCAATGTTTCAATAAAAATAATCAAACTATTCCATGTTCAAATACAAACTGGGATTTAAATCCATCAAACTGGAATATTGTAAATTCAGGATTAACATCTGCAACAATTTCTACAGATTCCTGTATTCAGGGGCAGGTGCATAACGGCCTTTTATGTGCAGATTCCCAGACAACAGACGGACAGGTAAACTGTTGCGCTCCCTTAACATGTGGAAATTTGCAGGAAATCGATGATTATTTTGCAATTATTGATCCGGATCAAAAATTAGATATGCTTGTTGGAAACAAATATCATTTTGATTTATTATGTTATGAAAGAGTGGAAGAATATCCGTTTGTCCAAAGTATTTTATGTCAGAATACGATATGGTCTATTAATCCATCAAATTGGGCATTATCATTATCAAACAATTTTGGAACAGAGCTTGAACCAAAAAATCAAGGCTCTGGAGATCTCAATGCAAAACCAAACTATAATGGCCATTCAATGAATGCAGATTCAAATCTATATGCAACAGAAGGATATACCTGCAATATCATACCCGCGCAGCAGGTAAATATGCAGGAAGATACCCCATATAATTTTAAGGTTGAGTTTTATTTTGGCAATCAGATGATTCAATGTAATCATCCGGATTGGAGCCTGACTCCTTCAAATTGGAAACTAATAAAAAATGGGTTTGCTTCAACCATAACCCCAACCACGCAGGGCAACGGAGCCTTGTTTGCAACTGGAAACTGCAATGGATTTATCGTTGAATGCGGAGCTCCGCTGACAACCTATCATCAGATTCCTGATTATTTTTCAATAATTGATCCTTCTGAAAATTTGAATATGGAAGTCGGATTGGAAGATGCATTTACATTATACTGCTATGAAATTTTACAAGACTATCCATGGCTTTCAGATATAGAATGCCAAAACATCATATGGCATCCTCCAGAAGAAAACGGAATTGCATGGAATGCAAATCCCATGTCAAACAGCATAACAACAAAAATAAAACCAACTTATCCGGGTGAAGGAATATTGTCTGCAACATCTTCATATGATCATTTTGCTATGGAGGCATTTTCTTTTCTATTTGCAACAGATCAGGATACCTGTATTCTTTCATGGAGAGATCCTGATGAGCCCCTAAAACCTGAGACAGAATCAGAAATTGAAATAGTCTGCAGATATCAGGGAGAAGAGATAGATTGTAATGGTGTCAATTGGCAGGCAACAGGAGCCCAGATAGTTTCAAGCTCAGATACAGAATGCACAATAAAACCTTCTGATTCTTCCGAGTTTGTAAGGGTTGATGCAGTAGTCCCATCCTATAATTTGATTTGTTCTATTGACGGAGATTCCAAAGCAGGAAAAAGATGCTCAATAAAGCTTGTTTCTCTTGGAAAAAAATATGGCTACTATGAATTTAATGCAACCTGCAAAGACGGGGGGATGCAAATAGACTGCGTAGATCTTCTTTCTGATTTAGGCCAGAGTGATTTTGCCTGGAGTTCGGAAATAAAAGATAAAAATACAAATGAATTTTTGCCACAGGACCAGTATAAAATGACTGTTGGAACTGCAGGAGATTATTCAAGAATAATTGAGATATTTAATTATTTTTCAATTCCAGCAGAAAGGGAGTATCTTCTTACAATAATTGCAAAAGCAGAGGATAGTGGAAGTGAAGGAATTGGAGATATTTCCTGTGAATTGGAAATGCTTCTTCCAAGCATATATTGCAGTTTGTTTGTCTGAAATTACCTTTATATATCTTCTTTTCCATTTTATTAATATGATTGAATCAATATTATTTGGAAATATGCTAATGCCAGAACAGAACCTAAGGCTGTTAATTGCATTCTTGGGCCTTGCGGCGACCACATACTATGATTTATTCAATAATAAAAATATCCCTGAAAAAATTTTATTTGCATTTCTTGGAATCTCGATTTTATTTAATTTTATATTTTTTGACCAAACCCTGTTCATTTTTTCATTGGTTCTTGCAGTAATAGTTGGAATCTTAGGTTATCTTCTGCACAGGGCAGGGCAGATTGGAAGTGCAGACATCTTTGTAATTTGTTCATTGATATTTCTTGTTCCAATCCATCCAACTTATTCGAACCTGATTTTTAATTTTCCGTTTATATTCTCACTAATAGTCTTTTCAGGGGTTTTATTTGCATTATACATTCTTATTTATTATTCATATAAAATTATGAAATCAAAAAAAGCAAAGCCGAATTATTTCTCATTTTTAATTTTTCTTCCGTATCTTTTTTTTGTTTATGCTTTTCTTAGCTTTCCAATATTTTCAGTTGCATATTTTTCAATAGTTTCCATAATAATCTTTTCAACTGTTTTTTTTCTTGCATACAAGGAGGATATCAATAAAATGCTTGCAAAAAAAATTCCGATAAAAAAAGCAGAAGAGGATGATGTTTTAGCAATAGAATATATGGACAAAAAAATAATGGAAAAATACAAGCCTGAAAAGGTGTTGTCTGCAAAAGAAATCCAGAGATTGAAAAAACTTAAAATAAAAGAGCTTTGGGTCTATACAGAGCTCCCCCCGTTTCTTCCGTTTCTTTTTGCAGGATTTATCCTGTCTGTGTTTTTTGCAAATATTCTTATCAGCTGAAAGGTAGAGATTTATGTATATTTTCCCGGGAAAAATAATTGATTATATCGTTTCCTTTACGGCATTATATATAATGATGCTATTTATAGTAATTTATATCTTTAATATGAATCAAATATCTGATAAGAAAACAAAGACAAAATGGAGGCCAAAAATAAGCGTAGTAATCCCTGCATACAACGAGGAAAAAAATATCGCAAAATGCATTCAGTCCCTTCTGGATTCAAACTATCCAAAGAATAAATTAGAGATAATCGTTGTTGATGACGGTTCAAAAGACAATACCTATGCGATAGCAAAAAAATACAAAAAATACGGGGTAAGGGTTTTTAGAAAGAAAAACGAGGGAACTGCTGCAATAACTAAAAACTACGGAATAAAAAAAGCAACCGGAGAATTAATCGCAACCCTTGATGCTGATTCATATATTTTAAAAGATACAATAATAAAACTCCTGCCTCTTTTTGACAGTAAAAAAGTTGTTGCAGTAACTCCTGCAATAAAGGTTTCAGAGCCGGAAAATTTTCTTGAAAATCTTCAAAAAGTTGAATATGTACTTACCCTTTTTTCAAGAAAACTGTTAAATTTTCTTGATGCTGTTTTTGTAACCCCCGGGCCTTTCAGTCTTTTCAGGGCAGATTTATTTAAAAAAATAGGGTATTTTGATGAAAAGAATATTTTAGAGGATCAGGAGCTTGCGCTGCGAATCCAAAAACATAATTTGAAAATAAACAGCTCTATGGAGGCAGAGGTATTTACAAATGTCCCTGAAAATTTTGTCTCTCTTGTAAAGCAGAGAATAAGATGGCACAGGGGAGGGCTGATAAATACTATAAATCATATCTATATCATAAATCCAAAGTATGGTGATTTTGGCCTTTTCATAATGCCAATAAGCCTTATTGCAGTTGTTGCAATTTTTGCGATAATCCTTAATGTATCCTATAACATCATTTTCAATTCCCAATTTTCAGAATCCCTGTTTCTTGACAATCTCGCATTGGTATTCCAGCCGGTTCATTTTGTCGGAATTGTGCTCTTTATCTTGACGCTTGTATTCACAATCCACCAGCTTAATTTCTTTAAAAAAGATAATATTAATCCAGTGTGGGCGATCATTTTTATTATTTGCTATGCTTATCTTATAACCTTCTATTGGATTCTTGCGATAGGAAAACAGATAAAAGGTGACAGAATCTCATGGTGAAAAGAAAATTAAGCGTAAAAATCTATCTTGTTGCCCTCATACTTACAATAATTGTTTTTATGATCGGAGTTTATGTCGGAGGAATTGCAAATATTACTGCATCAGAAGGGCTTTTGGAAAAAATGGAGGATTATTATACAAAATCAAATCTTTTTGAAATAATGCTTCTTTCAGGAGAATCCCCATCATTTTGCCCGCTGTATCTAGAAGAGCTTGAGAATCTTGAAACAAAAACAATAAAGCTGGGAGAAGAGCTTGATTACCTTGAAACAGTCAAGGGGGTTTATGATGAAAATCTGAAAAAAAATTATTTTCTTTTGGAATTAAAATCATACCTTCTTTTTGAAAAAGTAAATTCTTTATGCAAAACAGACAAAACAATAATATTGTATTTCTATTCTAAGGATTGTCCTGATTGTATATTACAGGGCAAAGAATTAGACCTTATCTCAGAGCAAATGAAAGGAAAAATCCGGATCTATTCTTTTGACGGCTCAATTAGCAGCAGCGCAGTTGAAAGTATCAAGGAAAGGTATAATATAACTAATTATCCCTCTCTTGTAATAAATGGAAACAAAGAGGAAGGTTTAAAAAATAAAAATGAAATAAATAATATAATAAATAAGGGGTGAAGGAAAATGGATATTTTATTAATTCTGGTTGTTGTGGTTTTGTTTTTGGGTGTTGCTTTTATATGGTCCACCTATAACAGATTCATAACCTTAAAAGAAAGGATAGATAATGCATGGGCTCAAATAGATGTCCAGCTTAAGCGAAGATATGATTTAATACCTAATTTAATTGAAACAGTAAAAGGATATGCAAAGCATGAAAAAACTACCCTAGAGGAGCTGACAAAACAAAGGGCAGGCCTTGTAAAAGGGACCCCCTCACAAAAGGCAGAAGCAGATGCGCTTTTGGGTTCAGCGCTTGGAAGAATCTTTGCAGTTGCAGAAAATTATCCGCAGTTAAAAGCAAATGAGAATTTCCTAAAATTACAAGAAGAGCTTTCAGGAACAGAAGATAAAATCTCTTATGTCAGGACAGCATATAATGACTATGTGTATCAGTATAACAGGGCAGTGCAGTTATTTCCGTCAAATATACTTGCAGGGATTTTTCATTTTATGCAGGTGGATTATTTTAAGACAGAAAAAATGGAAAAAGAGCCTGTAAAGGTAAAATTCTAGATGTGAAATATAAATGGATGAGAGGATTCATTTTTTTGATGCAATAGAATCAAATAAGAGAAAATCTCTTATTTTGATGGGGGCAATGCTCTTTCTCTCATTCGTTTTGTGCTCCTTTATTTTTTATTATATTACCGGAGAATGGGCAATATCTGTTTTTATCTCCATTATTATCTCTGCAGGATATATTTATCTTTCATATAACTCCGGAACAAAACTTATTTTGCAGATGTCTAATGCCAAAAAGGCATCCAAACAAGATAATCCATATTTATTTAATGTTGTTGAAGGGCTTGCAGTTTCAGCGCAGATTCCAATGCCGGAAATATATATAATCGATGACCCTTCTCCAAATGCCTTTGCAACAGGAAAAGACCCAAGTCATTCTGCAGTTGCAGTAACAACCGGACTTTTAAAGGAATTAAACAACCGCGAGCTTTCAGCAGTAATGGCCCATGAGATTTCCCACATTGCAAATTATGATATACGGTATATGGTCGTTGCAGTTGCAGTTGTCGGATTTATTTCAATTATCGGCTATTTTTTCTCAAGATCATTGCTGTTTTCAGGAGGAGGCTCAAAAAAAGGAGGAGCAATCATTATAATTGGAATTGTTTTTGCAATCCTTGCGCCAATATTTGCAGAGCTTGTACGGTTTGCAATTTCAAGAGAAAGGGAATATCTTGCTGATGCAAACGGAGCAAGACTTATAAGAGACCCTTCTGCACTTGCATCTGCATTGGAAAAAATCTCAAAAATATCTTCTCCAGTTAAAAATGCAAATCCAACTACTGCTCCGATGTATTTTTCAAACCCCCTAAAAAAGAGTGCAATAGGCTTATTTGCATCCCATCCTCCGGTTGAAAAGAGGATAGAGCGATTGAACCGGATGTAACCAATAGCTTTAAATATATAAATAGTTATTTTCATTTAATTTAATTCTCAAGGTGAATTGATATGTATGGAGTATCCCCACAAGCGTATGATCGCGCAATAACTGTTTTCAGCCCTGATGGAAGATTGTTTCAGGTGGAATATGCAAAAGAGGCAGTAAAAAGAGGAGCAACTGCAATTGGAATTGTTGCAAAGGACGCATCAGCAATAATTGCATACAAAAGCTCATATTCAAAATTGATTGTCGGAGAATCATTGAAAAAAATTTTTCAGGTTGATGACCACATTGCAATAACTGCATCCGGATTAATTGCAGATGCAAGAAGGCTGGTTGATGTTGCAAGAGTCGAGGCACAAAAACACAAATTAACTTATAATGAGCCTGCAAATGTTGAAACGATTTCAAGAGAAATTTGTGATTTAATGCAGGTCTACACCCAATATGGAGGGGCAAGGCCGTTTGGGGTTTCCCTTTTAATTACAGGGGTTGATGATACAGGACCAAAATTATTTGAAGCAGAGCCAAGCGGAGCAATGACCGGATTTATTGCAAGCTCAATTGGTTCTGGAAAAAAAACAGTCGATGAATATCTTGAGAAAAACTATTCTTCAAATATGGATTTTTCCGAAGCACTCAAAGTTGCAATGACTGCACTCAAAAAAACAACTGAAAAAAAACTTATTCCGGAAAATGTTGAAGTTTCCTATGCAACCCTAAAAGAGAAGAAATTCAAGACAATGCCTGATGCAGAGATTGCAAGATTATTGAAATAATTTTTTTATTTTATTTTTGTTCCGGAATGCATCCTTCCATTTATTGCGTTTTTAATATCATCTAATTTTTTTCCGTTTACAAAATGAATCTCCAGTTTGCTTCGCTCTGCAAGTTTACAGGCAAGAAGATCGAATACAAAATTAGTTCCAGCCATCCGCCTGTCATTTTCAACTGCAAGCCTGACCAATTCTTCATGAGTCAGATATGAATATTTTTTTGCATCAGGAAACTGTCTGGGGTCCTTATTGTAAATTCCATCAACATTGCTTATGTTTACTACCCGTTCTGCTTCAAGGCATTCTGCAAGAAGCACTGCATCTGCATCAGTTGTAATCCCTGGGATCGTTCCTCCCATAACCACATATTTCTTTTTTTCAAGCCCTTTTTGCGCTTCCCTAAATGACCTTGGAACTTTCAGATAGGCATTCTTTCCAAGCACTTTTATTAGTGTTTTTGCGTTTTCCCAAGTTGCCTCTATTGCTGCCTCGTCTGCTTCAAATTCATTCCCACCGCCACTTCTAATCTGGTTTGCATATCTTCTTGCAAGATATCCTCCGCCGGTAACTATTCCAAATTTATTTTCGCTTGAATCAAGTATCCTTTTTATCTCTTCAAGATATTTTGCATCTATTCCTGTTTCTGTATTCATCAGGCTTCCGCCCAAAGATAAAACCATGACCATTTTTTCACCTTTATATCTTTTTCTAATAATAGATAAACAAAGAACCTATAAAAATCTTGTTTTTCAATCTATATAAGGTGTAAATTATGAAAGATATAATATTGATAGAAAAAGAGCTCGAAGAAAAGGAAAAAAAAATGGATGAAATACTTATGAATACAAGAATTGCTGTAAGGTTTTGCGCAAACTCAATAAAATCCCTTCATTCTAAAAATTTCATTGAAGCCAAAAAAAACTTGGCTGATGCAGAAAAAATATTAAAAAAAATTAAAAAATACAGGCCTGAGTTCAGGCCCCAAATAGATCATATCTTTCAGGAATATGTCGAGGCAAAGGTTCTTTTTGCAATTGTTTTGAAAAAACCAATTCCGACCTTAAAACAGACTGGTTCTTTGCCTGTTCCATATCTTTTGGGATTGCTGGACTGCACAGGAGAATTGAAAAGGGAAATGTATGAATCATTGAGAAAAGGGGACAAAAAGGAAGCTGAAAGATATTTTAGCCATATGGAGAATATTTTTGATTCGCTGATACACCTTAAGTTTTCAAACTCAGTTCTTCCTGATTTTAGAAGAAAGCAGGATGTTGCAAGAATACAAATAGAGCAGGCACGGGGGGAACTAATCTGATGAGATTTTTAGAGTGCGCAGAAGCATTTAATCTTCTTGAAAAAACTCCATCTCGCCTTGAAATGACTTCCATTCTTTCTGAATTATTCAAAAAAGTCAGCAAAGATGAGATTCAGCCCCTTATATATATCCTTCAGGGGATAATCGCCCCACCCTACGAGGGGATAGATATGGGTTTTGGGGAGAAATTCGCATTAGATGCCATCGCATCAGCTTCAGGCCACCTTAAAAAAGAGGTGGAGTTTCAATTCAAAAAATTAGGGGATTTAGGGCTTGTCGGAGAATTTTTTCTCTCAAAAAAGAAACAGCTGTTCCTCTCACAAAAGGATTTGACTATTGAAAGCCTTTACTTTTCATTTTTAAAAATTGCAAAAACATCAGGAAAAGGAAGCCAGGAACTGAAAAAGAAATATCTTATTGAAACACTAAACAATGCATCAGCGCTTGAATCAAGATTTATAATCCGGTTTGTTCTTGGTGAATTGAGGTTTGGGGTAGGAGATCCAACTATTCTTGATGCTCTTTCCTATGTTGGTGCAGGAAATAAGTCCTTGCGTGAGGAAATTGAACGGGCATATAATATCTGTTCTGATCTTGGGCATGTTGCAAAAATTTTTTTTCAAGAGCCAGAAAAACTTAAAACATTCATAGTCCAGCCACTAAAACCATTAATTCCGGCATTGGCAGAACGGCTTTCTGACCCGAAAGCAATAATTGAAAAGATTGGAAAATGCGCAGTAGAATATAAATTTGACGGATTAAGGCTCCAGTGCCACAAGAAAGGAGAAGAGGTCCAATTATACTCAAGAAAGCTTGAAAAAATAACCCATATGTTTCCGGATATAGTTTCAGATATAAAATCACTGAAAACCAAAGAAATTATTTTTGAAGGGGAGGCATTGGCATACAATTCAAAATTAAAAAAATACTACTCTTTTCAGGAAACAATGCACAGGAGAAGAAAACATGGAATAGAGCAAATGTCAAAAGATTTTCCCATGGTTATTTTTGTTTTTGATGTTTTATATGCTGATGGCAGGGACCTAACGCAAAAACCATATTTATTTAGAAGAAAAGCACTTGAAAAAATATTCCCATTTAAAAATCTTAAACAAAGCGAAAAATTTATTGTTAAAACCGAAAAAGAGCTCCAAAAAATTTTTCAGGATGCAACAGGCCAGAATCTTGAAGGAATAATGGCAAAAGACCTTAATTCCCCGTATACTGCAGGAAAGAGAAAGTTTGCATGGATAAAATTGAAAAAATCTTATGGGCATTCGGTTGATACAATTGACTGCACTATAATTGGGTATTATCTTGGAAAAGGCTCAAGAACTAAATTTGGGTTTGGAGGGTTGCTGTGCGCAGTGTATAATTCCGATACCTCAAAATTTGAAACAATTGCAAATGTTGGAAGCGGATTTAGCGAATCTGATATGGAAGATCTTCAAAAAATTCTAGATAAAATAAAAATTTCCTCTCCTCCCAGAGATTTAATATTTAAAACAGAGCCTGATTTTTGGGTAAAGCCAAATTATGTTGCAGAAATCGCATTCGATGAGATAACTCTTTCTCCAATGCATACATGCGGGCTTTATGATGGAAAAGGATATGCATTAAGATTTCCAAGATTTATCCGGTTGAGAGAAGACAAGTCGTTTAAGGAATGCACTACTACAAAAGAGGCAATAGATATGCACTGGCTTAAAAATAAAAAATAGAACTTAACATGTTTTTCTTTTCAGGAAAGGTTTTGCCCCAGAAAACATTACTTTTGATCCCATTCTTTTTGCAAGCTGTCTTGATTCCTGTATCTGATAACTAAAATCATTTTCTTGAGGCATAAGCCTGCCCTGGCCATTTTCTTTTAGTTGCCTTTCAAGTAATTTTTGGAAATCAGGATCAAGCTTTAGTTCTTTTGGAACTTGTTTTGGAGAAGGTTTAGTTTCAGGTTTTTCAGGCTCATGTTCTTCTACTGGCTTGTCTCTTTGGGTTTCTATTGGTTTTATTTTTTGTTTTGGCTTATCTAAAACCGGCTCTGGTTTTTCTAATTCAATAGGAGCAATGTCTTCTTTTTGCTCAGGAAGGTTAGTTAAGGGTACGAGAGGAACATCATTTACTTCAGTCTCATTTTTTTTGGCAGGATGAAAATAAATTTTATCTGAAAAGAAATTACCAATAATTTCCGCTCCCTCTTTATATAATTTCTGTTCAGTTTCATATGCTGCATTATATGCTGATTTAAGATATTCTGCTCCTGTATCTATTATTGTTTTAGTTTGGTTTGGAAAAAACATTTTAAACCCACTTGCTGTTGCTATTAATAAAAGAGTACCAAATAAAATCAACATTCGTCTATTAGTCTTTGCTATATCGTTATATTCTCTCAAAACTCTCGCACAGCCCCATTTCACATTTTTATCTTCATGGTTTTTTGATAATTCCAATAGTAATCTGGCAATCTTTTTATCTCTTGTTTTAAATAATACCCTGGTTAATGCTTTTTCGAATTTTTCATTATCTTTCCCATTTTTAGTTTTTAATCCTTCAGCCAATGCTTCTATGGCTTCTTTAGTTTTTATCTTCTCCAATGCAAGCATGGATGCCCATTTTTTAGCTGGGTCATCACTGGCCAATCCTTTTTTTAATGGTTCTACTGCTCTATTATCTCCTATCTTACCCAATGCTATTGCACAGGATGGATAAATATCACTATTTAACTTTAATAGTAATGCATTTGCTGCTCTTGGATCGTCCATCTGGCCTAATACATCAGCGCAAATCATTTTGGAACGATCCTTGTTATGACTTATCAAATCTATTATTAATGTATTAAAGACTTTATCATACTTTTTGGCTAGTTTTGCCAGTGCATCTATAATAGCTGTTATTGCTGTTTTGTTTGGTATATCTGCAGCATTAATTAGTTCTTCTGCTACTTTGGGATCATTTATAAAACACAATGATCGTATGCACCAATATCTTATTCTGTTTGATTCATCTTTTGCATTTTCTGCTAATTTTTTGAAAGCAGTATGATCTTTTTTTGCAAGTTTGGCTAATTTTTTTGATAGTTTCAGACACTGTTTATGATTACCTGAATGACTGCCCAATTCTTCTAGTTTTTTTAACAGTTCTTCTGCTCTTAATTCATATTTTGTTTTTTCAGGTTTTATTTCCGGCATAACAGGCATTTCCAAAGTATCATGTATTTCTCTCCCATCAACTTCATCTTCATCTGGTTTTCTGGTTTCTTCTCTTTCAGATTCTTTTTGTTGTAATCTTTTTATTGCAAAGCGACAGTTATATTTAAAATCTTCATTTTCTTCCGTTTCCATTATTTCTTCTAAAAATTTTAATGTACCTTTAACATCCTTATCTTCTAAAATCCACATACTTGTTGTTCTAAATTCTAGATCTTCTTTTTTATTTACTATTATTTCTTTTAAAAGTTCTACTGTACCTGGTTCATAATAATGTCTTAGTATATTTATAATATCTTGTTTAAATTCTAAATTTTCGTTGCCATCCATTAATATTTCTTTTAAAAATTTTACAACAGTTGGTTCATCTATATCAGATAGTTTCCATATGCATGTTGCCCTCCATTTTAAATCATTTTCTTTATCTGCTACTATTGATTTTAAAAGTTCTACTGCATTTGACCGATCTATACTGTTTAATAAATGTATGGCATCTTCCCTCAATTCTAATTCTTCTGAGTTATCCAATATTATTCTTTTTAAAACTCGTATTTCATCTATTCCAAGGTCTTCTGGTATTTTATCTGGTATTCCATTTTCTAATAAATCGTGTAGCTGATTATAAATCTTATCATCAGATGTTTCGTCTACTCCCTCGTTTTTCGTGGCGTTAGCTATATTTTCTAATGCGTCCGTACAGTATAGTTTTAGAGTATCCCCTCCTTCCTCAATTATTTTCTGCAACGGCTCTATTGCTCTATTATCTCCTATCTTGCCAAGTGTCTCTATACAACAAACACTGGTAATCCAGGATTCACCTCCTATTTTATTAATTATCCTTTGAAAAGTACTATCATCTCTTTTTGCTATTTCTGCCAATGCATCTTCAATATTTTCTTCGGAAACACGCTGTAATTTAAATTCTTGTATTAAAAAATTTACTATAAATTCTTTTCCATGTTTTTCTGTTAGTTCAATTACTTCGTTTGCATCTACTGTTTTCCCATCTTTTTTGTTCAATACTTGTAATACTATATTTGAATCAAAATACTCCTCTTCAGGTTCAATTTTTTCACTCTCATCTTCTAATTCTTCCTTTGCTAGTTTTGCCATCTCTCCTATTTCTCTGTCCAATGCCTCTTCTGGAGTTTCTGATTTTTCCACTGCAGAATCCATAACTATTTCTTCAAGTATCTCTGGTTCATTATCATTTCCTTGTGTTTCTTCAGGAGTTGGAGGTGGTTGTGGAATACCTTCTTTAGTAAAAACATCAGATTCGTTTATTTTTAATTGTTCTGTCTGTTCTTCCGCTGGCCTTTCTTCAATGTTAATTTCAAAAGGTTGTGTTTCTTCAGGGATTATAATTTTAGATTCTGCAGTAACCTTAGTTTTCTCTGCATCCAACAGTTCCTGTAATCTGCCTAATCGAGTTTTTACCATTTTTAATCACTCCCTTTGTTTAGACGATTAATTATATCATCTACCCTTTCTTTCACTGCTCTTGCGATTGCCTCTAATCCTCCCATTACTTCGTCCATAATGTTGCTATCTCGTTCTAGTTGCAATCTTTTAACTTCGCAATTAAAATCTCCTCTTTTTTCATTAATTTTTTCTACAAGATTTTTTTCGAAATTTTTCTCCATCTTCCCATATTCTTCTAAATCTTTTTTGATCAAATTTACTGTATTATTATGGGTTTCCAATTCTTTCTCTTTCGTTCCTATTTTCCCGTTAATTTCAGTTAATTTGGATGAAATTTCATCAACAGTTGGGATTCCCTTCAATTCGTTCTCCATATTACTTATTTTTGCAAGAATGACTCCTATTTCATAGCCTTCTTGCTTGTTTTCATTTACATTTAAATTTCTGTAAAGTGAAGCTAAGGCTCTTCTTTTTTCCAAATTTTTCTCCATTTCAGAAGCTGTATTTTTCATTTCTTTTATTTCTTGTTGGACATTATATACTGCTCTATTCACTTCTTTCAAGTCTGTTTTTAGTTGTGTAATTCTTTCTTGTAATCCTAACAATTCTTGTACTGTTTCTCCCTTTCTAAATTTCTCCAGTTTCTCTGTAAGATCTAAAATCTCTAACCGAATTCCCTCTAATCTTTCACTAGTTTTATAAAATCCGTTTATTTCTTGAATTGTTTCTCCAGCTAAACCTTCCAATACTTTCATAGTGCCATTTTCATGCAAGGATGCTAAAAATACATTTTCAACACTTTCGCCAATTGCTTCTTTCAAAGATGTATTCTTGCCACTAAGAGCATTAAGAGCAGTATCTCTGCTAATTGGAATAATTGTTTCAACTAAACCAGAGAGTTTGCCTGTTTTTTTTCTATCTTTTTTTGCTTCCTCTCCTATAACTTTAATTCTTTTCTTTGTTTTCATAAGTGCACCTTAATACAAGTTATGCAACAAAACATTTTTAAATAGTAACTGCAACACTAATTCTACAGTTTTTTTTCCTAAACCAACTTTAATCTTCTTATTTTCTCATAATTCTTTCTCTGAGTTGTAAACAAAAAGGCATTATTATCTATGCATATTGCAGCATTTATTATATTTTTTACAGGATGAAAAATCCCGATTTCTTTTAACTCCTTATAAACTCTTGATGCAATTATCCCAGAACTTTCATTAAATGGAAAAGTTGTAATATTTTTTACAAACTGATCGACTATCTCTGTTTTTCTTACGCTTATCATAAGTTCAAAAATAGTCGGAGTGGTTATACATATCTCTTCATCTGAATAATATTTTATTTTCTCAACAATTGTAGGCTCACCTTTTAGGAATTCAAGCGCTGCGCAGCTATCAAGACATATTTTTTCCATTTTTTCATCCACCCCACTCAAATTCCTGCCTTACTTTTTCTCTTGCTTTTCTGTCGATGTCCTCTTTGTCAATGCTTCCTGCAAAGGAAATAACATCTTTTGTTTTTCCTTCCCGCTCTTTTATAAGATACTCGATTATCTGACTAAAACTCATATCCTTTGATTTTTTTAGCCGATATAAATCAGCATAAACATCATCGCGTATAGTTATTACCCTTACCATAGTAAATACATTTACTAAATACATTTAAAAATCTTCCTCGTAACCAGAATATAAGTAATTTTAAATAAACTTTTATGTTCTAATTTCTTATTCGATAAAGATTAACTATTTAAATCTCATTTTTCAGAGAATAGATACCTCCCAAGGTCCTCTAAAATTGGATGGACCTATAATCACGATTATTTTCGTGATACAAAAAGGTGTATTATGTATGGATGATTTGGTAAAATCTGTGGTATGTGAAAAAGGAGTAGAGCCAGCCTCTGAAAATGAAGACCAGTTCAGTTCAGAGCAGATAAAAATTGTAACTGTCGGTGTCGGTGGTGCAGGAAATAATACAGTGAATAGACTGATTAAATCCGGAGTTAAAGGCACAGATCTTGTTGCAGTTAACACGGACAAACAGCACTTAAACATCGTTCACGAACGATCTAAAAAAGTTCTGATTGGTAAAAGCGTTACTAAAGGCCTTGGTGCCGGAGGATACGCTGAAGTCGGAGAAAAATGTGCAGAAGTCGACAGGCAGTTAATTGAAAAAGAGCTTGAAGGCGCCCATTTAGTATTCGTTTGCGCAGGTATGGGCGGAGGAACAGGAGGAGGAGCAGCTCCAGTTGTTTCCCAGATTGCAAAAGAACAAGGTGCAATTGTTGTTGCAATGGTAACCTATCCATTTGCACTCGAAAGAGCAAGAAAGAAAAGGGCTGATGAAGGAATTGCAAAGCTTAGAAAGAACTGTGATTCAGTAATTATTTTGGATAATAACAGGTTAGTTAAATTAGTTCCAAACCTGCCAATGGCAGAGGCGTTTGCAGTTGCAGATGAAATTTTATCAAGGGCAATTTCAGGACTTGTTTGGACAATTACCCAGCCTTCCTTAATTAACATTGACTTTGCAGATGTAAGGGCAATCATGCAGGGAGGAGGAGTCGGCTTTATTGCAGTTGGAGAAGGAAAAGGAACAGACAGAGTAAGCGGCGCTGCAGAAGGAGTAATTAAAAACAGGCTTTTAGATGTTGATTTCGAAGGAGCAAAAGGAGCAATTATCCACATAACCGGAGGCTCTGATTTAACCCTTGGAGATGCAATAAAAGCTGGAGAGATAATTACCGAGAGAATGGACTCTGAGGCAAATGTCAAGTGGGGAGCAAGAATTATGCAAAATTATGAAGGTAAATTGGAAATAGTTGCAATTGTTACCGGAGTAAAAGGAGCATCTGTTCTTGGAATGCCATTTGAAGAAAAAGATGAAACAGTTGATCTTTCATCTTTCGGTTCAGGATTAGATATCCTGGCATAATTTTTTCTTTTTTTTTCTTTTATACTGTATAGTACTTTAAATCCTGATCACAAATTCTAACTGTATTTCCATCTGCATGTGCGGTTTTTCCATAAGTAGGCAAATCAATTCTGATTTGTTCAACTGTTCCGTCTTTCTTGAAAGAAAGATATACCCCATATTTTGTTGCAAGTTTTACTCTTGCACAACTTTCCGAATCCCTGTATTTTGCATTCACAGCTATATTCAAAAGAGCATCTTTGTCGTTTTCAAGAAGCGTTATTGATTTTTTTCTTGCAGAACTATTAGTGGATTTTATTGCAACTGTTATCAATGCATCAGTTTCGTTTGTTTTATCTTTTAAGACCAATTCAGATAATATCTCTATACTTGCATATCTTGCAGCTCTTGCTTTTGCATCTGGATATTTCTCTATGAAACATACCAATGGATGTGCAATACCTCTCGCTCGAAGAGGCGATACATCTCCCCAAAAAGCCGCAGGGCTTTTTACCCATATTGGCATTCTGTCTTCTAATGGATCACGGTGCTTATTTTTGTTCGAAACTTTTTTTCTTGAATTGTATGGTCTTATCATTTTCATATCATTACCTCATTTTTTCAAATATTTTAACCTGATTGTTTTAATATGGATCCAACCGGATTTTCAGTTTCCAGTTTTGAGTTTTCCGTTTTGAAGAAAAATCGCATGGGTTTTTGACCAAACCCTTTACTTTTGCCCAAGATTTTAGGCCAAAGTTTGAAAAGTAATGGGATTTGAACCGGTGATCTCCACTGTGTGAGAGTGGCGTCTTAACCATTATCCGTATAACTGAAACATCAGATATACTCTGGACTATGGATCCGTAATTCTTTATTTGAACAGATAAGTATAATAAATGCACTCCAATTAACTATTTTGATGAAAATAATATCCCATTACAGATATTTATTAAAAAAATACGGAAAACAGGGCTGGTGGCCTGCTGATTCAAACTATGAAATTGTTGTCGGAGCATTATTAACCCAAAACACAAACTGGAAAAATGTTGAAAAGGCAATCTCAAACTTAAAGAAAGAAAAAGTTCTAATACCAAAAAAAATACTTTCCATTAATCTGGAAAAACTAAAAAAATTAATCCGGCCAGCAGGATTTTACAACCAAAAGGCATCTCGGCTGAAAGAACTAACAAAAAAATATTTGAAAATAAAAAACAAAAATCTTTCAATTGAGAAATTAAGAGAAGAACTTTTATCTGTAAAAGGAATCGGCCCTGAAACTGCAGACTCAATAATCCTTTATGCATTCAATAAGCCAATTTTTGTAATCGATTCATACACAAAAAGATTCTGCAGGTATTATTCTTTATTCGAAGGGAAAACTTATGATGATTACAGGTTATTTTTCCAATCCAATCTTCCAAAATCTGCTAAAATCTATAATGAATTTCACGCGCTAATTGTTCTCTGGGCAAAGAAAAATAAAAAGATTTAGTTGAAAATAATTTTTTCATTTTCCCAAACAATTGTAAATATCAATCTCAAAATCCCGTTTGTTATCCAGGTTTTCAAGTATTCTATCAACAAGCTCTTTTTTTATCTCCAAATATTTTTCCCGCCCCACCTCGAGATTTCCGATTGCATATTTGAGATTTTTTGAATTAAAACAAAATAAGCAATCATGAAGGTTTTCTGCATTATGGCAAAACATTGAATTGCTGCAGTTTTTTGCGCTGTCCACCTCAAAACACGAGGTTATATTTGCCACATTATAGCAGTGAATGCAGAATTTGGAATCCAATAATCTGTATGATCCAAATAAGCCCTCTCCAAAAGCGGAAAATACATACGCCGAATTTTTCAGCCAAAAAGTGTCAAAGGCATTATATACATTTATGCAATTGATATGTGCCGTTGTTTTTATCACATTTATATTTTTTCCCTGCTTAAAATCCGGAACAAAATAGGCAACATCTCTTATTTGTTCTTTTAATCTTTTAAGGTGCATTCCATCATCAATGTTAATTTTCTTGTTGCCTAGAGCATTTAGCTCTTCAAATACTGCTACCCTGTCTTTTGGAATTTTATTGAAAAAATAATAATCCCTGATCTGAACTTCGCTAGTGCTTAATGCTGATTTGTAATTTTTTGCTTTTGGTATTCTCTTCTCAAGCCATTTCGAATAATCATCCAAAGGGGAAAGTGATTTTTCAAAAAGTATTTTTGTTGTTGTTTCAAAAGCCTTATCAAACTCATTCATTTTTATCACCACCAAAACAAAATTCAAATAATGAAGGGAATTTTTTGCTTTTCTTCAGGTCTTCAGTTATTTCTGCGATAAGTTTTGTTTTCAAAGAAAAATATTTTTCTTTTTCAAGCTCCAGATTTCCAATGCAATATTTTTTTGAAACCTGGTTAAATGATAAAAACATTTCAGAACATCCCCAACAGTTGAATGAAAAATAAAGATTCATTGACTTGGTGGATAAATAGCTTTCATAACAGCTTCTTGAAAAAAATAGCCCATGACATCTAATTAGAAACCCCACTTCCCCAGACCACACAGACCCAAAAACATATTCACTTTTTCTTATTCCATGTGAATAGGCAACATATTTTCCACCAAGCAGCTGATGGGAGTTTAAAATATATGCCCCATCCTGACAGGAATCGGAATTTTCAACTTCCATGCAGTTTCCTATATTATTGTTTCCGCAATAACTGAAATTTTCCTTTACGGAATTTAAAAGAGAGTCCAGATCCTTTATTTCATTTATATCCAGTTTTTGCTTTATCTTGGAAAGATTTTCCAATTCCAGAAAATTTGCATTTTTTGAATAATATTGCTGAGAAAGAAAAATGGTTTTTCCGGTTGCAAAAGATTTAACCTTCATTGGGCATGGGACCATTTCAGTTAAATATTCCCTAAATTCTTCCAATTCTCCAATCTCAGAGCCCAAAAGAGCAATGCATGTCGACTTAAACGCCTGATTTAATTTTTCCATAGTTTCACCTGATCAGTTCATAATCATCTTTTTTGAATTCAGAAAGATTGCATTTTTCAATTGGTTTTGCAACTTCCAATAGGTATGGCAATTCTAGGTTTTTCCATTTTTTAATGTCCGTTACTTTCACCCGCATGGGCATTAGGTGTTTATTTCCGTCAAATAACCTGACCACACATTCCTGCGCAAGCAAATTAACAAATAAATCTTTTTTTTCTTCTTCCAGTTCCGAAGGCTGCCGCTGCTTTTTAAAATATTCTTCGACTTTTATATCCATCATTGAACTTATTATTGATGCATCCTTCCTATTGCACTTAAATATAATATAGTTATATACATTTGTAAGGATACTGTCGGTTATATCTTTTTTTAGCTGATTTAGATACTGCATGGATAAATAAAGGTGGAGGTTGAATTTTCTTGTTTCAGCATGAATATTCTTGACAACGGAATTTTCAACTATTGGAAATTCATCAACTATTAGAATATGTGGGTCTTTGAATTTTTCAGTTATGGCCAAAATATACATTTGCTGTATTACTGCTCCGGCAAGAAATTTTATCATTTTTCTTCCAAAAAAATGCGGGTCAAATGAAATAACCAATATTTCGCTTTTTTCTATTGTTTCTAACAACGAAACAGCTTTTGATTTTTTGCCCATGTATAACTCATATTCACCTACAAAATTTAATATGGGTAAAACAGCATCGTTGAAATGATTCATATAAATGTCATCAAATTCAGTTGAAAAAAATCTTTTTACTTCCTCATTTTTACTTTCATTTAAATACTGCATTCTGGCAGGTCCGTCTGTTAAAAGTTTGCTTAGTGTTATAAGGTCCAGTTTGCCTATGCTTGAAAGCAGGTGAATTGAATAAAACAAAACCCTGTCTGCATACTTGTTTTTTTCACCTATTATCGACATTATCAGATCTTCAACTAATTGGGTGGTCATCGGACTGTCGCTTTTTCCAACTTCGAGTGGCTCAATATACTTGTTTTTAAAATCAATTATTGTTGCATCCTTTTCCATCATTTTTGAGAATTCTCCCTGCGGATCTATTAAAATAATTTTTGCGTTTCTTCCATACTTTCTTTTTATTGCCCTGCTTAATATGTAGATGAATTTGCTTTTTCCGCTTCCAGACATGCCTACAATTAAAGAATGCTTCAATGCATCAAAATTATCAATTCCTATGCGTATTCCCTTTGATTCAAATATCGGCTCTTCTGAATCGATATAAACAGATTTAAGGAGTGGTTTGTCTATTAGTTCCATATAAAATGAGGGATTGCTCTCCAAATTTATCTCTAAAAATTTTGCAGGGTTTGTTAAAAACATAATTTTTTTTGAACCATCTGTATTTGTTGATTTTGCAATCCCGAGATATCTTCCAAGGAAAGGCCTTATGCTTAAACTTATCTCATTTACATCCTCCTTTACCAAAAAACTAAAAAGGTCAAGGCTTCTTATTATCTTCAACCCTAAGGCAAATCCCCCTTCTTTATATATATTACAGCGTTCCTTTAGTTTAAGCGGAAAAATTAATGAAGAGATGTCCTGTTGTATTTTACCCTGATTTTTCAAATAAATTCTTATTGTATTTGCATTTTTTTTAATGACTAACTCTATTGAATTCCTTGGCACAACCATACTAAGGTTTAAGGAGTCAAAAAAAGGCACATCCTGTGTTATTAGTATTTTAAAGAAATTTTCCCAGTCTTTTTTATTTATCTTATTGGAATAAAATTGGATTTCAGAGTATTTTCCTTCCTTTTCATCTGCAATACTCCTGCCTGCGGCATACTCAAATTTGCTGCAATTTTTACGCATAACCGCCTCTAGGCCAGCTGTATCTTCTTTATGTAGTTTTCTAAAATCCAATTCTTTCACAATTTAATTATATTTTTTTGAATAAATAAATGTTTTTGACAAAAAACCTTACAAAAACAAAAGATATTTAAATTTTTATTGCTAAAAGTAACTTATGGCAATATATAACCTCGATGATATAGACAGGCATATTCTATATCTGTTGGATATTAATGCACGAATGCCAACCTCAAAAATATCAAAAATGGTCAGACTTTCAAAACCTGCCGTAGAACATCGGATAGAAAAACTTGTTTCAAGAGGAATAATAAAGGAATTTCAATTAGCCACAAACCCCATACTTATCGGATATGAACATTTTAAGGTATATTTGCAGCTTCAAAATACTGATGTAGATATTGAACAGAAGATATTAGATTATCTTAAAAAACATCAAAATTCTTTTTGGGTTGTTTCAAGCCGCGGCAGGTGGGACCTCATGTTTAGCTATCATGCACAAAATGTAAGGGAATTTGGAGAATTTTTAAGAGAATTTATGGACCATTTTAGTGAATACATTCTTACGAGAATGGTAAATATGCTTGAATGCGGAATAGTATTTAACCGGGCCTATCTTTGGCCGGGAGAAAAAAAGGTTGCACTTGAATACGGAGGAAAATTTAAAACAATAAAACTAAACCCATTAGACCTTAAGATATTGGATTTGCTCCGGCAAAATTCCAGAGAAAAATTAGTCAATATCTCGAAAAGAGTTGGCATCTCTCCGGAAGCAGTAAGAATGAGAATAAAAAATATGGAAAAAAAGCAATTGATACAAGGCTATAAGATTAGTTTGGACCTAGAAAGAATCGGTTATGAAAGTTATTTGATTGCCTTTAAGTTTAGAAATCTTGATTCAAAAATATGGCGAGATATTGTTGCTTTTGCAAATATGAACGAACATATCCTATACCTGCCAAAAACTATAGGAAGCCACGATTTAGACATTGAGGTTGAGGTTAAGGATTCAAAAGAATTGGATGAATTCATAAATTCTTTTAGAAGCAGGTTTGGAAAAGTTTTGCAAGGTTTTGAGAGTGCCCAAATAATAAAGGAACATAAATTAGAATTTTATCATCCTTCCAAGGAATAACTTTTACCGGTCATTGATTGTGCAATAAAGTAAAGATAAAACTTAAGTTGGCTTAACTTAAATAATAGAATTAAATTAAGTCCAATTAGTATAATAAAAGAAATAAACTTAAGTTAGCTTAACTTTATAAATCTTTCCCCATATATATTTATATGTATTTTGATGTTGCACCCAAAAGCAAAAAAGAGGATTTTTTCAATTACGAGTATCAGTATCTTGACCTAAAAAAAGCAATAGAACGAAAGGAGAAAATAATTGCCATAAAGGGAGTAAGGCGAGTTGGAAAAACCAGCCTTATGAGTGTGGTTTTTAATGAGATTCCCAAACATAAAAGGATATGGATTGATGGAAGAATATTAAAAGATCCGCAAGATGACATAATCAAAATGATCTCCCTATTCTTATCCCAGAAAAATAATGGGATATTTGGAAAGATAGATAGTGTTAATTTTTCTGCGCTTGGCCTTGGGTTTAAGCTTAATTTGAAAGAAGGAATCCTGGAATTTGAAAACCTTCTAAAAAAATCAGAACACTTACATATATTTATAGATGAAGCTCAAAGAACAGATGGAAAAAAACTTTCAAATTTCATTTCTTATTGTTATGACCGTTTTAGCAACATTTCATTTATTATTTCAGGAAGTGAAGTCGGCCTTATAAATGAAATTCTCGGATTAGATGATTCAGAACATTCCTTATTTGGAAGAAATATATACTCTATAGATATGAAACGGCTTGATAATAATAAAGGATTTGAATTTTTGTCCCATGGTTTTAGGGAACTGAAAATAAAAATATCTGATGATGAATTATTTCCTGTTTTAAATGAGCTTGGCGGACTTATTGGCTGGCTTGCAATGTTTGGGTATAATTTTGCAGTTGTGAAAAAGAAAAATGCCCTCAGGGAGACCATTAACATGGCAGTTAAAATATCAGCATCTGAAATCCTTCATTTTCTTTCCAAAAAAAGAAATCCCAAGCTATATAAGGAGATAATAAAATACGCAGATAATAAAAACTGGTCAGAACTAAAATTTATTTGTGAAAAATCGCTAAGAAAAAAATTAAATGACAATTCTTTCAATACTGCCGTGAATGAACTTGAAAAGCATTCCTTTATTGAAAAAAGAAATAGTGCATATTTTTCCTGCGATCCATTATTTACAAAAGCGATATTTACTCTTTAATAATTTATCCACCCAAAACTCCATTATGAAAATTATTTTCCTTGGAACCTCAGGAGCAGTTCCTTCAAAAGAAAGAGGGATGCCCTCGATTGCAATACATATAAACGAATGGATTTTATTTGACTGCGGGGAAGGAACCCAAAGACAGATGATGAATTTTAAAATTCCATATGGAAGCATAAACTCAATTTTTATAACCCACCTGCATCTGGACCATTACTTAGGTTTATTTGGGCTTTTGGAAACCTATAAGCTTATCCTTAAAAATAAAAAAATAAGAATTTTTGCCCCGTATAATTTGGAATTAAAAAATAAAAATATCGAATTGGTCCATTTAAAGGAAGGAAAGATCTATGAAAACAGGGATTATGAAATTCATGCATTTAAAGTTGAGCACATAGAAAACTCATTCGGATTTTTAATCAAAGAAAAAGACAGGATAAAATTTTATGAAAAAAAAGCAAAATCCCTTGGAATACTTGGCCCTTTATTTAGGGAAATTCAGGAAAAAGGATTTGTAAGGATTGGAAAAAAGAAAATAAGCCTAAAAGATGTTTCATGGATTAAAAAAGGAAAAACAATAATCTATTCCGGAGATACAAGGCCCTCGAAAGAATTAATCAAACATTCCAAAAATGCAGACCTTCTAATTCACGAGGCAACCTATCTTTCAAAAAACACAGCTGAATCAGAAAAATCAAATCATTCAACTTCTCTTGAAGCTGCAAAGATTGCAAAATCCTGCAAAGCCTCACAATTGATTTTAACCCACATAAGCCCGAGATATAAAAATGAAAAAGAATTATTGTCCGAGGCAAAAAAAATATTCCCAAAAACAGAAATTGCCTGTGATGGAATGGAAATTGAAATTTAGCCAACCTTTGCTAGTGCAATTAAATAGCACTAGCTGATGTTGATTTATAAACTTTTCCATAATTTTCAGGTTTTGATATTATAAATAATAAAGTAAGTAAAACAATAGAAAAAATAACACCTTCAAAAAAATATTGGCGGGGAAGAGTTGTATCAAAGATCTTAGATTCTTATCCTTATCCTATACAATTCCATAAAATGAAAAATATTGATAAAAATGGAATAATTAATCTTGGACAAATTGAATACTCAAATCTTGAAAAGACAAAAAAAGATTCCATGTATCTTTCAAAGAAAAGAAACAAATAGCTATAAATACTTTATCTTATATAAATAATTTATAATTATATAGAAATAAACAAAACTATAAAAATACGCCAATTCACGAACTAAAACTTCGCTTTTTAGCGAATCAGTTTGAGTTTAGTATAAACTTTTGTTTATACTTCCAAGCAAGATTTATAAACCTTCTGTTTAAAATTCAAATAGTTGCGTTGCAAGAGTTACTACTCTTTGCACGCAGCCTCAGAGATTGGCTGTATCTTTGAGTATTGGGGGCAAGCAATTTGCAAGAATCTCTTGCAGATTGTCAGTATCTATCGTCATAGTCGTTATCAACAGGCCCCTATATAGGCGATAGAGAAAAAATATGAGGTGTATATGAATGAAAGGTGTAAACCTTAAGAGAATAGGAGCCATTGTTGCAGGAGCAACTTTATTGGCAAGTTCTGTAGCATTTGCAGGGCCACTCCATTTTGGAGACACCCAGCTGGTTACAGAATCAGGACAACCACTTGTAAAAGTAGTTGTTGGAGAAAGCGCACAGGCATCTGATGGTGTTGCAGCAGCAAAAATTGCTTCATACCTTGCAAAAGAAGCCTATAAGACAGATACATATACCGCAACAGTTGGTGATGTAACTTGTACTGCATCAGGAGCAGGCGCATGCACAATTACAGATAAATCTGTAACTTTGGATGTAACTGTACCGGGAGCAACAAAAACAGGAAGTTACACATTAAATTCCCTGGTTGGTGACTACATTGATAGAACTTTGCTTGACAGAGGAACATCCTCAAATAATGCATATACGTTGAGCAATGCAGAAACATCTACAATTGCAAACCCAAACAGCGATGGTGCAGGTAGTTATCTAACAAGTGCATCAAGTGCAACTTATTTATACAGGATAGGAAGCTCACAGTTTACTCCAATGGTGGATTATACTGTTAAAGATGAAGATGCAACAGCAGAATATAAGGAAGTACAAAACTTTTGGATTGGTTCAGAATCTTTGGGTGGTTATGTAAAATACCAAGAATCTGCAGACAACCTTGTTTTGAATGCACCAATACTTGAGTATTCCTTGAAATTCTCTGGAGGATCCAATGATCTTGGTATTCCAATTTGTACACAGGCAACAAACACATCCTTATATGGAACATGTGATGACACCTATAAAACAGAAACCCATAAAGTACAGGTAATGTTTTTGGGTGAAAGCTGGATTATAAGTGAAATGTCAGCCCCATCAGATGATGGAACTTTGACAACAGAGCAAAGAGTTGCACCCGGAGGGTATGTTAAGCTTGCAAAAGAGAGTGTAAATGGTGTATTAAACAAAGGTGAATACCTAACTGTTGGTGACCTTAAATTCGTCCTTGACGATGTTTCACTTGGTACTGGTGCAAGTAATGTCCACCCTGCCATTGTGAGTGTATACGCAGAAGGCCAAACAGAGCCATTGACAAAAACACAAATAAATCCAAGCTCAACAACAGATGTTGCAGTTACAGGATACGGAACTTACAAGGTTCATGTATATAAAACAGCTCCAGGTTATACCTTTGGTGCAACATGGGCTGATTTGGCAATATTCTCTGATGAATTAAAATTAGAGGATAATGCAGACCTTGACCCAGATCTTGATAACAACAACTATTGGAAAGTGTCTTTGGGATGGAAGAACAAAGGTGCAACCTCATCTGAAACAGCACCAGACCACTTAAGAAGCATAATTCTTTGGTCTGATGAAGTAGACAGCCTTTTGGGCGATTCAGATTGGACACCAGGTCTTGCAGTTCCAGTAGTACAATCACCAGTTGCATGGCAATTAACCTTTGCAGGTCTTGATATTGATGACTCAAGCAGGGAATCTTTAACCTTTACAATGGAAAGAGAATCTCAAAAACAAGTCTCAATTAACGCAACTGCAAAATGTAACATAACAGCGCCATATGCAAAAGTGGTTGGCCCGACAGGATACAACTTTGATGCATCAAGTGCAGAAAGCCCGGTAACCCCAGGTACGACTTTGGCAGGTTATGACAAGGAATTCTACATTGCATTAAATGCAAGTGGAGCTGGAGCAATTCAATGTGACAGCGGAGCACAATATGACCAAGGTTCTGTAGTAATGAAGTCAGGTACTTCATCTAGCAGCTACTATGTTGTACAAAACAATTCTGAAGGTACTGGTTATACAGATGTAAAATGGGACTTTGCAGGAGCATCAAGTTCTTGGACACAAGGTGGAGTTATTAGAGTATTTAATAACATAACCTTTGCAAACACAACCTTAGGCTTGAATACAGATTGGGCAAGTGTTGGTAAAACAACCTTCTTAATTGGAATTTCAGAAGATGCAGGTGAAGGTGAGTCTGCAAACATGCCAGAAAGACTCATTTTCGGAGTAAACTATTCTGGAGCATCATCAACATTTAACTATGATGCAACAGATACTACTTTGCTTAAAAAGGACTATGTTTACTCAATACATGCAGGTCCTGCATACACTGCAAACGGCACTGTTGAAGAAGGTTATATCTCTGAAAGAGGTTCCAAATTTGTTGCAATTGATGACACAAGCGTGAAATTTAGAATTGCAAATGATGTTGCACACGCACAAGTAACTTTAGCATCAGTAGAGGAAAGTGATATCAGCACAAATGCAGTCAGACTCTCCAACTTAAAAGAAGGAGAGGAAGCAGCAGTTCCAGGATCTGATGTAAAAGTAAAGGTCGTTGAAATCAAGGCAACAGGAACCTGCGCAACAGGAGCAGCAGGAACCCCAGTCTGTGCAGTATCCGGAGATGCAACAGCATACCTCAAAAATGCAAAGGGTGAAAATGTAGGAGCAACCCTTTCAGCATCCACCCCATACACTGGAAGCGTGGACCTTGTGGTATTAGACTCTGGTGAAGCAGCAGGAACTTTAATTACTGTTGGAGGACCATTAGTAAACAAAGTAACTGCAGCAGCAGGAGCAGACGGAACCTTTGAGCTCAAAGCAGCAGGTGATGTTGTAGTAACCCAAGTAGGCAACAAAATTGTAGTTGCAGGTTATACAGCAGCAGATACCTTAACTGCAACCGAGCAGTTCCTTGCATCTTTGAAAACGAACTGAAGTTTTTTTTCTTTTTTTCTTTTTTTTATTTTAAGATTCTATTTGTAAAATCAATTTAACAAAATACATGCTTATTGTAAATTCAGTTTAACAAAATACAAATATTTTTAAATTCTTTTAATCCAGTTATTACCTATGGATGAAAAAATATTTTCAGAATTAATTATAACAAGCGAAAATCAAAAATCAAATGCATTAAATTATCCAAAAAAAAGATACTTATATCAACTGATAAAGAATACCCCTAAAGAATATTTTGCAGGGATTTCAGGTCTTAGGGGAATAGGAAAAACAATTATGTTAACACAGCTTTCAAATGAGTTTGAGAATTCAGTTTATTTTTCAGCAGATTCCTCAATTTTAAGAGAATACTCTTTATATGAAATAGTTAAATATCTTTCATCAAAAAATTACAAAAATATTTTCATAGATGAAATCCATTACAAACAAAACTGGGAACAGGACTTAAAAACAATTTATGATGAAAATCTTTCAAGAATTTTTTTCTCAGGTTCGTCTGCAATTCAGCTAAAAAAAGGCGCAGATCTTTCGAGAAGAGCGCTTTTATTTAGCCTAAATCCACTATCATTTAGGGAATTTTTAGAAATAAAAAAAGGATTTGAAAATCTAAAGACAATAACCCTTAAAGAACTTTTAGACTTTGAAAAACGAAAAAAATTAATCACCAAAACCTCAAAACTAAATGAATATCTTCAGGAGTACTATAAATTCGGAGGATTAATCCTTCCACAAGGAGACCAATCTTACCTCTATAAATCAATTGAGGGCATAATAAATAAAATAATTCATTGGGATCTAGAATACCTCAGAACAGTTAATCTCTCCCTTGAAAATGATATATTGAAAATTCTTTCGTGGATTGCGATTTCTCCTGCAGGAGAAGTTAACTATTCGTCTTTATCTTCAAAAATATCAATAACCAAACCAACTTTAATAAAACTTATCGATGATCTTTTCAAGCTTGGGGTCATAATTCCAATTTTTCCATGCGGAAAAGCACAAATAAGAAAAGAACCAAAAATCTATCTTTCATTTCCACTAAGAGAGTATTTTTGTTCTTCGCTTTTCAGACAATCTGACATTGGTTCTTTAAGGGAGGAATTTTTTACATTTCACACTAGAAATATATGTTATTTCAAAACAAAGAGAGGAAAAAAAATCCCTGATTTTCTTTTTGAAGGAAAAAGATTTGAAATCGGAGGAGAAAGCAAATCCTTAAATCAAAATCCGGATTATTTGGTAAAAGATTCAACAATAATAGAGGAAAAAACAATTCCGTTATATCTATTTGGATTTTTATACTGATTGTAAAATCAATTTAACAAAATACATGCTTATTGTAAATTTAGTTTAACAAAATACAAATACATTATGTTTTTAATAATGAACACAATGCATGCAATATGTTCTTTTAAATGAACAAAATGCAATAAATATTTAAATCTTTTCTATAATATTATTTTTATGGAACTTTCATTATTTTCAAAAGTTGTTTTGGAAAGTCAAAAAGCACTCCAAAATATTCAATTATTTCAAAAAAAAAGAGAAATTTGGGAGAGAATTTTAAATCCAACAGATTATTATGTAGGAATAAAAGGATTGCGAGGCGTTGGAAAAACAACTCTTCTTTTGCAAATTGCAAAAGAAAGTAAAAATCCCCTATATCTTTCAGCAGATGCAATTTATCTAAGAAATACTTCTATATATGATATAATAAAATATGCAAAAGATAATGGTTTTGATTCCTTTTTTATAGATGAAATCCAAAGCCAAAAAGATTGGACATACTCCCTAAAAACGTTATATGATGAGGGAATACGAAATGTTTTTTTCTCAGGCTCCTCTGCAATTGAACTTATAAAAGGAGCGGATTTATCAAGAAGAGCAGTTATTTTTGATCTTCCTCCGGTTTCTTTTAGGGAATATCTTTTTATAAAAAAGGATATGAAATTCCCGAAACTTTCAATTCAGGATATCATTTTAAATAAAAAAGAAATCTCAAAGAAATGTATTAATTCCTATAAATATTTTAACGAATACCTTAATTATGGCGGGGTTTTATACGACCAAAAGGAATTTGACCTTAAGTTTTCAAATTCCCTAAATAAATTAATAAGGGTGGATCTTGCATATCTTAGAAATATATCTTCAAACATTGAAAATGATATTTTTAAAATTTTTATACTTGTTTCTTCTACCGATTCATTTGAGCTAAATTATTCAAGGCTTTCTTCTGCTCTTGGGATTTCAAAAAATAATCTGATAAATATCCTGTCTGATCTTCAAAAAACCGGAGCGCTTTTCATCTGTAATCCGTGCAAAAAAGGGTATGCACTGATTAGAAATGAGCCAAAATTGCTTCTTCCGATGCCATTTACCTCTTTTTTTTCAAGACAAAGGCTCGCATCCGCAAGTATTGGAAGGTTAAGAGAAGAGTTTTTTACTATGCATTCCCCCAATTCCTGTTATTTTAAAACTAAAAGAGGAGAAAAAACAGCTGATTTTATGATCGAAGATAAAATTTTTGAAATAGGTGGGGTTTCAAAAACATCTATTCAAAATCCAGATTATATTGTTATTGATGGATTGGATATTACCGGAAATTCAATCCCATTATATCTATTTGGATTTTTATATTAATCATACCTTTGCTCTGCAAGCAGCATAACTTTCCAGCCACTTTGATTTTTAAATTAATTCACATTAAATAAACCTTAATGAAATGCATACGATGCGGCCAACATTCAACCCAGTACGGCTCAGACGGCCTTCCATACTGCGATTCCTGCCTGTTTTATGGATTAAATGTCCAGTGCCAGAAATGCGGGATGTATCTTCCAAGACTGGAACTTCAAATGTATGCAGGCCAATGGTACTGTCCATACTGTATAATGGATTTAAGAGAGCAGCATCAGCCTAAAATTGAAAAAGAAAAACCATTGCAGGACCAGTCAGTAACAAAAGAAAGATGCGACAGGTGCGGCAGGTCTGTTGAAACAGTGATTTATTATTTTCAGGGTAAAAAATTATGTGAAGTTTGCCTTAATCAGGAAAAAGGAGATAATTTTGGGCCAGTAAGCCCTCCAGCGATGAGAATAAAACTAAATCCCAAAAAAGAGCCGTTTTATGCACCATTAATTCCTGTTGCAAAGCCTGCAAAACTTTTTGCAGACGGCTTTTTTGCATGGGTTCTGAAACTTTTTGGAATAAAAAGAAAAAGCAATCTTCCGGAAATAATCCCTGTAAAAAGAAAGAATCCAAAAAAAGAAAAGAAAAATTGGTCTGAATACAAAAAAGACCAGAAATCCCTTGCAAAAAAATAGCAAGCTTTTTAATGCCTTATATCTATATCTTATTCGATACTTATGCTTTCATATTCTACATTAAGAGAAATACAAAAAAAAGAACTCGAGGGAGGCCCTCTTGTAGAACTTGAAGATGATTTCTTTTCGAAGGCAATAGAATATCTCAAATCAAAAAAACAGGAAACAACATCAGGAAATATCCTTTCAATAAAAGAATATGAAAACGCAAAAAGGGTGCTTTCGATAATTCTATCGAAAAGGGAGGAAAAAATTATGCTTATGGCGCTGCGCTCTGAAAAATCCCAAATAGGGCTTGTTCAAAAAGAACAGGAGCTTTTTTTAAGGCTCCAAAATATAATCTCAGAACATAGGAAAAGTTCCCTTATTGATGAAGGGAGAGAAGTGCAGTTGCAAAATGTTGTGATAGAAAAAGAGGTTGGGAAATATATCGGCTCAGACAAACAATCGTATGGTCCTTTTAAAAAAGGAGAAGAGCGCCTCCTTCCAAAAAGCGAAGTTGATTGGCTTTTAAAAGAAAAAATGGCTCACTATAAAATATAAGAAGGTGTTTATGAATGAAATATCCAAAAGAAGTTAGAACATACTGCCCGTTTTGCAGAAAGCATACATTGCACAAGGCCAAAGCAGTGAGTAAGGGAAGGGCAAGATCAATGTCTGCTGGAAACAGAAAGCATGCAAGAAAACTTAAAGGCTATGGCGGAAAGCGTAAAGGAGAAAAAACAGTAAAAAAACAGGGAAAGCACCAAAAAGCAGTACTTAAATGCACTGTTTGCCTGAAAAGCCAGGAAAGAATACTTGGGAGCAGAACACTGAAAAAATTAGAATTCGCATAAAGGTGAAAAAATATGGGTAAATTTATAAAAGTAAAATGCAAATGCGGGGAGGAAAAAAAAGTTTTCAGCCATTCCACAAAAAAAATATTGTGTGCATGCGGAGAATTAATCCTTCAGCCAACAGGCGGAGCGGCAGTTATTGTTGCACAGATTTTAGAGGAGTGATATTTTGCCGGATTTTCCAGAAATAGATGAGATACTTGTTGCCATTGTAAAAAAGATTCTTCCTTACGGGGCATTTTGCTCTCTTCCGGAATATAAAACAGAAGCATTCCTGCACATTTCACAAGTTTCAAATGGATGGGTAAAAAACATTCACGAATTTATTTCAGAAGGACAGACGATAGTTGTTAAGGTTTCGCATATTGATCCGGATAAAAATCAGATAGACATCTCCCTTAAATCCGTTACCGAAGATGAAAAAAGAAAAAAAACCGACAGCATAAAAAGGGCTACACGAGGGCAGAAACTTCTTGAATTTGCCATAAAAAATTCCAAATCAAAAGAAACCTTTGAAGAGGTAAAAAATAAAATTGAAAAGGAATTTGAAGATGTTCTTTCAATGTTTGAAGAATGCCATGAGGATGAAAAGATAATTGCAGAACTGGAAATTCCAAAAAAACTCAAGGATGAAATAATAAAAGTTTCCAAAACAAGCATAAAAAAATCAGAATTCATTATTGAGGGGACTGCACTGCTTTCCTGCTATTCTGCAGATGGAGTTGAAAAAATAAAAGAAATTCTTTCACTGGAAAATCCAAATTTAAATATTCATTATCTTGGAGCGCCAAGATACAAAATGTCTTTTAAATGCAAGGATTACAAGCAGGGTGAAAAAGAGCTTTCAAAATTAATTTCAAAAATTGAAAAAAAAGCAGAAGAATCTGCATGCAGTTTTGAATTCAAGAGGGAATGATTTTGAAAAAACTCAAAACCTGCAGCGCGTGCAATCAATATACTTTAAATGAATTGCACTGTAATTTGAAAACATTATATGCGCACCCACCTCTTTTTAATCCTAATGATCGTTATGGAAGGTACAGAAGAAAACAAAAGAATATGGAGGATTGAATTTTTTGAAGGAAACCAAAATAATTGAAAAAACAAGAAAAAAGTTCAAGAATGCTTATTTAATGATAGGGCTTCCAGGCATAGGGCTTATTGGAAAAACAGTTGCAGATTATATGATCGCCCAGTTAAAAGGAAAAGAAATTGCAGAGCTCTATTCCCCGTTTTTTCCCCATCAGGTTTTTATGGAACCAGACGGAATTTTAAAACCAATAAAAAATTCTTTTTATCATGTTAAAGCAGGAAAAAACGACCTTGTAATACTTACAGGGGATGTTCAGGCGCTTAGCTCACATGGCCAGTATGAAATTGCAGGAAAAATAATAGAATACTCAAAAAAAATAGGAATAAAAACAATAATCTCAATTGGAGGGTATAGCAGTGGAAAACTTGGAAGCAATTCCTCTGTTTTTGGGCTATGCACAAATAAAAAACTGATTCCGCTTCTTGAAAAGCACAATGTTCTTTTTGGCAAAGCAAAAGGCTCTATTGTTGGCGCAGCAGGCATTCTGCCTACATTTGGCGCACTTGAAGGAATCAATGGAATATGCCTTCTTGGAGAAACACACGGGGCATATGTCGACCCTGCATCTGCGCGTGATATTGTCAAGGTTTTAACTTCATATCTCCAATTCAAAATAGATCTCACAGGCCTTGAAAAGAAAGCAAAGGAAGGAGAAAAAATAATCAACAAAATAGAAGAGGAAATCAAACAGGCGACAATAGAGGTGCCAAAAAGTAGTTCAGAAGATATGTCCTATATCCGATAAGGCCATTATTTTCCCAAAGCAAAAAACTATTAAATCTATACCTATTAAATTAATTTATGAAAGGACAACTCTCTGCTGAAATGCTTGTTTTAATTGCCGTAATTCTGGCAATAGTTGCAATAGTGTCATATCAGTTAATTTCTACTGCCCAAAAAGGTTCTGAAAAAATAGAATCTCAGGCTGATTCAATTTTTGATTCTGCCAAAGAACTATCAAAAGCAAAAGAAGGGCAGTATTGTGTTAGCGATGAGCAGTGTCTTTCAGGAATGTGTTTTGACAATAAGTGCAGATAATCTTTATGAAAGCGCAAATAACATTTGAGTATCTTATTCTTTTTCTTGTTTTTATTTCAATTATTTCAATAGTTCTTTTTGCAATAGTTGCAATAAAATCTTCTTCTGAAAAATCAATGGAGCTTATCCAGTTCAATTCAATTGCCGAGAAAATAAATTCTCGTGCAGATTCGGTTTGCTCGCTTGGCTCTGGAAATAAAATTGCAGTTTATTCTGATTTTGAAATTAATCTGACTTATCATGAGTTTGGAATCGAATATAATTATAATAATTTTTCAATTGCCAAAAAAACTTTATGCAAAACAGAAGGCGATCACTCCATCAAGGGAAATATCCTGATAGAAAACAGAAATGGAATAGTATATATTGAAAAATAACAAAACCCAAAACCCCAAACCCAAAACAGATTATCCCAAAAACCAGTTTTACTTCAAAACTCAAAACTCTAAACCCAAAACAATCAGATTATCCATTTTAGCCCCAAGCCGGGTTTGAACCGGCGACCTCTCGCTTTCCGGATAATACTTTACAAGGCGAGCGCTCTACCGCTGAGCTATTGAGGCGCGTACTTATATTTCGCACCCATATATATTTAAACATTTATTCTTATATCTGTTTATTAAGTTCTATTCATTGAAAGGTGTATCAAATGGGGAAATTTCCAGAGGCAGACGCAGAAATAGCAAAAATATCTATTTGCAGAAGATGCAAAACAAGAAACAAGAAAGGCATAGCCAAATGCAGAAAGTGCGGTTCAAAATATCTAAGGCCAAAAAATAAAGAAATACGAACCAAAAAAGCATGATTTCTATCTTTTTTTTGCAATTTTTTTTATTGATTTTGCAATTCCGACAAGATCAGAAACATCCATTTTTCCAAGTTTTTTCTTTAATTCTTTGAGAAATCCGATATTTTCAATAAGCATCTCTATTATTATTTCGTTGTTTATTTTTTTCCTTTTTTTAAGTTGTATCAAAATAAGAGTTCTTATATTATCTGGAACATTTTTCAGGATTTCTGTTAGCGATTCCCCCCTTCCAAGCGCCTCAATAATGTATTCAAGCACTGCTATCTTATCCTCTATCTGCTCGTTTACCAATTCTCCTCTTTTCACAGATTCAATTATTCTTTCGCGCGCTGTTTCTATTCTGATTTTTTCAGCAGTTTTTATATCCTTTTTAATCACCTGCATTATTGGAATTACTGATCCTGCTCCATAAGGCCCAGGGCTTGCAAGTTCTACTTTTTTTCGGATATCATTTAAGATTCCTTCATCTATCCATTCCTTGTAAATCTGGGTTGAAAAAATTGGGGAAGCAATGTATTTGTAGATTGGATATGTCGAGCCTGCAGCAATAGTCTCATCTATTGGATTTTCAATATCTGTTATTATTGACTGGCTGGTTATATTTAATGTTTCAAGTTCGTGGGTTATGGGATTTTCATAGCTTACGCTAAATTCCTGGGTTCTTACTGTTTGATCCACTGTTTCATCTTTTCCAACCTTTCCACTGATTTCCCGGGTACTGGTTTCAGATTTGGTTTTTCCGTATGTTTTTCTTGCATCTTTTATAATATCTTCTCTCATATTTTCTTTTGATTGGAAAAGTTGGGAGATATCTTCTCTAAAAATAAGCTGGGTTTCTACAATCGGCATTGGTCCGTTTGGCCCAAAATGCATTTTATATACAGGAATCTCAGCTAATTTATACTCCATACCGGTTTATATCTATTATAAGAATTATAAATGTTTTTGGTTTGGCTGCATAATCCCAAAGGTTCTGGGCCGGAGTCAACCCCCCTCCTCGTGTTTATAAATTTACCCCAACATCTTAATCTTATGCATCTTGTTTATTTTAAGCCCTTTGAAGAACCTGAAATCTCTTATTGGGATTTTTCAGGAATAACCTCAGATGTTTTGAATGGAAAAATAAAAATCGAGTTTCAGGGAGTCAAAAGCTGCATTGGATATAATGATGGACAAGAGCAGCACAGATGCCCCCTTGATTCAATTGAAACAAGACAATGCCCGTATTGTCTTTCAAAAGATATCTCAAAGGTATATACAAGAATGAATTTTGAAGGTTTTGAACACATTAGAAAAGAAATAACTAATCGCCCTTACTCGGTTTATCTTGCATATTTTGGAAAAGACATAATAAAATGCGGAGTATGCAGAAAGGAAAGGCTTGAAATGCGGCTAAAAGAACAGGGTGCGGCATATTTTGTGCATTTGATGGATTTTGAAAATTCAACTGATGCATACAGCATGGAACAGATGATACAGGTTAATTTCGGGTTTAAAAATGCAGTGAGAAATTCCACAAAACTTAAGGCGATGGGAATTTTTAATCCGGAACTTTTATCAAACTCTCTAAGCATTATTGAAAAAACCGAACCGTTTTGCGGCTATCTTAGGAAAAATCCTGTGGTGACAAAGATTGACTACAACCTTCCAGATATTTTTTCTGTTTCAAAAAACAAAATAGACGGGGAAATTCTTGGATGCCGCGGATCTTTTCTTTTTTATGAAAACAAACAGGAAAATTTTGCAATAGATCTAAAGGAGAAAATTGGGGAATATTTTAAAATTTTTTAATTCTGTCCAAATATTTTTCAGATTCTTCCACTCCTTCAACAAGCTTTTCAAAAAATTCATCAGAATCAAAGGATATCTTTCCGGCTGTTTTATTCTTTATCTGCCCAATTGCATCTTCAAAAAGAGTTGCCTGCTCTTGTCCGGATTTTCTTATCAAATTTATTTTTTCCCGAAGGGATTTTGAATCTGTTTTGTTTTCTATAAAAAGGTTTTTTTCATTTGGAAGACTTATTTCACGAATACTCATCCCTTCTTTTAGGTTTCCTGAAAGAATTATTTTTGTTATTTTATTATCCGAATGATTTTTTACTGCATTTTTGATTTTTTCCTCTGCCTCTTTTATTCCCTCTCCATTAAAATCAATTCTTATTATTTCAAATTCCCGCGAATCAATTTCTGTAAATTCCGCCTTTTTTGTAATCGTATCAAAAATAAAATATCCCCTTTTTTCAGTTTCATCTTCTTTTAACTGGGTTATTACAGTGCTTCCGGGAATTATTAGTTTTGAATCCAGTTTTAGATGTTTTTTGTGAATATGTCCGTTTACAATCAATTCATACGGAAGTGATTTTATATCTTCAATTGAGATCTCCTCCTCTCCGATACCCAATTCATTTATTGTCTGATGAAGGACCATAAGATTAAATATTCCCTCTTTTCTGGGATTTTTAATTACTGCTCTTTCCAATGCTACTTTTGCATATTCAGAAGGTACATTTCCAAGCCCTATAATATTTATCTGCTCAGAGTTAATCGTAAATATTTTTGATTCATTATGGATATAATTTAATACTTCTGCAGAATCCAAAAGTTTGAGTGCATTTATCATATCTTTGCCTCTCCGCTCGTGGTTTCCGTGAATGGCAACAATCGGTTTTTCTGCATTTTTTAGAATTGAAATAACCTTTTCGAGCGTTTCCATTTTAGGTATTTTTGTATCAAAAATATCTCCTGCAATAATAATTAAGTCTGATTTTTTGCAGGCATCAGATATTGCAAGTTCTGCCTGAACAAATGAATCCTGTTCAAATCTTGTATATCCGAAATGAGTGTCTCCTATTATTGCAATCTTCATTAAAAAACCTATATTTAAAAATAGATTGAGACATTTTTTATTCTTATTTATGCAGGGGTACCAAAGCGGTCTAATGGGATGGGTTTAGGTGAGCCCTTTAATCTTCGTTATAGAGCTCGAAAACACCCATTGACTCAGGTCTTCGCAGGTTCAAACACCAGCCCTTTTATAATCTTATAAAAACTTTTGTTAAAAGGGCTCGTGATAACCCCAAAACCAAAAAAATTGGGATTGGTGGTTTTTGAGTTGTGTAATCACAACTCAAAACGCGAAACTGGAAACTGAAAATCCTGCCCCCTGCATTTTAATCAGATCTGAGGTCTGGGCCTCGTCAGCACTGTAATGCTAAATTTTGCACGAGAATAGATCATCCCGTGAGAGCTGTTCTGAGGAGCAGAGCTTAAAAAAGACTGCGTTTGAGGTCCACTTATTGTTTTTCGATGACAAACAACTCATTAAATTTTGCTACAACTCTTTTTCGAAATTTGTAGCTATTTGCAAATCCAGCATAAGCAAGCCAACCCTCCAAGCTTTGTACGATTTCTAATCTCGTCATTTCTTTCCTATCATATCTTCGTTTGAATATTTCAAGACGCTTCCAAATACGCCTGGCATTACTTTTCTTCAAAAGCCGATATTTTGCAAAAATACGAAAACCAAGAAACGTTAAACCTCGTTTCAACGGAATAATCCTGGATTTTTCCGGATGTAATTCAATCTTGATTTTATCCCTCAAGAATATGTCTATCTTTCTTTTCCATTTCTCAAGCACGTTTCTATCACTATGAAGAATTATGAAATCATCAACATAGCGGACATAGTAATCGGTCTTGAGTTCATGCTTTACAAAATAATCAAGCTCATTCAAATAGAGATTAGCAAAAAACTGGGAGGTTACATTTCCCAGTGGCATGCCTTTACCTTCGATTTCTGTAACATGGTTTTTCAAAATGGTTTCAACCAGCCACATTACTTTTTCGTCTTTCACCTTCTTTCTGATAATTTTCAACAAAATTTCGTGATCAACTGTTTCAAAGTAATGCCGAATATCTGCTTTCAGGGCATAGCCGATGATTTCGTTGGGGTCAATTTTTCGGCGCCCCCCCCCCCCATTTTGGGGTTTGGTAGTTGGAGGACGTCTGTCTCATAAATTTTTCAAATCGTTTTATCGCATTGTGCGTTCCTTTGCATTTTCTGTTCGCAAAGGAATCAAAAATGAAATCATCTCCGAGAATCAGGGCGATTATATTACATAACGCATGATGAATTACGCGATCCCGGAAATCCGAAGCTCCGATTCTCCTCGTCTTTGGATCTTTAACTATAAATGTTTTTATCGGTCTTGGTCGGTAAGTAAAAGTTTGAAGCTCAAACTGTAAATCAAGAAGATTTTGCTTTAAATCTGCTTCAAAATCTATAACATAATCCTTCAACGTTTTGTGTTTTCGTGCTTTGAGATAAGCAAGCTCTAGGTTTTCGTATGAGGTAAGCTGAGAAAATAGGTCATGGTAGCTCTTCATGAAAACCCCATAGGAGGAATAAGATCACTAGAATGCAAGCGAATAAGGTCATTTCGAGACTATTCGACGGCCTGTTGTTGAGGTTGACATTCTGCCTGTTGTTGTCGTTGAGGTTGTTGTAGCCGCGGGCAACAGGGCCCAATAGTAACCCGTTTACTTAAAACCATGTGCCTGCTGGCACAGGTCCTCGATGAAACTAAGTTTCATCGAAATGGCTCATTGAGCCTCACCGCAGTTTCAGGTTTCGCAAAAGAACGAACTACTAGCTGTCACTGCTGAATTTCACAGCCAAAACCCAAGATGAATTTTGGCACTGTAAACGAGTATGTGGCCTAGGCTTGCACCTAGGAATAAAGAGTATAAAAGAAAACAGATAAAAAGAGATTATTGCTTGCCAAGCTGCTCTAGCAATCGAACTGTCGCGTCTACTTGTTCCGGAGTTCCCTTTATGATCAAAGTATCAGGGCTTTCCCTAGTTAACTTCAATTGAATCGGAGCACTTGGAGTAGCCGCAATTTCGAGCGCGCCCCCAAAGGGGGCTTCGACTGCCACCCCGAGACCAACCGACGGCCCGAAGTCGAGGCCGACACCCCGCCTGCCGTCGCCGTAGAGGCCGCAGCCGCGGGCAACAGGGCCCACCCTTTTGGCTACTCTCCACAAATATCTGTCTGAACCTGTTTGGCTGACCACCGGAATATCATGCTTTGGATCTCCCATGTACCAGCCATCGCTCTTCGGGAAGTTTTTAACAAGATCAACAGAAGTTGCATGAACTACTCTGTTTGTGCCATCTATTTCCAAAGTGTAATCAGGATGTTCTGCAACCAGAATAGCGTTTTTCTTGCCTCTGTGTTGCTCAGGAACAGAGAATACCCACCTATGGCCGGTAGTTGGATCAGTGTATTCGACTTTTTCTGGGAGTTTTGTGTCAGCTTCTACATAAGCAGTCATTGTACCTGACCAGCAGACAAATACGGCTCGTAGTTTTTGCCACTCATCGCTGCCAACTAATGCCTTACTAAGCCTGGCGTTAGAAGCAATAACCCTGTTTTCCTCGTTTGCCCTTCTCAATCCTTCCTCGAAAGGAACGCCATTTGAACGTTTAATCAGTATCGCAAGATTCGGACCGCTTACTCTTTCTTTTGGAACTTGTGTTAATACTGGATTTACCATATAATCTCACCTACTTATACAGATGAAGAGATATGTTTATAAAACCATTGTTTACGACCCACGTCCACTCATTTATTGACTTTCATGATATAAATATATTATTTCAGACTCTAACCTCACCCTAGGCCTCTTCCCCTGCAATTTATATTGCGTCTAAGTGCACGACCTACACGAGAACATCAATTACTCGCACGCGTGTGCTCTTTTTAGCTAGAGAGCTTAAAAAAGACTGCTCCGAGGGCAAAATAACTACTGATTTTACTTTAAACAAAATCGGCTTAAACTTTAAGTAACATGATTTAATATAATTTAAAGTAATTTGCAAGTGGGAATATCTTTAAATATTGTTAAGTATTATTATTTACAGATATTTAACGATATGGTGAAACCCATGAACATGGAAGGCCAAGGTTTGGAATTCAAGCAGAGCGTCGAAAATTTCAAAGAAGTAAGTAAGACTGCTTGTGCTTTCGCCAACGCCTCCGGCGGTAAAATAGTTATTGGAATTGCAGACGATGGCAAAACCGTGGGTGTTCCAGCAAAAGAGCTTGATTCGTTGCAACAGCGTCTTGAAGGTGCGATACAGCAAATTTCTCCAGTTCCCTTTCACAAAATTTTCGTTGATGAAAAAGAAGGAAAGAAAACCGTAGTATGCGAAATCTATCAAATTGGTCAAGGAGCATTTTGCACCTTTGGGGGAATAGTATATTACCGTGCTGGCAGTACCAACACGAAACTAGAAGGGCGGACGCTTCAAGATTATTTGATTAACCGGCATATCCTATCTTTTGACGAGTCGCGTTCACAAGCAAAGCTCGAAGATTTGGATACACACAAGGTACAAGAATTTCTAAAGAAAAGATCTCCTGAATTTGTTTTTGACGAAGCCAAAGTTCAAGAATACTTATTCAACTTGAGTTTGATTAGCAAAAACGGCGAGTCGTGGCTAAAGAATACGGCCATATTGTTTTTTGCAAAGGAACCTGCGAAGTATCTGCCTCAGAACGAGATAAAATTAGTATGTTTCAAAGGGGATCAACCAGTTGACATAATAGATTCTAGAATCGTAAAGTCTACTATTTTGGAAAACTTGAAGGAAGCTGAAGACTTCATAAAGAAAAACACACGTACGGCAATTAAAATAGAGAAGCTGGAGCGACAAGAACAACCAGATTACCCATTTCCAGTAATACGTGAAGCCCTAATAAACGCTCTAACTCACCGAGATTATCTAAGTCGTGATGCAGTTCAAATAAATATTTTTGATGATAGAATTGAGTTCATAAATCCCGGTACGCTGCCAACAGGTTTAAGCCTTCAAATTTTAGGTAGCATTTCAGTTCCAAGAAACCATTTGACCTACCGATTATTGCGCGACCTTAAGCTGATTGAAGGCTTTGCAACCGGCATACCTCGGATGCGTTCAGCAATGAAAGAAGCAGGGTTGGCCGAGCCGGTTTTTGAGGAGCTTGGAAGCTTCTTTAGAGTAACATTATGCAACAAATCGCACATGGCTAGAGCAGATCTTAACGAACGACAAAAACGAGCCTTGGCATACTTAGAGAAAAATCCATCTCTAACTTCAAAAACATACGAAAAAATGGTTGCAGTTTCACATCCAATAGCAGTTTCAGACCTGAACGATATCATAAAAAGAGGATTGATAAGGAGAGTTGGTAGAACGCGAGGCGCATATTATGTCAAGGTGCAAATCTAAATAAACTGCCAACCTATATATTTTTAATTAGTTATCGGACATTACAATCAATTGTGATAATATGGATGATTTTTATTACCACTCCCCTACAAAAATAATTTTCGGCAAAAACACCCAAATCCTTTTAGGAAAAGAAACAAAAAAATACTCTGCTAAAATACTTCTCCATTATGGAACAGGAAGCATAAAAAAACACGGTTTATACGATGAAGTGGTAAACTCGCTAAAAAATGAAAATATAGAATTTATTGAGCTTGGAGGGGTTTTACCAAACCCCCGTTTGCCAAAAGTTGAAGAAGGAATCATGCTTTGCAGAAAACATAATATAAATTTTATTCTCGCTGTTGGAGGCGGAAGTGTAATTGACAGTGCAAAGGCAATTGCAATAGGGGTAAACTATGATGGGGATGTTTGGGATTTTTTTGGAAAGGGAAAAAATATAGAATCCGCCCTTCCGGTTGGAGCCGTCCTTACTTTGTCTGCAACAGGAAGCGAAACAAGTCCAAATTCAGTAATTACAAATGAAAAAGAAAAAAGAAAGCTTGCAATAGAAAGCGATCTGATAAGGCCTGTTTTTGCAATACTAAATCCAGAGCTCACATACACTCTTCCAAAAAATCAAACTGCAAACGGAATTTGCGATATGATGGCACATATTTTTGAGCGGTATTTTACAAATACTGCAAATGTTGATTTGACCGATGAGCTATGCGAGGCAACATTAAGATCAATAATCCACAATTCAAAAATCGTTATGAAAAATCCAAAAGAATATAATGCGCGGGCAAATCTTATGTTGGCATCTACAATCGCCCATAACGGAATACTCGGGGTTGGAAGAGAGGAGGATTGGGCATCCCATTTAATAGAGCATGAAATTAGTGCATTTTATGATATTGCCCATGGAGCAGGCCTTTCAATTATTTTTCCTGCATGGATGAAATATGTTTATAAGGTAAATACAGAGAAATTTGTGCAGTATGCCAAAAAAGTATGGGGAATTTGCATGGAAGATGGAGAAAAAATTGCACTTGAGGGCATAACTACAACTGAAAAATTTTTCAAAAGTCTTGGACTTCCGACAAGACTCAAAGAAATGAACATAGGAAATGAAAAATTTGAGCTTATGGCCAAACATTGCACAAAAAAAGGCCCTATAGGTTCATTTCAGAAACTCTATGAAAAAGATGTAATTGAAATCTTAAAACTTGCATTATAGGTGAACAGTTAAATGGACAGAAAAATAAAAACCACAATGAAAAATCTTGAGAAAAACAATATGAGTTCATATTTTGTGCAAAATAAAAAAGAGGCACTGGCAAAATTATTGGAACTGGTTTCCAGCGGCTCGACAATAGGCCATGGAGGAAGCAAAACACTAGAAGAGATAGATGCATTTAGGATATTGGAAAAAAATAACTGCAGGATACTTAAAATGTATGGAAAAACAAAAGAGGAGAGCCTGAAACTTAGAAAGGAAATTTTTTTTTGCGATGTATTTTTGAGCTCAAGCAATGCAATAACTGAAGATGGAACCCTGATAAATGTGGATAAAACCGGAAATAGGATTGCTGCAATTACATTCGGTCCAAAAAAAGTAATTATTATCTCCGGAAAAAATAAAATAGTAAAAGATGAAAAAGAGGCAATTGAGAGAATAAGAAATATTGTAGCCCCTCTCAATGCAAAAAGGCTTGGAATAAAAACCCCCTGTACCTTCACAGGCAAATGTATGGATTGTGCAAGCCCAAAGAGAATTTGCTGCACAAAAATAGTGCACGGATGGCAGAATACAAAAGGAAGAATAAGTATTATCATTGTGGATGAGAAGCTGGGTTATTAAATGAAAATGGAATTCAGGATATTTTTTATTTTGCTGCTGCTGTTTAGTTTTTATCAACTTGGGCTTCCAGTTCAAATAATATTAATTTTTGGCGCAGTGTCCTTGTTTTTTGGTTTATTCAGGGGAAAAATCTCAAAAACAATAGATGAACTTATGCACAATCATATTCCTGGTTTTAAAGGACAGCATCCATGGATAAAAAAGATAATCCTGCTAATTGCACTAATTATTTTTCTGATAATTGTAAAACAGCTCTTATATCTTATTCTTGCCCAGCTAGGCTTTGATATGCAAAAAATGATGTTGGAATCTTTTGACAAGATACAAAAACAAGCTTAAAAATCTATTGCAGGATAATTTGATACTATGAATGGAGATCAAAAAATAAATGATTATATGGGGGAAGAGGAATTCGAAAAAATAAAGGAATTTTCAAAAAACAAGAAAACCCCATTTCTTGTTTTGAATCTGGAAAGAGTAGGAAAAAAATACGATGAATTAAAGAAAAATTTTGAATTTGCAAAAATTCATTACGCCGTCAAGGCAAACCCCAACGAAAAAATAATCGAAATACTTGACAAGAAAGGCTCCAATTTTGATATTGCAACAATATATGAAATGGACCAATTATTATCACAGGGCATTTCTCCTGAAAGAATAAGCTATGGCAATACCATAAAAAAGGAGGAAGATATAGAATATGCATACAAAAAAGGAATAAGGCTTTTTGCAACAGATTCAAAATCCGATCTTGAAAAAATTGCAAGAAAAGCTCCGGGCTCAAGAGTATTTTTTCGTCTTCTAACAGAGAGCAGTGGAGCAGACTGGCCATTGTCAAGAAAATTCGGGGCCCACCCAGATATAATCTACAAATTGATACTTGATACAAAAAAATTAGGTTTAACTGCGTATGGGCTATCTTTTCATGTTGGTTCCCAGCAAAGGGATATCGGGCAGTGGGATAATGCAATTGCCCAGTGCAAATATCTTTTTGATGCAGTAAAAGAAAAAGGCATAGAACTTAAAATGATAAATATAGGTGGGGGCTTTCCTGCAAGATACTTACGGCCAACCCATGACCTTAAAACCTACGCAGAGGAAATAATGAGATTTTTAAGAGAGGATTTTGGAGAAAAACTTCCAGAGATTATAATTGAGCCCGGAAGATATATAGCTGCCGAATGCGGAACAATAGTAACCCAGATAATAATGCTGTCAAGAAAGGCAAGATTAAACCAATATAAATGGGCTTATCTGGATATTGGCAAATTTGGAGGTCTTGTTGAAACCATTGATGAATCCATTAAATATCCGATTTTTACTTCAGATCCGTACACGAAAAAGAAAACAAAAGAGGTTATTCTTGCAGGCCCAACCTGCGACAGTATGGATATTTTATACGAGAATTTCAAATACTCCCTTCCTGAAGATATTAAGGAGGGGGACAAATTGTATATACTAAGCGCAGGAGCATATACTCAAACATACTGCTCAATATATTTTAACGGATTTCCGCCTTTGATTTCCTATGTTCTGGAATGATTTCAGGTTCCAAAGGGGTTCCAAATTCAAAAAAACATAACTTTAAATAAGGGTGCAATAAAAATAATACTATAAAGGAGAATTCTGATTTTAGTTTGATCAGAGAATAAAACATAAAAATCGAATTCTATTTAGAAGTGAAAATATGAAATTTGAAGAAATGAATTTAAGCGCCAGAATGATTGATGCGCTAAGAAATATGAATTATTTAACCCCGACAGAAGTCCAGGAAAAAACAATTCCCTTAATATTTTTGGGAAAAGAAGTAGTTGTAAGAAGTAAAACAGGTTCTGGAAAGACAGCTGCCTTCGGGATAGGGATGATTGAGCTTATTTCCAAAGAGAAAAATAAAAAAGGTCTTGTGGTTGTTCCAACAAGGGAACTTGCAGTCCAGATAACTACTGAACTTAGAGCACTAAGCCAAAACAGCAAAATGGGAATTTATGCAATTTATGGAGGGCAGGATATGGCAAGGCAGATCTCCATGATTCAAAGGGGATTTGGAATAGTTATTGCAACTCCAGGAAGGCTGCTCGATCATATCAGGAGAGGGACAATAAGGCTTGAGAATGTTGATTTGATTGTTTTAGACGAAGCAGATATAATGCTTGATATGGGATTTAAGGAAGATATTGATTCAATTTTAAAAGAGACAAACGAAAAGAGGAAAATAATGCTTTTTTCTGCAACAATAGATTCAAGAGTAAAAAAACTTTCAAGGGATTATATGGATAATCCTGAAATAATTGAGATTGGCTCTGAAGAAGTTGCAGAAATTGAGGAAAAAACAATAATACTTAAAAGAAGGGAAAAAATAGGAAAACTCGTTGAAATAATCAAACAAAATCCAAGGACCAAGATAATTATTTTTGCCGCAACAAAAAACTCTGTTGAATTTATTTACAGGGTATTAAATGAGAATAGGATTAATGCCCAATACCTTCATGGGGGAAAAACCCAAAATCAAAGGGAAAAAACCCTTGATGGCTTTAAAAAGGGGCATTTTGAAATTCTTGTAGCAACAGATGTTGCATCACGCGGTCTTCATATTGAAGATGTAGGCATAATAATTAATTTTGACAGGGCAGGATCCCAAGATACCTATCTTCACAGGATTGGGAGAACAGGAAGAATGGGAAAAAAAGGAATTGCGATAAAATTCCATGAAGAAGACCCTTATGTTCCAGGGGAAAAAAGAAGCCGCCCGGTTGATTTGAGAAAGTATGACCGGCCTAGAAAAAGATTTTTTTCAGGAAGAAATCGGCATCTTTAATTTTTATTTTTAATTATTTTATTGGCAAAACCCTAAAACCCAAAACACCGAACCCAAAACTCAAAACGCAAAACCCTAAACATATATGGGCCGGAGGAGATTTGAACTCCCGACCTTTCGATTTCTAAATTTTTATATAATTTATCAGTCGAACGCTCCAACCGGACTGAGCTACCGGCCCAATTTATTTCGTAACAAAGTATGTAGCAACAAGGATTATTAAGATTATTCCCCCTGAGACAAATACTTTCTCTATCATACATAAATATGATATTAAATGTATAAAAACCTTCCTTTCAAAATTCCAGGTCCAAATCAGTAAACCTAAAACTCGTATGGGCCCGCTCGGATTTGAACCGAGGGTATTCTGCGTGTAAGGCAGACGTCTTAACCGCTGGACCACGGACCCAAAAAATTTAATTATTTTTTCTTATGAAAATATCCCTGTTTATCACGCGTATATTCATGCATTGGATTTACTTTACAAACCCAGGTTCCATTCTCCTTTTGAATTAACTCTGACCATAACCCTTTGTAAATATGACAATCTGGACATGACGGCATTTGTTTCACCTAAGTTATTTTATTTATTTTCCATTTATTTTTTAAATCAATACTTTTTTTATTCTCTATTCCATTCTTCTATCTATTAGCGGTCATATACTCGTTTTTTTATCTATATACTCACAAAAACAGTTTTGAAAATTGCAAAAGAGTTTATGTGTTTAAAAATGGCTTCATGCATAAGCCTTTTAAATCTTATGCATCTAAATATCTATAAAAAGAAAAACTTAAAATCAGGCAGGAAGTTTTAATGGCAATTCCAACTGCATCCACTTCTGTTTTAGGGAATGGCTGCAAAAATATAGCCTGTTTGGGTTTAAAAAAATTGATAATATGAGTCTAAAATTAGTTCGGACGGGGCCACCTTCAGATAACGATAGTGGTAGGCAGGCATTTCGCCGTTTTTTTACGGGTATTCGGGATCTTTCTTTCAGAGCAATACATGTTGGAACTGAAGAATCAAGATTTGTTGAAATACTGAAATTCTTAAATGCCCTGCCCCCGGGTGATTTAAGTCATTTTGTGCAGGGTTATAATTACAGGAATGTTTTAGATATACTTGTCTCTTTTATTGAGAAGTGTGAAAATCTTTCTTTAAAATCAAAAGGATTGAATTATCTTGAAAATAAAAAACATTTCGACCAAATAATAACGATTCTTAATTCAACAAGTAATGTTGGACTTAAAAAAGAATGCGCAGAAATTCTTGCAAGATTTTTTAGAATAGAGCTCAATGAAACAAATTTTACTGCATTTATAAACGCTGCCGAGGAGGCATCCCAATTAGTGCATGCATCAGATATTTCAGGGGCCTTTGAAAAAAACTTAAAATAACAATTATCGCTGTTTTCTAAGTGATTTCAAAGTTCCGCTGGTTTTTATTGTTTTTATTCTTGGAGTATTTATTATTGATAAAAATCCAATTACCTTATCCTTATAGTCTCTTTTGCATTTAACTATTCCCCTTCCGGAGTTATATTCTATAAGCTTAAATGAAATCTTTGAAAACCCGAATTCCCCGAAAAACTTCATAAATTCTTCATAAATGAATTTTTCAAAATTATCAGGGGGATTGCCGATAACCTCAAAAGAGATATATCTTTTCCGTTCCTGAAGACTTTTTTTCATAAATATCTACCATCTGTTTAATTTTTATTTATTATCATTTTATATTATTTTATGAAAGTTTTAATATTGTCTGGAAGCAAATCTGATGAGGAATTAGTAAAAAAAATCACCCAAATGCTTGATTATTTTGGGATAGAACATTATTATGAGGTTGCTTCAGCGCACAGAAATCCGGACAAGGTGGATGAATTGGTAAAAAATTCAGATGCAGAGGTTTTTATTGCTGTTGCAGGGCTTTCTGCTGCCCTTCCGGGGGTTGTCGCATCAAAGACAAACAAGCCAGTAATCGGAGTGCCGGTTAATGCAAAATTAAACGGGCTGGATGCCCTCTTATCCATTGTTCAGATGCCCTCAGGGGTTCCTGTCGCAACAGTTGGAATAGACAATGGGAAAAATGCCGCAATACTTGCAGTCCAGATTCTATCATTGAAATATCCAGAACTAGAGCAAAAATTAGCTGCATTACGGAATGAATGGAAATGAAAAAACAAACGCGGATAGTTCCGTACTTATCCCCCAATCTTAAAAAATTAAAGAGGGGACCTGCAGTAACCCTTCCAAAAGATGCAGGAACAATAATTGCATATACTGGCATTGGAAAAAACAGCAAAATTTTGGAGCTTGGCTCAGGTTCGGGATTTTTGACAGCCCAATTTGCAAACATTGCAAAAGAAGTTGTCTCTTACGAAAAAAGAGAGGAATTCCTAAAAGTTGCCCAGTCCAATATGAAAAAACTTGGATTTGAAAACGTGGTTTTTAAGTATAAGGATGTTTTGGAGGAAATAGATGAAGAGGAAAATTCCTTTGACCTTGTTTTTTGCGATATTGCAGAGGCAGAACAAATAGCAGAAAAATCTTATTTACTTTTAAAAAAAGGAGGGTTTTTATCTGCCCATTGCCTTAATATTGAACAGGCAAAATTATTAGTTTTGGAATGCCGGAAATTTTTTGAGGAGGTTATTCTTCTTGAAAATATCACGCGGGAATATGATGTCCGCGAATTCGGAACAAGGCCAAAGCATCTTGGAATAATGCATACTGCATATCTGGTTTTTGCAAGAAAATAATTATTCCAAAAGCCAATCCTCGATTTTTTTCATTTCGATTTTTTTTGTTTTATTTTGTATGTCCATTCTAGTTAATAATATGCCTTTTGCATTTGCAACTTTCATTCCAATCATCAATCCGGTTATCTCTCGTTCTGGGATTTTTTCATCGCCACTCCAGACCTGAATAGCTAGATTTTGTGTTCCTATTCGTTGAGCTATAAAATCACATTCCCCTCTATCAGTTTTCAGATAAGAAATTGAAAATCCTTTTCTTATAAGTTCAATTGCAATTAAATTTTCATATCTTCTTCCAAAATCCTCCTGAATTGATATGCTAACTGATCTTTGCAATCCCGTATCATATGCATAATGCTTTGAATCAGAAATAATTCTTTCTTTTGGAGAATGAAGGTATGGAGGGACAGAGAGTATGAGAAATGCATCATTCAAACCATCAACAAAAGAGCGGAATGTTGGCTGGCTTATACCTACAGACTGGGCAGTTTTTTTTGAAGAAATTGTTTTTCCATTTTCAGATAGCATTATTATTGCAAGGTCTGATAAAGGTTTTATCTCACGTATGCCCTTTCTTGCAGCAACATCCCTTAAAATTGTTAATTCCAAATATAATTTATGTAATCTTTTTGCATCCTGCGGTCTTATTACGCACTCTGGGTATCCTCCCGTTTCAATATATTGTTCTAGTGATTTTATCCCCCAATTTTTTGCATCCTTATATGAAATTGGTAAAATATTTTCAGGAACAGCTCTTCCTGCAAGAGAAGATGCGATCTCTTTTGACAACAGCGATGAACTTGAACCGGTTATTATCAATTGCCTTTTTTTATATTCTATTTCATCTCTTACTAGCTTAACCCAGTTTTTTATATTTTGTATTTCATCCAATATAACAAGGCTCCCTTTCGGAAGTGCGTCTATCTTTTTTTTCAGAGTATATATATTTGATGGTGCACCTATCATTTCCAAATCAAAATATTCTCCCTGCCCTCCGTTTGCAATCCACATTTCAAGCATTTTTTTTGCAATGGTTGTTTTTCCAACCCTTCTTGGACCTATTAATGTAAGCGCTTCTCTCCATTTTGTCATTGCAAAAATTTTTCCTTCTTCTGATCTTGGATAATACATAATGAAATTATACTTTCATAGTATTTAAATACTTTTGTTTTTAATATATTCATTTAAATATAGTGAAATTATAATTATACACTTTAAAGAAATATTTAATTCTGGTTTTTGCAAGAAAGTAAATTTTAAAATCTAACCTACATACTATTCTTATGCTTGATAAGGAAAAATGGAGCCCTGGCGCAGTAGAAATTTTTAATAAAGTCAAGTCATTTGGATTTTCAGACACTGATTCAGAGGTAATTGCGGAATCTCTTTTTAGCAAAAAATCCTGTTCCTGGATGAATACTGATAATTATTCAGAATCAGGGCTTGAAAAATTCAGGCAATTTTTAAAGGAAAATGATTATCCTATAAATATTTCTGTTGAATATATTGCAACAAGGGATAAGTATATCTGGAATATAAAAGCACTGAAATAATTAGTTTACTTATTTTTTTATGCCAATTTAGAGTCTACTCCTAGCGCGCTCAGTTTTTTTCTTATTACACCTATGCATTCTGTTAGCAACTGGGACACCCTTGATTCGCTTATTTTTAACTGTATGCCAATCTCTTTCTGAGTAATATTTTGTTCACGATGCATTTTCCAAATTCGTTGTGATCTTTCATCAAGTGTTCCAATTGCATCATTTATATATCTTTCAATCTCCCGTGCTAATACTACCTCTAGTGGGCTTATAGAATCGGGATTTACTATATAATCTATATATCCCCTGCCCTTTGAATTTTTACTATCAATTGAAAATTCCCTTCTCGCAGACAATGAAATAATTCTAAAAAGCTCATCCATTTTAATTCCCATAATCGTTGCAAGCTCTTTTTCGCTAGGGGGCCTTGCATTCTGTTTGGTAAATTCCAATTTAGCCAGTTCCATATAATTTATATCTTTCCTATCCGTTCTTGGCATAATATCCTTTTCTCTAAGAAAATCTGTTATAGCGCCATTGATTCTTAATTTAAGATATATTAAAAATCCAAATTCTTTTGAAGGGTCATATTTATTTACGGCATCAAGCATTCCCATATTTCCCTCTTGTATAATATCCTGTATATCAATATCTGATGGAAGAGTATTTTTTCGTTGACGCGCTATTTTTATAACTGTTTTTTGCAGCTCTTGGGTGATAATAGAGTAAAGCAGAGGGTCTTTAGTTTGTGTATATAATCCAACATAATGTATTAGGTTGTCCCCTTCTTGTTTTTGCATTGCAGCAATATTTGTATAAAAATTGATTGCAGTTTCCAAATACCTTCTAATTATTTCTTCTGGTGTTGCTGAAATAGAATTATATGCGCATGAGTATAAATATTCTAATCTTTCAGGTTCAATATCATATCTTTTTGCAAGTGTTTCTGCTGAATTTTCGTATAAGAGCCTGGAAAAATAGTAGAAAAATTTAGTTTTTTCTAAATCAAAGTCTGGAAGCATAATTTTTAAAAATTCATTTCCAGAACAGTTCATTCCTCTCCATGCAACGATTTGAGTTATAAGAGAGTTTGTTTTTTCCATAATATCTGGATTGAACATTTTCTCTCTGCTCATTTGAAGCAAATGGCCCATTCTTGGCTCAATTTCACCTATTTTTTTCAAAAGAGCTTTTGCTAATCTTTGTTTTGAAAGGCTGGATGCATGAATGGTTGTATTATTTTTTAATTGAGTATTTCCTCCCATGTTTCTCTATGTATATAAATAAATATTTAAATACCCATTCTTTAATAAGTTAAAACAATGATATTTATTGTCTAGCAGAATGTATGGTCTAGCAACTTATGTGTGGGAGGTGGATTTTAATGTTATCTAGCCAATATGAAAATGTGTCAAAGAAGATAATCAAAAGAGTTGTACCTATAGTCTGCGCATGTGCCCTGGCAGTAGTATTTTCCAGATCCCCATTAATAGAAAATATATTAAGAACGGATAGACCCACACAAACAACAGCAACTCAAAGTGATAATTATAATTATTTCCAGCAGGCCGCAAAGGGGAATAAGAATTTGGTCCATCTTCTTAAAAATGGTAAACACGATCTTGCGGTATATCTCTCCGAGCGTCTTAAAGAACTCAAGCACGCAACGCCGGAAGGTTATTTGCTGTTGCATCCAGCAAGAGAGATAACTGTTATGGAAACTCCAAGCGCTGAACAACTCCAACAATTTGAAACAATCCAACTGATAAAGATATATTATATTATGCAGGCCCTTTCAGATCCGGAATTTAGGAACAGGATTTTTGAGGAGCTTGAAAAGGACACAACTGATAGAAAGAGCGAGCATGGCGGTGCGCTTCATCTCTTGCATTCATGCGAAAAAAGCACAGCAACTATTGAAATGGTGCCAAGCCAATATCGAGGTAATGTAATAGAAGATTTCACAGGCCGCCAGTTTAACCCGGATAGCATATATTCACCAAAGCAGATTCCGGATACGCCAGATATGCTGGGCCCTTTCCATTTTCATGCGCGGGCGATATCACCGCACTACACAGCCTTTTCAGGTAATGATTTCTTTAGCATGGCAAATGTATTCGGCTTTACGGAGTTCTTTCTCTTTTCCCGGCCGGAAAGAAATCAGTTTAACGCTGATATGGCGATAATCCTGGTGGAAAAAGACGGAAGGACAATCAAGGCAAAGATCGACCTTGACCTGGGAACATATGAACGTTAATAATGTGAATGCACAGAACAAATCCTCCTATTAGAACTTAATTACCAGCGAAGAAAATATTTATGTCAGCACAGGTTCGCAGATAACTGCAGGTGCCAAATTTTGCGAGATTTAAAAATATTTCATGCCCAAGCGGAAGGATATAATTAAATATGTTATTATATATAACCAATTATGTATTTATAGGTGATAATAATTATGGCTAAACTCCAGAAGAGAATACCAATTACTATACCATTATTATCTGAAGTCATGCCATTTAAAGTCCCTGGCATCACTGTATTAAAAGAGGAAATCTCTGGTAAATATATTTGGGAAGAATTAATTCAGCAGACAAGAACAAATATATATGGCTCAAAAAAGGCGAAAGATGGGATCCAAGGAAATAAACTAATTAACCTACAAATTGTAAAGAAAATATTTGAAGAGACTGGTCATGAGTTATCCCCTGACTTGAAAGGCAAAATCGCGATACCAAGATTTTTCAAACTTGAAGAAAATATTGATTTTGATAACAATCAGGAGGAAATAGGAATCAAAGATAACTATGATTGGATAAAACAAAGACGCGATCGTTTTTTTAAATTTCTCAATGATGCCAGAGCAGCAGGTCTAAAAAAGATTATTCTAAGATCAAACGGAGTCTTTGAAGATTGGGCTGAATTCTTTGCACCGGGAGCATACAAATCCCCCATTCTAGACTTATCGATGACTAATGAAGAGCTTTGTGATATTTTTATGGCTAATGATGCTATAAACTGTCAAACGCCGTCAATACCTGCTCTTGCCAGTCGTAGTGAAGCTAATAAAGAACTATCAAAAAAGATGTGGAGAAAAAAATATGACTACATTGTAATGGAATATGTTGAAGGTGAAAAAAAATTTGTAAATGTTGGTACAAGCCCACACTCTCCTGGAATGATTGAGATAATGGTCTCAAAACAGCCGTTTGATTATGACGCCCCCACTGTTCTTAATGCAATTGCACAGGATAATTTTAATGTCCGACATACCATAAATTGCTTTTCTAAACTATGGAATAACCAAAATCCAATCGACTATATTCAAGAAGTGCTAGATGGATTACCAGAAAGTCAGTTTCAATATGCGAGAGTAAGAAAAATACCTTTAGATCAAATTTATGTTAGAGTTCTTTACAATAAAAATACCAAAACATATCTGCTTGAGGGATCTTCTCTTTTTGAAACTACATATTACTCTCTGAATAATCTTTTAGCTGAGTTCTCAAGAAAGTACAATGAATATATAGAGCCCATTGGTCGTAACACGGAGTTTCGGAAAAGGATGCAAAGCGAATTATATGCAAAATTTTCTGGCTACCACAAAAATATCATGAAATCATGCAGTAATTTAGAAGAAGCTCTTAGAGTTTTGGAAAATTGTTATTTAGATGTTATCAAATTCATGGAAAAAGCAATTCAGGAAAAAGCGCCAGCATTTTTTGACTATGCTAAAAGAAATGATGCAGGAGAATATTTTGAATTGGAACTAAAGCGTTATTCTCATCTAACAGCCCATGTGTTTGGGGGAGATATAAGACCGGATATATATGCAAAATTCTGTTATTTGAGTTTGGTGGAATCTCTTAAACACATACGCTCGCTTAAAGAAAATACATTGATAACTGATTCATCCTGCATAGGAACACATTTCGAGAAAAAACTCTCAACCCAGGTAGAGCTTGAACTTATTGGTAGCCAAGATAAATTAAACATTGTCCAGTTAAAACCAGCAGCAATGGCAGGAGATTACTTGAGCAGTTTAGATTATGAAACTGATTCTAGGAGGACCAGCCATTATGCTCCAAGGAAATCGTATGCTTTCGATCCCGAATTAAATACAGAAGCGCCGAAAAAAGATTTAAGCAGGCTGAAACAGCCTATTCTTGCAATCGCGGGCAGCTATGATGTTTTTGAAGGGGATATAAAATCAATTGATTTAATAGACGCAAAAAATGGAGTATATTCTGTTAAATTAGACTCTGAAACTATTAGAATATGCTCCTACCTGCAAAATGAATCGGATGTATCAAATCACGGATATGTTTCTGTAAGAGCCAGACCCAAGGCGGGTGAGTCTAAATTCATAGTATCGCCGTTTTTGGGTGAAACTCTTAATGAACTGCTGTCTTCCGATGAATATGGAACGCTAAGGGTGAGATCGGATGGAAAGCGGGTATTTATCTATTCTTCTTGTTAACCTTTTTTTTGCCATAAGTTTAATATTAGTCAAAAAGTGTGAATGCACAGAACAAATCCTCCTATTAGAACTTAATTACCAGCGAAGAAAATATTTATGTCAGCACAGGTTCGCAGATAACTGCAGACGCCAAATTCAGGCCCGCAAGCGTGGGGCTATTCTAAGAGGAGAGATTTAAAAAGACAGTATTAATTTATTTAGAAAACAAGGCAATCTTAATTTACCTAAAATTTATATCTAGGTTAAGTCTATTTAACCTAAAATAAACAATTAAAAACCTTTCTTGTCTGGCCATGGCTGAAACTATATCTCATTCATCTATTTTATGATTAATGCGAAATTTGATACCACAGTGCTAAAAAACCTTCAGACCTCAGATCAGATTAAAATGCACGGGACAAAACCTTTGGCCTGATTTGAGGTCTTAAACAACATAATACCAGCGTGTCAATTTTTGCATCGCAGGATTTCATGAGTATTTTGGATTATGGGCGCTAGGGGTTTCACTTGTAACCGGACTATCTCCAAGGTTCAGCTTCTTTAGAGTATCCAAAACTTCACGGGAAATTTGTTCTACTGGAGGAACGCTTGGCATTACCTGCCTCAAGTCATTTTTCCAGCGGGCGTGTATCTTTGGCATCATGAGCTCTAGTTTGTGCAAATCGAATTTTTCACTGTAATATGCAAATTTCTTTCTTACGGTTTCTTTGTCTAGGCTAACATCTTTGCCAAATAGGAACCAGACATCGTAAAGGTCCCGTGGCGCGGCTCTGCTGCCAAGCGCATGAATTTTCTCGGCAAAAAGCTCCTCAATGCTAAGGACGTTTATATTGCGTTCGCTCAAACCATAATTGTCGATCAGCTTCCTTTTCACTGGTGCTAACACAAGATTATCCCTGAAATTGAAGTCGAATAATACTCTCTGGGCATGAAGCAGCGGCCCGGTATATTTTATCGATACTTTCAATCCGGCTGCTGTTTTTTCTTCTACTGGTTTCTGGAAACCTATATCTTCGATGGTTTTCTCGGACAGGATTTTACTTAAGCCATCCAACACCTTGTCCTTGCTGAGATTCAATACTGTAAAATCAAGGTCTTCTGAAAATCTTGCCTCGTTAAAGTAGATCATCCTTATCGCGGTTCCGCCTTTGAAAACCAAATGACTAGAAATAGAGGAATCTGCAATCTCCCTAAGGGCTACTGAAAGCGCGTAATCTTTCTCAATTATTGCGGCAGGAACTCCTTCTTTCGACGCCTTTCTTTTCAATTCGGCCAAACTCAGCACAATATCACCTTATCTCCCTCCATTTTAACAACTCTTTTTCAGTTATATTAAGAAGCAATCCCCATCTAGCAGATTTTCCTTTTATAGTTTTAAGATCTGATGGATCAAGCCAGCGCCAGCCCGCAAGCTTCTTGATCTTCAATGATGGCAGTTTCAGCAATTCAAGCAGGTAGCCAAGCCGTCTCCATACCACTTCTTTTGATTTCAAGACAAGAATGCGTAGTTCTCCCCAATCCAATTCATTCCTTGCGTTCCATAATGCCTTTGCTATTTCTTCAATACCGCCGCAGTATTCTGGATGGGCTAGGCAGTCCAGGATGAGCTGCTCTCTGGTGGCAATCTTTACCCGTTTTCCTGATATGCTTTCTTCCTGCCATTTTCCGAGCTCATCAACTTTGATGAATTCGTATTTTGTTCCAACTGCCTCAAACGAACGCCTCCTCTGTGTAACTACAATCTGAGTAATCCAGGGGATTTGCTCTGTAAGTTCATAATAATTCATGGCAGTCCTGAAGCTTATATAATAAGGCTTGTTTCCCATTACTTGGGCTAACAATACAAACGCCTCCTCGCTCCAGTGGCCCTTTGGCCCTGCCTTCATGGGAGCAAAAAGGAATACACCTTTTCTTATGCGTAGCAGGCGTTTTTTTCTTACTAACTGCCAGACCAGTTTGTTGGCGCGGTTTTTTGATATTTTCAGCATTTTTGCCAGTTCAGCTGAAGTAATAAGGCTAACTTCTGCCTCTTCCAACGCGAAAAGCATTTTGGTTTCCAGTTCCCCGAATCTAAAATTCTTTGTAACCATAATTACCGCTAAAGTAATTTACGTTACATAAAATATTTAAAGGTTTCGTTTGGTATTTCACTATATGAATATATAACAGCAGATCTACTGATTAGGTTTGAGGTCTTGATTGAGTAGCGACCTTTGATTATTTACACCCTGGCAATTTTCCAAATAAGCTCAAAATATTTTCTAAACGAATCTGCAGTTTCCCTGTTATTTATTAGGACAGCCGCGGGCTCTCTGTTCCATATCGCAATAAGTGTCTTGTTTTTGTATACATTTATTACAGCAGGAGTTGAAAATTCTTTTCCAACGAACCTAACCTTGCTTAGTTTTTCTTTTATCCTATCCGAGCCGATAGTATTTCTGTAATCCTCATTTATTATAAGGCAGGCTTTAATTCCAAGATCATTTCTTTTATCGTGGAATTTATTCAGGAATCTTCTCATCCTATCTATCGTATCAGCGGAAGATGAAACTCCGAAAACGCAATACTCTTCCCCTTTAATCATTGTCCGGAGTATATCATCAAATGCACTTTTTATTCCATTCCATCCGCTAAAAAATGATGCGCAGGATTCAGATTTTCCTGTAGGAACTGCCATTTTTGGCATAAGCTCGCGGATAAGTTTTTTCTGGGATGCGATTTCACTCTCCTTTTCTTCCAAATAATCCAATATCCTATCTGGAGGAAGAGAGCTGAAATGTTTTCTCTTGTTTATTATTACTTGCGTAATTAATCCCTTATGCATTAATTTTTCAAGGCATAAATAAACCGTTGTTTTTTGCATTTGGGTTTTTGAGACCAGTGGGCCTGCCGTGGTCTCTCCCAATTCGATTAGGGCCAAATAGGTCTTTGATTCCCCTTTTGTGAGGCCAAGTCCTTCAAAGGTTTTAATGTCCATAGTACTATCTCTTCTGAAAATTATTTAAATTTATGTTTTGGAGTAGTGCAGTACTACTACTATAATTAATATAACACATAAGAACATATTATAGAACATGACTACTAAAACTATAAATCGAATCGAGCTTAAAGAGCATCTCCTAAAAAGGCAAGAATTATTTGGAAGTAGAGGAAAAACAATAGGTCGGGTGCTTGGAGATTTTACTATTCTTGTTGAGAAAATGGAAAGAATAACCAATACATTGCTTTTGCCAAATACGAGGTTTTATGCCAGTAGAAGGGATGCCAATGATGAGCCTATCTTCGAGCCTGCAACCCAAGAAGAAAAGAACGCACTTGAAAAAGCAAGCCATTCCTCTTGTCGTGATGAGTTTTTTGTGGAAATAGGACGCAAGATTGATTCTTCGATTGGCAATTATTTTGCGGATGAGTTTGTTAGAGAGGCGCGTTATCGTATAAGAACAAAATATATCCGTGCAATGGAAAAGCGAAAAAAAGTAGAATCGCTTGCAGAATCAAGACCAACACTGCAAGATCTGCAAGCCATGCTTGAATTCGATTTGCTTTTAGTGCCAGCTACACCGCATTTTCTTCTATCACTGCGTGATAGCCCAGCCCAATTGTTTTGGGCGCTCGAATATACAGGATTGAATAATGAAGAGATACTTAAGTTGGTTGAAAATGTACATGAAAATGATTTGTTTTCTATCTATTCACTTAGCAATTGGTTTTCAGATAGCTTGATAGGTATAAAATATCTGCTTTCAATAGTCAATCCGAAGTATTTTGATAAACTTCGAGAAGAACACTGTGGAAAAAATTCAAATTGGACCATGATGCTTGTTTCTGATGCATTTCATAATGATGGTTGGGTATTTCTGAGTAAGAGTGCTGCAGAGAAAATGGAAAAAGCAGAACTTCCTTGGTGTTAAAATGCAAAAAACAAAAAACACGCAGATTAAGTGGAAAAAAACAACCAAAGATTTATCAGAACCATTGGTAGATCACCTTACTCAAATACAAATAAATAAAATTACTTTTCAAAATAAGCTCTTAAACAGCCTTAGTACTATTCGGCGTCCTGACGACTGGTCTAGGGGAAATAAATTGACAAATGAACAACAATGGGCAAGATTCAATGTTATTAATGCAATTTTCCACGAAACAAAAAGCCCAAGATTTAAGCCAAACCTTTCTGTTGCAATTGAGATATTAAAGGAACCGGAAAGGTTTGATATTGATCTTTATCTTGCTGCAAAAAATTATCTTGCATCCTCAATAAATTGTAACCGGCTGGCAAAAAACGAGGAATGGTCTGTAATTGTTCATGCATTGATTGATTATGCACATAATCGGAGAAAAAGATTAGTTGTTATAGATAACTGGGGTGGAGAATTAAGAATTCGTTTAGAAAATAAGATCCAAAGTGATTAATCTTCCATTGGTTAATATAAATAATATCGTAGCAGTCTTTTTAAACTCTGCCTCGCAGAACAGCACTCGGCGGATATCTATTATCATCGTGTAAAATTTGGTATCATGGTGCTAAAAAGGCTTCAGACCTCACAGTTGGTTTCATAGTTTTGCCGCATGGTTTTTTGGAACACTAATTTTTGCCATAAGTTTAAAATTAGTCAAAAATTGTGAATGCACGGGACAGGATTTTCAGTTTCCAGTTTTGGGTTTCGTGTTTTGAAGTAAAACCGCATGCCTTTTGGATCACAGCTTTTGGCATCTTAAAAACCTAAGCCAAAAGTGTGGTTTGAACCTGTGAAGGCGCTAGGCCAATAGATTTCCCATCTCATTTTCGAGAAGAGAATAAATTTCTCAATCATTTGGTCTTATTAAAACCGCATGGTTTTTTGGACCACAGCTTTTTGCCATGAGAAAAACCCGAGTCAAAAAGTGTGTGTGCTTGAGTCTATCGCGTTTGACCGCTCCGCCACCCGTGCATATGAATATCTTATGGGATATAAGAAATATCCCAGAGGTTACGGGTGGCTTTAGTAAGGGCCCAAGTATGGCCGCATGGTTTTGGATCACAGATTTTGCCATTAAGAAAACCCTAAGTCAAAAGCGTGCCGCCACCCGTGCATATATAAACGCAACATTATTTTTTACCTGAGTTTAATTACATGGTTTTTGCAACACTGCTTTTGCCACAATAATGGCAAAAGTCAAAAGCGTGCAATACTCTTATTTTATATAAGTTTTTTATTTATATGTTTTACATGTATTTGAAAATTCATATAAAAGAAAACCAAAAAATAGTTGCTTGTTGCGATAAGGAATTAATAGGAACAATACTGGAAAATGATAAATATTCAATTGATTTAAAATCCCACTCCCAATTTTATAAGGGAAAATTGTCAACTAAAAAAGAACTTGAAAAAGCGCTTGAAAATTTTGATTCGGCAAATCTAGTCGGAAAAAAATCAGTAGGTGTTGCCCTCTCTAAAAATCTGATTTTAGAAAAGCAGGTAATCCATATAAATAATTTTCCGTTTACCCAAATATACAGGATATGAGGTGGTTTTTCTATGAAATCAATAACCGTAATCGCAGATGACAGAATAGGATTATTATCTGATATTACTTATATTCTTGGGAAATCAAAAATTAATATTGAAGGACTTGATGTAACTGCAATCGGCGGAAAATCAATAATTCATCTTATTATAAAAGATTACCAAAAAGCAGAGAATGCGCTTAAAAGAAACGGATATAAAATAATGGACAGCGAAGTTTTAATAATAAAAATCGATGACAAGCCCGGTGAGCTTTCAAAAGTTACCAAAATGGTTGCAGATGATAAAATAGACATCCAAAATGTCCATGTTATTGCAAGAGACAATAAAAATGCAGTAATAGGCCTTGTTGTTGACAAGACAAGAAAGGCAAAAAATATCCTCAAGGATTATCTCGTGGATGAAGAATTATAATTCTATTTCTATTTTTGGCTTTCCCCTTTCTTTTTTTATTAGTTCCTCTATTTTTGGGTAATTCTCATAAATTTTATCTCCAATCTCGCGATATTTTTTCTCGTCTTCCAAAAATTCATTTAATTGTTTTTTCTGTTCGACAAGCCTTTTTTTAATTTTTTTTGTAGCTTCAGATTCTGTTTCTGTTTCCACAAAATTTATATAATACTCATCTATAACTTTGCTGAAAGCTTCAAATTCTTTTGCCTCCAAATCTTTAAACTCACCCAGTTTTGCAAGCCCAAATCCGCAAATTTTTCCATTTCTATAAAACCCATAAGGTTTAAGTCCGGATTTTATCTTTTCAATTTCTTTTTCTATTTTTTCCATCTGCCCATTTGCCAATGAATTTCCAGGAGCTTTTTCATCGATTTTGCATCTTAAAAGAATCTCACGCGAATATTTTTTTCCAAGTGGAAGCCTCATCATAGAACTTATTATATATTTCTCCGAAATTATTTCATTTAAATTTTCTGCGATATTGCTTTTTGGGAAAATATATCTTTCATTTATTCTTATTTTTCTGTCCGCCCAGCTTTCATTTTTATAGCAGGCTAATATTTTCTCATCGCAAACAAGAATCATATTTCCTTTTCCAAACATTTCAAGTATCAGGAAATATTTTTTTATGCCTTCAAATTCAAGAACAATTATTCTGTCCATATTATGCTGATAAATGGAAACAAATCTTGTTCCCCGAAGTTCTTTTCTGATTTTTTCAATAAATCCTTTGCCCAATTCCCCTTCTTTAATGGTGTATGATATGTTCATTCTTTTTCCAAGATCTATTGTTATCCTTTCTTTTCCGATTTTAAGCGAGAATTCCCCCTCTCTGGTAGTTTGAATCTTTTCAAACCTTAGCCCGAGAAGTTTTTCAATTTCACCTATAACATAACAATATTCCATATTTTCCATTATTTGCATAATTAAACTTGTGCGCTGCATCTAATTAAAAAGTTTGCCTTGAAACCGCATAATTTTTAATCAGTTATTAAACACTACATTAAAGTATATGGATTATTATTCAAAGCTCACCTTATTATTTTCCGAAGAGGAGTTAAATGAAAAAATAAAATCAAAAATAAACGAGTTTCATGGTTATATCTCCAAGGATGCCGCAGTAAATTTAATTGCAAAAGAATATAATCTCTATAAAAAAGATTTTAATATAAAAAAAATCAAAGAAATTAAACCTGAAGAACGGGACATAACAATTAGTGCAAAAATCCAGTCAATAAAAAAAAGGACAGATTATCCTTCCGGAAAATATTCAAGGGAGATTATCCTTTTTGATGATACCGGCTCAATTCCGCTGGTTTTTTGGGAAAAAAATATTGATATTCTTGCGGCATTGAGATTGAATGATGAAATTTTAGTCCAAAATAGTTATGAGAGGTTTGGAAGATTAAATTTTGGCTACAAATCAAAATTGACTGTAATAAACAAAAGCAAATTTTCCAGCTTTGATATTTTAGAGGAGGAAAAAACCTACAGTCTGAGAGGGACAATTTCAAAAACAGATAAAAACAATCCGTTTGAATTTTATCTTTCTGATGGAAAAATAGATCTGAAGGTAGAAATACAAAAAGATGATAAAAGGTTTCTGTCAGTTGGTGCTGGGGATGATCTGATTCTTGAAAATGTTTTTTTTAAAAACTCAAGAATACTCGTTCTTGGGAAAAGCAGGGTTTTGCTTAAGAAAACTAAAAATTTTTTATCAGGGATAGTGCAGTCAGTTAATTTTAAGGAAAATAAAATGAATGTGGTTTTTGGAAAAAACACAATTTTTCTTGAGGAGAATAGCATTTATTCTTTTTTAAATGTCAAAAAAACCAAAAATATTCCGCTGGAAACCTTAATAAATCTTAAGAAGAATTTTTATATCGGAAAAAATATCATCATACAATTTAGGGATGATAAAAAAACGCAAATAGAAAAAATATTCGTCAGGGGTGGTTAAAATTTCAAAATCAATTTTTCTTAAAGTGGATGAAGCATTTCAGAATGATATCGGCAGGGGGATTGCAAGAATTGATTCTGCTGCAAAAGAAAAACTTGATCTTTCAACCGGGGATGTAATAAAATTAACAGGAAAAAAATCCGCTCTTGCAATAGTCTGGCAGACCCATCCAGATGATGAGAATCTTAATCTTATAAGAATAGATGGAATCCTCAGGCAGAATGCAGGGGTTGGAATCGGGGATAGCATTTCTATTGAAAAAGTTGAAGCATCAGTTGCAAAAAAAATCATTCTTGCTCCAACCGAAAAAATAAGGTATTCCCCGGGCTTTGAAACATATGTTAAAAAAAGGCTTATCGGAAAACCGCTGCTTAAGGGAAATTTTGTTCCTGTCGGAGTTTTTGGGAGGGCAATTCCCCTTGTAGTTTCGCAGACCTTTCCACAAGGCCCGGTTATTATTACTGATAATGCTGAAGTTGTTATAAGAGAAGAGCCGGTAAAAGAGATAACCCAGATTCCGACAATTACTTATGATGACATCGGAGGGCTTAAGGATGTTTTGCAAAAAGTAAGGGAGATGATTGAGCTTCCGCTCCGCCACCCGGAACTTTTTGAAAAGCTTGGAATAGAACCTCCAAAAGGAGTGCTTTTATACGGCCCCCCCGGAACAGGAAAAACCCTTCTTGCAAAAGCAGTTGCAAACGAATCTGATGCAAATTTTCTTTATATAGGCGGACCTGAAATAGTCAGCAAATTTGTCGGGGAAAGCGAAGAAAAATTAAGAAAAATGTTTAAAGAGGCAGAGGAAAATGCACCCTCAATCATATTTATAGATGAAATAGATGCAATCGCACCAAAAAGAGGAGAGGTCAGCGGAGAAGTTGAAAAAAGAGTTGTAAGCCAGCTTTTAACAATTATGGACGGCCTTAAGGCAAGAGGGAATGTAATTGTTATCGCAGCAACCAACAGGCCAGATTCAATAGATCCTGCCTTAAGAAGGCCCGGAAGATTTGACAGGGAGATAGAAATAGGTGTTCCAAGCAGGGAGGGAAGGGAAGAAATTTTGAAAATACACACGCGCCAAATGCCTTTGGCAGAAGATGTGGATATAAAAAAAATCGCATCAATAACCCACGGCTATACTGGAGCAGATTTATCCTCTCTTGTAAAAGAAGCTGCAATGAAGGCGATAAGAAGAATACTTCCAAAAATAAATATGGATAAAAAATCAATCCCGCAGGAAATTCTTGAAAATATAAGGGTGGGTAAAAAAGATTTTTTGGATGCAACAAGGGAAATCGCACCTTCAGCGCTAAGAGAAGTTTTTATAGAAAGGCCAAATGTTTCATGGAAAGACATAGGCGGGCTTGAAAAAGTAAAATCAGAAATTAAGGAGGCAGTTGAGCTTCCACTCAAAAAGCCGGAATTGTTTGAAAAAATGGGCATCAGGCCGTTAAAAGGAATTCTTCTCTACGGCCCCCCCGGAACAGGAAAAACCCTTCTTGCAAAAGCAGTTGCAAACGAGTCAGAGGCAAATTTTATCGGAATTTCAGGAACACAGGTTCTTTCAAAATGGGTTGGAGAAAGCGAAAAAATAATCCGCGAACTTTTCAGGAAAGCAAAAATCTCAGCGCCGTGCATTCTATTTATAGATGAAATTGATTCTATTGCCCCAAAAAGAGGAGGAAGAGAAGGGCATAATGTAATGGAAAGGGTTGTTGATACATTTCTTACTGAAATGGACGGACTTTCTTCCCTTAAAAATGTAGTTGTGATAGGAGCGACAAACAGGCCGGATATTTTAGATGAGGCAATCATAAGAGCTGGAAGATTCGACAGGATAATTGAAATTCCGCTTCCAAATGAGTCAGAACGATTGGCTGTCCTTGAGATACATTCTTCAAAGATGCCTCTTGATTCAAAAGTTTCAATCAAAGATATTGCAAAAAAAACTCCTGAATTTAGCGGGGCAGACCTTGAAAATTTATGCAGGGAGGCTGCAATGTTTGCAATAAGGGAGAAATCCCAAAAAATAAAAAAAGAACATTTTGAAAATGCAATTAAAATAATAACGCCCGGAGGAAATGAAAGCCGTCAGAGTGTTGAAAGGTTTAAATTATCTTCCGGTTCAATGTATGGTTGATTCTAATGAAACTCCCATTTTTTTTAAAGTTCTTTTTGGTTGCAGTCGCGCTTTCATTAGTCTCATTTGCATTTACAGAAGATGCAGGGATAATATTTCTTTTAAAACTTCTTGCGCTAAGCACTGCACTTTCAATTTTCGTGGCCCTTTTATACCCTTCAATTCGGGGGTTAAAAAAAGGAGATCGGGTTTTGGTTTCAATAGATAACCTTCCATCTTTTTTTGGAATCGGAAGAACAGGATATGCCATTGAGAATGGAAAAATAAATTCACAAATAAAAGTAAGGCTTTCCGATGGAAGGGAGGCAGTTGGAATTGTAGAATCTTACGGAGGATCCTTTAATCTTCCGAAAGTGAGGCTTATTTATGAGGAATCTATTCGGGAATGAAAATCTTGATTCTTTTAAGATGGATAGAAGAGAAGCTGTCGAAATATTGATCTGTATATTTACCCTCGCTCTTGCAGCCACAATAGCCTTTAATCCATTTGGAATTTTGATTTTTTTAAAACCAGTCCCACTTTTAATATTCTGGATTGTGTTTTCATTTACAATTGGGGTGGGGTTTGTTTTGCATGAATTATCTCACAAGGCTGTTGCAGTTTATTACGGTGCAAGCGCAAGATTTGTAATGTGGCCGCAAGGACTTGCATTTATGCTTTTAACCTCCCTGTTTGGCTTTATTTTTGCAGCTCCCGGAGCAGTTTATATATATGCAAAATCAATAACAAATAAGCAAAATGGAATAATTTCAATTGCAGGCCCGGCAATTAATCTGTTGTTATCATTTGCATTTATTTTTTTTCAGACACTCTCAAAAAGTCAGTTTGGATTCGGGTTTGATCATTTCTACGGTCTTAACATATGGCTTTTTGGAGCATATATAAATGCTCTTCTTGCAGCCTTTAATCTTCTCCCCATAGGGCCTCTTGACGGAGCCAAGGTATTTAGGTGGAGCAAACTTATCTGGGCAGGAGTTTTCCTTTTTTCCCTCTGGCTTATGTTCAATCTTGGGGGAGCATTAATTTTAGGGTAATTTTATGAAAGGCTCTGAGGCAGTTCTTAGAAAATCCATTTGGAATGGAAAACCATGCGTAATCAAGGATCGAATCCCAAAAAGATACAGGATTGAACAATTGGATATTTATTTGAGAAAAAAAAGAACCCGAAGTGAGGCAAAAATTTTAAAAAAACTGAATGATGGAAAAATTAATTCTCCGCAAATTTATTTTTATGATGAATTTTCAATAACTATGGAATTTCTTGAAGGGATTCGCCCAAGAGAAAATGAGAAAAATATAAAAGAGGCAGGAAAAATCCTTTCAAAAATTCATTCTCTGGATATAATCCACGGAGATTACACCTTTGCAAATCTTATGGATGCAAAAGGAAAAATATATATTTTTGATTTTGGGCTCGGATACTTTTCCCATAAAATAGAAAATAAGGCAGTGGATATTTTTACAATGTTGCTTTCAATTCACGATAAAAAGCATAAACGCATCTTTTTGGAATCATACCTTTCAGATTGCAGGCATCCGGATAAAATAAAAAGCAGACTTGAAACAATTTCAAAGAGGATAAGATATTCGTAATGTTGTCTTCACCAGTTAGGGCGGAGTTTTTTCCCATTTTTATTGGTGTTCCTTTCATGTAGAACTTTAAAGTTTTCTGTTCATAATTTTATTTGGAGCTAGGCTGGGGCTAGGGGTCCCTTTCCCGCAAATCCCCTTAGGCGGGCCGAAAATCCAAGGCGTCATATTGTGCTAAGATGACCCAATTTCAAAGGTGCTGACGCTCTGCCTTACAGGGTAGAGGGTTATATGAAACTGGTCAGATCGAAAGAAGCAGCCATAAGTGTAATTTTCTATGCTTGAAAGATCCAGAGTTGAGCTGATGGATTGGGCAACCTTTTAGCAGAATATGGCAAATTGGAGCGCTCCATTTATAAAATAATAAAAAATCGACTGATTTTCAACAAATTTAAAAGAAATTCCTCTTTTTCTTTTCAGGCTTACATTTAAAAATAATATCTTTTATATACATTCAAGGTGTTATGAATGGGATTTCTCGATAATCTTTTTGGAGGGTCAAGCGATGCAACAAAATCAACTTCTCTGGATCTAGAAGATGTTATGGAAGGAGACGGAGATGTAATAAATCCACCAGCGGATTTTTATGTAAAAAAAATAGATATACGAAATGAAGGGGATATCGATCTTGTTTCAAAAGAGCTTTCTTCAAAAAACATAATCGTTTTGAATGTTTCTCTTCTCGCAAAACAGCCAAACAGGCTTAAAAAAATAATTGGAATGATGAAATCATATACTGATAAAATCGATGGGGACATCGCCCTTTTGTCAACAGAATTGATTATTCTAACTCCAAAACATGTAAAAATCGTAAAATCAAAGCCAAAAAAACCAAAACTCTGATTTTTTTATTTTTCTTTTTTTTCAAGCGCGTAAATTTCTATCTCTCCAAAAAATTCTTTTTGCTCAATATCTATCCTGTTTTCCTGCGTTAGATGAAGAAGGGAAAGGAGCGTGAAGACGACTTCCTTGTTTTCCTTTTTTCCATCAACTATTCTTGAAAAGAACGCACATCTTTCATTTTTAATATTCTGCACTATCATATTGTATATCAGTTCCATCTTTTTTTCAAGACTTTCTGATTCTATTTTTAGATTAAGTATAGAGTCTATTTTTTCTTTTTTTATCAATTCTTTTTTTTCCTGATATTTTATTATATTGTCTATCTCTTCCACCAGTTCATTTACTGTAATGGGTCTTTTTGGAATTGCCCTTAAAAGAGGCGTCACTTCTTCTATTTGCGGCCTTTCGAAAGGCCCTGCTTCAGTTTCAGGCTCATCTGCAATCGCTGGCTCATCAAAATTTAAAATTGTGCTTTTGCACCTAAGAAGTATTGCAGATGCAAGTATCATATTTGCAGGAATATACAATTCTATCCTGCCCATCTCCTTTATTTTTTTCAAAAATGCATCGGATATTTTTACAAGATCCAGATCCCAGGGGTCTAGTTCTTCTTTTACTATTAGATCTAGCAAAATCTCTTTCCAGGTTGGACGCTGGACTATCTCCTCAAGCACTATGCTCATACTGTTCGCCTTATTCAATATTTATACTTTAATTCTTTATATTCTTTTTGGTTTTTATTTATAATCATGAAAAACATAAAAGAAGCCAAGGTATTGAATTGGGATGAGCCATTATCCAAGGCATTAACCCTTTTGATGGATGAGGGAACTGCAGTTTTTGTAGTAAAGGACGGAGAATATGCAGGATTAATAGACGACAGAAATGTCAATATAAATCTTTCTGATCCTTCAAAGACCAAATGCATCAATTGTATTGAGCGATCTCCTGTTTTAAATCAGGAAAGCACAATTCCAGAAATGATAGATTCATTTCTTTCAGGAAAATTCAAATCCCTTCCGGTAATAAATCCGCAGACAAAAAAAATAGAAGGGGCGATAACAAGAATAGAACTTTTGGAAAAACTTTCAAAACAAAATATTTTTTCATCAGAACAGGTATCAATTTTGACCCAGTCTCCGGTTTATTCAGTTGACATCTCATCAACGCTTGGCGAGGCAAAAAGAATGATGAGAGATAAAAATGTGCACAAGATTTTAATTTTGGATAAGGGCAGGGCGCGTGGAATTTTAAGCACATATGATCTTTCGGCGCTGGTTTTATCCCCCAAGAAAAGAGACAGGGCGTTAATGATTTCTGAAATAAAAAAACCGGATGAAAAATCCGTTTCAGAGGTTTTAAGGGAAAAAATAATTTCTGCCGATTATTCAATCCTGCTTTCTGATGCAATAAACAAAATGATTGAAAAAGAGGTTTCAAACCTTCTTATAACCAAAAACAATCGTCCTTTCGGCGTTTTATCATCAACGGATGTATTCAAAAAAGCAAAGGAATATTCAAAAAAATCCTTTGATATCTCTGTAAGCGGCCTTAATAGCGAATATGATAAAAAGTTTTATCCGGAGATAATAAAAAAATTGGAGCTTGTTTTGCTCAAATTTTCGAAAAACTTTTCATTTGGAAATATGTCCCTTCACATAAAAAAAGGGAAATCCGTATACGAGGCAAAAATGAAAATAAATGCGAACGGGAAATTAAATTCTTTTTCCTGTTCAGAACATAATATCTCCGAATTGATTGATTCTCTTGCAATAGAGCTTAAAAAAGTTCTTTTAAAAACTAAAAGCATAAATACAATGAAGAAAAAAAGCAGGAAGTGAAAAATTATGTACAAAGGCCAGGTAAGTATTGAAATGATGATGGTGATAGCATTTATCCTGATTTTTTTCATTCCTGTAATGGCATTCTCATATATGAAAATAATTGAACTCAATGAGGATTTATCTACAATTCAGGCCCAGGTTGCAGTATCAAGAATTGCAAATACTGCCAACTCACTTGGATATATGGGCCCTGGCTCCTCGCTTATAATCGACATTATCCTTCCTTCTAATTCTAATCTCAAAGTGCAAAATGTAGGCTCTGGAAGTCAGGTAGTTTTAGAACTTGAATTGTCCAAAGGAAAATCAGAATATGTTGCAAATTCCTGGTTTAATATAAATCCATTTCCCTTAGATTTAAAATCAGGAGTAAATTATCGCCTGAATATAACTTCAACAGACCCAGAAACCGTTTCAGTTGTTCTCTATAACTGAAATTCGAAATCCTGATATTTCATTTTTCCCTTATGCATAACCCCGGATACCTTTCCTTTGAATTTCCATCTATTATAGGGGCTCCATCTGCATTTTGTGTAAAGATCCTCTTCTTTTAAGACCCACTCTTTTTTCATATCCACGAAAATAAAATCCGCATCATTTCCGGGCCTTGTTTCCCCCTTATTTTTTATATTAAATATTTTTGCCGGGTTTTTGCACATTTTTTCAACTATCCAGTCAATGCCTACTAATTTTTTGTAATATGCATTTAGGAAAAGATGAAAAGAGGTCTCAAGCCCTGGAAATCCATATGCGCCGTTTTCCTTTTCTTTCAAAAGATGAGGGGCATGATCCGAACCGATGCAATCAATTTTGTCTAAATTTTCCCATAATTCTTTTCTGTAATTCTCATCCCTAAGAGAAGGTTTTACCTCTTTTCTAAAGCCCAGTTCCGAATAATTTTTTTTGGAAAGAAAAAGATAATGGGGAGCAACTTCAACAAGAACCTGTTTGTGCCTTTTTGCAATTTCTATTTCTTTTTTTGTGCTTGTGTGTGCAATATAAATTAATCTATTTGTTTTTTTTGCAAGATTGCAAACCTTTTCAACTGCAATCCAGCTTGCATTTGGCCCATCATCTCCAGTTTTATTAATATATTCCTGATCTTCTGCATGAATTACTATTGGTTTTTTCCTGTCAAAATTCCTAAAGTGTTTTTCCACAATTCCATAATCTTTTATCAGCAGATTTCCTGTTGTCTGCCCTAAAATTATTTTAAGTGAATTCGGGTTTATCTGCCTTATTTCCTTAAAATTATCTTGTGCTGCCCCAAAATGAAAAAAGACATCACATTCTGCTTTTCTTGAAAGTTTTATTTTTTCTTTTAATCTCTTCAAATCAATTGTCGGTTTTGGATTATTGGGCATATCTATTACTGTGGTAAATCCCCCTGCAATTGCAGCAAGGCTTCCTGTGTAGAAATCTTCTTTTTGCTCCAAGCCCGGCTCTCTTAGATGAACATGCGGGTCTATTAAACCTGGAAGAACGAGCAATCCCTTTCCATTAATGATTTTTTCTTTTTTTGAAACACTGTTTGATATGCGTTTTATTTTCCCAACATCTATTTCGATGTATCTTTTGGAAACACTTCCATTAAGATAAACATTTATATTTCCCAAAATCATTGGAATATTAGAGAGATTGAAAAAATTAAAAAGGTATTGGAAGATAAAGTCCTGCGTATTTTGAGATTGTATTGAACCATTTGTTATAAAATTTAGTCTGCTTTTCAATAACATCCAGCAAGGACTTGAACATATGTTTCTCCCCTGGCCCCATCTTGCTTTCTGTTTGTTTAATATGTTTTTTCCCGTCTATTATGGTTACTTCTTCCTGTTTTCCAATCTGCTTTTTTGCCTGTTCATACCATGGCGGAAGTGTTGATTTTACTTTTTTTATTGCCCTTAAATAATCAGAAGTATTTACCTCCCGTTGTTTTACTTCCTTGTTTGCCCGTTCTTTTGCCTCGGTTGCAGAAAGCCCCTGATTTATATACATCTCTTTTTTCCCTTCTATTGCCCTGAACGCTTCTTTCCAGGGGTATGATGCTGCTTCTTCTACAACTGCCTTTAAATCCGCAGAAGCATAGCTGGTTGTTGCAAGCGCAAGCCTCCAAAAAGGTATTCCGGTTTTAACCGGCCTTTTTTTGCTGTGTATTTTAAGTATTGCCATTCTTGAGGTAAAATCCGGAGCCGGGATATAAATTGTTTTGCTAAATCTTCCGCTCCTTCTAAGTGCAGGATCAACATCCCATGGGGCGTTTGTTGCCCCGACAACTAAAACATTTTGGTTATTTGCCTCAACCCCGTCCATTTCATAGAGCAGTTGGTTTACTGCCATTTTCAAATATTGCTGCCCTTGCCCCTGGTCTCTTCTTCCTCCAATAGCATCAACTTCATCAAAGAATAAAATGCAGGGAACATTTTTTCTTGCAAGTTCAAAAACCTTGTGTATATTTTTTTCAGTGTTTCCCACATACATGTCCAATAAATCTGAAAGTTTTGCGTTTATAAATCCTGAATCGCATTCTCCTGCTGATGCTTTTATTACAAAAGTATTGTGCGTTACTATTCCTCCAAAACCAGCTATAAATGTATGATTGTCCTCTATTGTCAAATCATAAACATAATCATCAATTTCCAAAATTTTTATTTTATCTACCCTGTCCCAGATAACATCAGAATCTGCAAGAATTTGGAGTTCTTTTTTCGTTTTTTGCGTATTAACTATCTTTTTAAGATATTCCTTGCTCAGAGACCTAAATGTTTCATATCGATTTCCATTTTTCGAATCATAAAATTTATTTTTTGGAGTATTTGAATATTCTCTTGATTCCTTTAGTAATTCCTGTATATTTGGAACAATATCTGTAGCTGTAGAACCAGCAATATTTCGCAGGGTCCATTTTTTTAATTTTCTTTTCTTTTCCTCACTTACAAATCCAATTTTTTCTTCAAATTTTTTCAAATTCCTATGGCTTGACAAATATATCCTCCAATAAATATGATCGTTATTTTTTATTCTTTTCTGTTTTATTCTTGCAAATATCCCAAATCTTAGCAATAAATATGCTATTTCATTTGCGAATTTTTCACTTGAAGTTGAAAATTCTATTTCAGCAACATCTAACCTTACGCATGCTTCAGATTCAAAAACAGCACATAAAAACTTTCCTGCAATTTCATCATTTGCACATAAAATTGATTTTGGAACCTGCGCATTTCTTGACCCCTTTAACTTAAATCCATGGACCAATTCCAAAAATTTAATTAATGAAACTGAGCCAATCTCCACCCTAAATACCCCTTCTGAAGTATCAGGTTTTATTCTTGGTTCTATTCCAAATCTATTTTTAGTTGTATCTGCAACCCGCCTGATTAAATTTTGATCCGAATTTGAAAAATACATTGTTCCGGGAATAGAAGCCCCTTCTGACAATAAATATCCAAAATATTCTGCAATATTTTCATCTACTTCATAAACTGGTTGTATTGCTCTTGTTTTAGGATGATTTCTTGAAATATACTGTATTCTCCTATTCGGAAGAATTTCCCTAAATCCTTGCGAAATGTCTTCTTCTTGTTTAATTGTATTATCTATGAATGTTTTTCTGGGTATTGCAATATAATCGTTTAATTTTAGTTTGCTTGTTTTTGTTTTTTCAACCCCATTAAATATTTTTAGGAATGGATGTTCTGGGGTTACTGTGATTTTTCTTCCAGAGTGCGTAATTACTTCATATAATTTTCCAGTGTATTTTTGTTTGTATAAATACTGGACTTTCTTTTTTTCTATTTTAAGTGTTTTTGGATTTAGGGATAAAACTTCAATATCAGGATTTTCTATTAAAAATTCATCTTTTTCGATTTTCTTTTCTTTCAAATGCAAAAATTGATTGTATATCTCCTCTATTGATTCCAGCTTTCCATTTGAAAGAAGAACAGGAGTGTCTTTTTTTATGCATTTCCCACACCCAGGAGGCCCATACATTAATATTCCCCCTCCGCCAAGCTTTCCATATTTTCTTGCAAGCTCAGGGTTTACCATCGGGTATACTACTCCATCCCGGATTTCCTCTTTCATTTTTTCCATTCCTGCGACATCGGTAAATCTCATATTCGGCTTTTCGAGCATTTTTATATCTGATTTTCCCTCCCCTCCTTCTCCTGTTCCTCCTCCGCTTTGTTCTAATTTTGTTTTTGCAGAGTCAAGATGTGTTTTTGCATCTTCTAATTCAGGGTTTAATTTTATTGCCTTTTCATAATCAGATACTGCCTTATCCAGATTCCCGTTATATTCGAATGCAAGGCCTCTTAGATGGTATGCTTCTGCAAAATCATCTTTAAGTTCAACAACCTTTGTGAAATCTTCTACTGCCTTGTCATAATCTTCTAGTGAAGCGTAGGATAATCCTCTGTTGTAAAATGCCTTGAGATATTCCGGATTTAGCGAAATTGCCTTATCATAATCTTTTACTGCAGTGTGATAATCCTGTTTTCTGTAATATGCATCCCCTCTGTTATTGTAAATTATCGGGTTTTTAGGATCAAGCTCTGCTGCTTTGCTGTAATCCTTTATTCCTTTTTCAAAATTTTTCAGTTGATAATAACTAAGAGCCCTGTTAAAATAAGCTTCAGAAAATACAGGGCTTAGAAGAATTGCCATATTATAATTTTCTATTGCTTTTTCAAAATCGCCTTTCTCATAGTAGTCATTTCCCTGCTGATAATATGTTCTGGCATCTATTGCGCTTGATTTTTTTTTGCCTAGCATAATCATCACTCTTATGTAAGTTATATATTTAAACCTTCTTCTATCCTTAGCAATTGATTGTATTTTGCAGTTCTCTCCCCTCTTGCAGGAGCTCCTGTCTTGATGTATTCTGCCCCAATCCCAACTGCCAAATCCGCTATAAATGAATCCTCTGTTTCACCTGACCTGTGGCTTACAACCGTTTTCCATCCTGCTTTTTTGCACATTTTTGATGCAATTATCCCCTCACTTACGCTTCCGATCTGATTTACCTTTAATAAAAGAGCATTGCAGGATTTTTTTTCAATTCCCATTTGTATAATCTTCGGATTTGTTACTAAAAGGTCGTCCCCGACTATCTGGATTTTATTCCCTATCTTTTTTGTAAGCTCTGAAAAACTTTCAAAATCTTTTTCATAAAATGGATCTTCAATACTTATTAATGGATATTTCCCTGCAAGTTCAACATAAAATTCTAATAATTCTTTTGCATCCACCCCAGTTTTATTTCCAATTTTTATTTTGTATTCTCCATTTTTATAAAATGAGCTTGCAGCAGCATCAATTCCAAGGGCCACTTCCTTCAAATATCCTGCTTCTTCTATTGCCCCAATTATTGCATCAAATGCTTCATTGGTAGTATTTATCTTTGGGGCATAACCTCCCTCGTCTCCAACATTTTTTGAAGAAACTCCATATCTTTTTGCAAGCATTTCCCCAAGTATGTGATATATTTCGCTTGATATCTGCAAATTTTTTCTAAAATCCTTAAGTTTTGGAATGATCATAAATTCCTGAATTGAAAGCGTTCCTCCTGCATGTTTTCCTCCATTTATTATATTTAGCATTGGAGTTGGAAAAGAAGGCTTTGAACTTGATTCTTCAGATAATACCTCATATAATTTTTTTCCCTCTGCAATTGCAACTGCTTTTCTAATTGCCATTGAAACAGAAACTATTGCATTTGCTCCAAGTTTTGATTTATTGACTGTTCCGTCCAATTCAATCATTTCATCATCATATTCTTTTGCAGAATCAAATTCCCTTTTTTCAAGTTTTGGGGCAATTTTTTCATTTACATTTTTTACTGCATTCAATACCCCCTTTCCAAGATATCTTTTTTCGTTGTCCCTTAATTCCACTGCCTCAAGCATTCCAGTGCTTGCGCCAGACGGGGCGGATGCCCGTCCGACTCCAGATTTGGAGTTTTGGGCTTTGAGTGAGACATCAACCTCAATTGTCGGATTTCCCCTAGAATCAAGTATTTCTCTTGCGTGAATATATTCTATTCTCAAAAAATCACCTGTTTTTTTATAACCAACAAACCATTTAAACATTTAGATATACTCCTTTCTCATGAAATGTTCTAATTCAAAAAATATCCCTGCCCCGAACCAAAAAACAAAATGTATCAGATGCAAGAATAATTCGGACATTTATCTTCCATACGCAGGCCAGCATTTATGCAGAAGGCATTTTTTGGAACTGTTTGAAAAAAGGTTCAAAAAAACCAACAGGGAATTTAGTTTTATAAAAAAAGGGGATAAAATTTGCCTTGCTCTCTCTGGAGGAAAAGACAGCACAACCCTTTTGCATTTATTATCCAAATTCAGGAAAGAACATCCATTTGAACTTTTTGCAATAACTATTGACTCAGGCATACACTGCGATTATTGGAAAAAAACAATGAAAATTGCAAAAGAGCATACAAAATCTTTGGGGATAAAGCATTATCTTTTTTCTTATAAAAATGAATTTGGATTTACTTTAAATGAATTTGTTGATAAATTAAAAATTGAAAATCCCTGCAGCTATTGCGGAGTTTTTAGAAGATATATCCTAAATAAACAAGCAAGGGAATTGGGTGCAACAAAGCTTGCAATCGGACATAATCTGGATGATGCAGTGCAGACATTAATTTTAAATCTTACAAGAAACGAGCCGCTAAGGCTTTTAAGGTTTAATGAGCATTTGCTAACTTCCCCCAAATTAGTTCCAAGGATAAAACCGCTAATAAGGATTCCGGAAGAGGAGGTTATTGAATATGCAAAATTCAAAAACCTGAATTTGGAGCCTAAATCCTGCTGTCCGTATTCAAAATATGCAATGAGAAATTCTGCAAGAAAAGTGGTTGATGAGTTGGAATTAATGCATCCGGGCTCAAAAATGAAAATGTTTAATAGTTTTGTCTCCATTCAAAAACTAATGAAAAAAGGAATAAATGAAAATGAGTTTTCAATTGGAACCTGTTCTAAATGCAGTGAGCCTTCCTCTGCTAAACTTTGCATGTGTTGTCGCATGCTTAAACCTTTTGGTGAGAAAAAATGAAAATCACATTTCTTGGAACAGGGGGCGGAAGAATAAGCATGATAAAACAGTTAAGACAGAGCGGAGGATTTAGGATAGATTCCAAATCTGCAAATATCCATGTGGATCCCGGGCCCGGCGCACTTATTTATTCAATCAAGCATAGTTTAAAACCAGAAGAATTAGATGCTGTAATCGTAACCCACTTTCATATAGACCACTGCAATGATGCAGGTCTTTTAATTGAAGGAATGTCTGATTATGGAAGAGAGAAAAACGGGATATTTATTGGAAGCAAATACTCAATTGAAGGTTCACAGGATGGGGATAGATCCATAAGCAAATACCACATTTCAAAGGCAAAATTGATTTATACTGCAAAAAAAGAGGAGAAAAAATCTTTTGGTACTGCCAAAGGAAAATTCGAAATTGAAATAATAAAAACAAAACACGATGAACCAACTTCATTCGGATTTAAATTATTTTTAGATGGAAAGATCATTGGCTATACCGGGGATACGGATTATTTTGATGGTCTTGGAGAAAAGTTTTCCGGATGCGACCTTTTGATAATTAATTGCCTCCGCCCAACAGATGTTGGAATACCGGATCATTTGAAAATTTCAGATGCAATTAAAATTATAAAAATTTCAAATCCTAAAAAAGTAATTTTAGCCCACCTGGGCCCTGAAATGGATGAATACGGCCTAAAAAAAGCTGGAATTGAAATAGAAAAAGAGATAAACAGAAAAGTGATTTTTGCAAAAGATAATCAGATAATTGATTTATAAGCATTAAATATTGTATAATAACATAGTGAAAAAGTAAGGGTTGAAACAATCCATTCTCTTTTTTTATCTTTCTTTTTATATTTATCTTAACTTTTAAGTGATGTTAATGCTTTCAAAATACAATAATGGAAAAATTGAAAAATACTGCATCCAATACTGGAAAGAGGACGGCATATATAAATTTGATGAAAATTCAGATAAACCAATTTATTCAATAGATACTCCTCCTCCATTCACCTCGGGCCAGTTGCATATGGGCCATATTCTTTCATATTCTTTTTTTGATTTTATTGCAAGATACAAAAGAATGAGGGGATTTAATGTATTTTATCCACAGGGCTGGGACACCCAAGGGTTTCCAACCGAAGTAAAGGTTGAAAAAAAATACGGCCGTCTTCCTCCAGAGGAATTTAGAAAAAAGTGCATAGAATGGACAGAAGAGTTCATAAAAGTAATGAAATCAGAAATGGATGAGATCGGATTTTCACCGGATTGGAATTATGAATACAGGACAATGGATCCAAAATATCATAAAAAAGTTCAGTACTCTCTAATTGAAATGTACAAAAAAGAGGCAGTATACAGAGGTCAGCACCCGGTTTTCTGGTGCCCAAAATGCAGGTCTGCAATTGCAAAAGCAGAAACAGAAGAATCACAAAAATCAGGAACTCTTAATTATATAATTTTCAAAGGCCCAGCCGGAGAGGATTTGCAGATAGCAACAACAAGGCCGGAATTAATGCATGCCTGCACTGCAGTGATGTTTCATCCAGAAGATGAAAGATACCTCCATCTGAAAGGGAAGGAAATAGAAACTGCGCTTGGAAAAAAAGTAAATGCAATTTCCGACAAGGATGTCCAAAAAGAATTTGGAACAGGCCTTCTAATGGTCTGCACTTTTGGAGACATTCAGGATGTCATTTGGACTCATAGGCATAATCTTCCAATAATTGAGGCAATAGATGATTTTGGAAAACTTATAAATTCAAATGATTTTGATGGATTAAAAATAGAGGATGCAAGAAAAAAAATAATAGAGAAATTAAAACAGGAAGGAAAAATAATAAAACAAGAGCCCTTAAACCAGTCTGTAAAAGTGCATGATAGGTGCAGGGGGACAATAGAACTTAAAAATTCAATGCAGTGGTTTGCAAAAATAAAGGAAAATAAGGAATTTATAAAAAATCTTGCAAAAAAAATAAAATGGATTCCAGAATTCGGCATTCATTATCTTGAAGACTGGGCAGATAATGTGGACTGGGACTGGTGCATTTCAAGACACAGGGTTTTTGGAACCCCTCTTCCGTTTTATGTATGTGAAAACTGCAATTACACCCAGCCAGTTGAAATAGAAAAACTTCCATTCTCAAAAGAAACAGCAGAAATTAAACTTTGTCCAGAATGCAAAAATAAATTAATCCCAGAACCAACTGTTGCAGATGTTTGGGTGGACTCAAGCATAACCCCCCTAATTATCTCAAAATGGGGCGAGGATGAAAAATTCTTTAAAAAGATATATCCTGTGAACTTAAGGCCACAGGGTGTTGAGATAATTAGAACCTGGGCATTTTATACAATTTTCAGGTCAGGATTTTTAACTGCAACCCCACCCTTCAAATCAATTCTTTTAAATGGGAATGTTTTGGCAACTGATGGAAAGAAAATGAGCAAATCAACTGGAAATGTAATCTCCCTTCCGGATCTAAAAGAAAAATATCCAATGGATGCCCTAAGGCAGTGGGCTGCATTATCCGGGGCAATGGCAAAAGACAGGCCATTTAGTTTTGAGGATTTAAACCGTTCAAAAGCCTTTGTTCTAAAACTCTGGAATGCATCTTCATTTGTCCAGAAATCAATTGAGGATTTTGATAAAAAAACCCAAAAAGAATTAAGGCTTATAGACAGATGGATTCTATCAAGATTAAATGATGCAATTGAAGAATACACAAATTATATGGAAAAATTTGAATATCATCACGCACTTTCGAAAATGCACCAGTTTTTCTGGAATGATTTTTGTGATAATTATCTTGAATATACAAAATACAGAATCTATGAAAATATCCAAAAACCACAGGCCCAGTATTCGCTCTATAATGTGATTCTAAGTTCAATAAAACTTTTAGCCCCGATTATGCCTTTTGAAACAGAAGCAATTTATCAGGATATTATGGAAACCAAAAAATCAATTCATAGCTCTACTTGGCCTGAAAAAGTCACGGGTATCTCTTTAACCAGGGAAGAATTTGAACAAATTGAGTTGTTTAATAAAATCATTTCAGATTTAAGGCAATACAAGGCATCAAACAGGCTTGCATTAAACACCCAGTTAAATAGTGTTAATCTGATTTTAGACAGGGATTTTTCAAAAGAACTTGCAGATGATTTGAAAAAAATAATGAAAATTCAATTCCTAAAAATAGAAAAAGGAAAATATTCCATTATCGTAGAATAATTCTACCCCTGAAGTATTTTTGCAGTTATCTTTCCTGTTTTTATCCTTTCAGGGTTACTAGAACCGGTATTGCATTCCGGATTTATTTCAGGGGCGCAGCTTACATATTTGATTTCAACATCCAAATCAATTGACTCCCCTGCTCTTTTATTTGTATCTGCAAAAGTTCCAATGATATTTATCTCGTCCCCGGAACTTATCCTGCTGTTTGGATAATTCATTTGATCTGCAATTATTTCATCATTGATTATTTTGAATTCAATTATTTTTATTGGATATCCAAGACCATTATACATCTTGGTTTCAACTATTAAATCTTTTCCAGAAGTATAAACTTGCGATCTGCAGGGAAGATTATTTTTGTCTATACTGCATTCCTCAGATGATACTGTCATTGAGGAAAAAATGCTTGCAAGGGCCCCGATAACAATTATTAGAAGAAGTATTGCCCAGCCATAAGTTGTTAAATATTCTATTGCAACCTGTCCTTTCAAATTTCCCATAATTACTTTTGAACACCAAGCAATTAAAAATCTTGCGAAATTTTTTGCGACTAAAAAGGTTTATAAAAACTTCCACCGTTACTATTTATCACTAATTAAACGATGAGTGATTTTAATGGCAATAATTACCTGTGAGAGATGCGGAAACCAAACAGCAAAAGTGGAAAAGTGCAACTACTGCAATCTGACTATATGCAATGACTGTATAAAAAGCCAAAAAAGAAATAAGAAAATTCTAAGGGCGTTTATATGCAAGTCCTGCTGGTCAAATATGAAAAAAAGAAAGTCTTACAAATCACTTTGATTTTTTAATTTTTATTGATATCTTTCTTCCATCTATTTCGAATTCTTTTTCTCCTTTGTTTTCTCCGATATGGATTTCCCTTGCATTAACTGTTTCTTTTATATTTTTCTCCATATTCTGCGCTATCTTTTTGAGTTCTTCTTCTCCGTCAATCCATAGCTCTATTTCCTGTTTTTCAACAAGATTTTCCTCCTTTCTCATATTTTGGATTCTTCTTTTTATTTCATTAGCCATTCCTTCTTCATATAAACTCTGGTCTATGCTTCCTTCGATAGATATTTTTCCTAATGAAAATTCCCCTTCAAATAATTTTCCTTCTGGTTTCTGGTTTGCAATAACTTTCTTGCAGTTTAAAAAGCTCTTAATTGTTTCCTCAAAAATGCCCAATGCATCTCCCATCTCCTGTGAATTGCTTTCAATATATACCGCGCTTATCGGCCATCTTGTCTTTATCTGGGCCTTTTGCCGTAATGTAAATGAGACAGAGCAGATTTCTTTTATAAATTCCATTTTTCGCTCAAGCTCAACATTTATTTTTTCACTGCCCTCACTGTTTAATTTAAAAAAATACAGCGATTCTTCTTCCTCAAATTTTTTGAAATAGTCCTGATATATCTTTTCTGAAATAAAAGGGCAAAATATCCCAATCATTTTTGTTGCCTCAAACATGCTATAATATATCATCCATATCGCAGCAGAACCCTGTTCCTTCTCATTTATTCTTCCCTTTGCAATTTTCATATACCATCTGCTTAAATCCTCTATTAAAAAATATCTAAGGGCTCTTGCAGATTTATTTATCTCATAATTTTCAAAACCATAATGGAATTCCTTAATGGTATTATTTAATCTTGAAAGGAGCCATTCGTCTTCAGAGGTCAGTTTTTTTGGCTTTGCTGGTTTTTTTTCGCAAAATCTGGTCAAAAACACATACATATTATAATAAATCATTATGTCCGAATATGCTTCTTTTAATTCGGTCCAGTTGAATTTTAACTCATCCCATACGGCATTACTAAGGCTCCAGAGCCTGAAACAGTCTGCTCCGTGTTTTTCAAGTATCTCTTCTAAAGGAACGAAATTTCCAAGGGATTTGCTCATCTTTTCTCCATGCTCATCAACAAAAAATCCATGCATTAAAAGTTTTTTATACGGGCTTTTTCCATTTTTAATTATTCCAGAGCCAAGCAAAGAATAAAACCACCCTCTTATCTGATCCTGCCCCTCAATTATTACTTCGCTCTGCTCCCCGAATTTTTTTATCTCCTCATCACTCATAGAAGCCCATACTGCATTTCCAGAATCAAACCAGACATCTAAAACATCGCATATCCGATGCATTTTTTCTCCGCATTCGCATTCAAATTCCACCTCATCTATATAGGGCCTGTGAAGCTCGGCGAGTTCGCATTCAAGCTCCTTTTTATCTCCAATTACTTTTATTTTAAGGCATTTGTTGCATTTCCATATTGGAAGGGGTATCCCCCAGTATCTTTGTCTTGAAATGCACCAGTCAGGAGCGCTTTCAACAAAATTCGAAAACCTCGTTTTTACAAAATCAGGGTGCCACTCTATATTTTCTATTTCCCCAAGCATCTGCTCTTTTATCTCTGAAATATTTATAAACCACTGTTTTGTGGTTAAGAATATAAGCGGGGTTTTGCACCTCCAGCAATGGGGATACCTGTGTTTTATTCGGTCTTGGTAAATGAGTGTTTTATTTTCTTCTATAACTTTTATTATGTCCGGATTTGCCTGTTTTACATTTTTCCCTGCAAACTCACCTGCCTCTTTTGTATATTTTCCATGCTCATCAACAGGGCAAAAAGGCTCTATTCCATACCTTTTTCCAATTATGAAATCTTCAGGGCCTGTTCCAGGAGCAGTATGGACAAGACCGGTTCCATCTTCTAAATTTACATATTCGTCGCTTAAAATCACTTTTCGCTCGTATTCTTTTTTTATTAAGTTTTGAAAGGGGTGTGCATACTTTATTCCTTCGAGTTTTTTTCCGGACAATTCTTCAATCACAACCCCGCTTTTTCCAATCGCATTCAATAAATATTCCATCCTTTCTTTTGCAACAATCCATATCTCATCTTCAACTTTTATTTTGACATAACTAAAAATCGGATGGACCATGACTCCCATATTTGCAACCAGCGTCCATGGAGTAGTGGTCCATATAATCAAATACTCTTTTTCATTTCCTATTATTTTGAATTTCACATATATGCTTGGGTCTGTTTCTTCAGCATATTCCAATTCATAATTGGCCATTGTGGTCTCGCATCTATAACAATATGGAAGCACATATTCCCCTTCGTGCATTAGTTTTTTTTCCCAGGCTTTTTTGAGCGTTTTCCAGGAAGCATTTATGTAATCGTCTTTATAGGTGATATACGGATTCTCATAATCCATCCACACCCCGATGCTTTTGAATTGCCCATTCATGACTCCGATATATTTTGTTGCAAACTTTTTGCACTCTTTTATGAATTTTTCAATTCCTATTTTTTCAATCTCGTTTTTGTTTTTTATTTTCATTTCTTTTTCTACTTTAACTTCAATTGGAAGCCCGTGGGTGTCATAACCGGGCTGGGCCCTTACATTCTTTCCAATACCTCTCTGATACCTGCATACACTATCTTTTATTGCCTTGTTCCATGCAGTTCCGGGGTGTATCTGGCCTGTTGCATAAGGAGGCCCGTCGCAAAAATAGAACGGTGTTCCTGATTTGTTTTTTTCAACCAACTTTTCGTAAATTTTTTCAATTTCCCAAAACTTTGCTATTTCTGATTCTATTTTTTTATGATCGTGCATTGCGTTCTACCTGTTTTTAAAATACCTTTTCTCCGGCAAATACCTTTATTCCCGAAGGGGTTACTTTGAACGGGACTATCTCTCTTGAGTGGTTTGTCGCCCTCATTTTGAATATCTCAAGAGCCCGTATTCTTTTATCTCCCCTATCAAGATTATATAAATTAATTATTCCATCCATTACAAAATGCTCTATTCCAAATTTTACTGCCTCTTTTCCTGCTTCCGGAGCTTCAAGTGTAGTCAGGCTTGTGCAGTCAAGTCCTTTTAACAGCGATAAAAACTCGAAAAAAACCTGTCTGTACTCTGTTTCTCCTCCGCTAACTGCCTTCATTATTGTAATTGAGTCTATTACAACCCGTTGCATTCCTTCATTGAGTATTCTGTCTTCAAGTATCCCAGACACCCCTTCAAGATCCAAGGTTTCAGGTTTTACTATTTCCATTTTTTTTTCTTCAATAAGCTTTTCAACATCATTAAATAGAGGGAATGTATCCTTCATATTCTCAATTATCCCCTCAGGACTTTCTTCTAAAGTGATATACACTCCGGGGTCATCCATTTTTGCCCCCTTGTAAATATATTCAAATGCAAATGATGTTTTTCCGCATCCAGGGCCCCCATTAATTGTTACATGCCTTCTTTTTGGAATTCCACCTTTAAGCATTTCATCCAGACCTTCAATTCCTGTTTTAATTCTTTCCATAAGATTACCCCTTAAAATATTCATTATATGTTATATCTAATTGTTTCATTTTATTTTATAAATATATGCCACAAAATTATTTTTGGATTAAATCTAAAAATTTCCTTTGCAATATTTTATAAAAGGTTCACAAATAATCTTATATGCGCGTGATTTTATGGATAATTTAGATATACTTCCCTGGACAGAAAAATACAGGCCAAAAAAATTAGGGGAAATATCAGGCCAAAGAGAAGTAGTTTCAAGCCTGAAAGAGTTTGCAAAAAGAAAAAATATGCCCCATCTTTTGTTTTCAGGCCCACCTGGAATTGGAAAAACAACTGCTGCACTTGCACTTGCCTGCGAGCTTTTTGGAGAAAACATCTCAGGAAATTTTTTGGAATTGAATGCTTCAGATTCCAGAGGAATTGATGTGGTCAGGGGAAGAATAAAGGATTTTGCAAGAACAACTTCTCTTGGAAGTGTTCCATTTAAGATAATTTTTTTGGATGAATCTGATGCCCTGACTTCAGAGGCACAAAATGCCCTTAGAAGAACAATGGAATCATATTCTTCGACCACAAGGTTTATTTTAAACTGCAACTATTCAAGCAAAATTATTGAGCCGCTTCAAAGCAGGTGCGCAATATTCAGGTTTTCCCCCCTCTCAAATGAAGAGATTTCAGAAATGATAAAACGCGTATGCAAAAAAGAGGATTTGAAAATTGATGATTCGGCCATATCTGCAATTTCTTATGTATGCGAGGGGGATATGAGAAAAGCATTAAATATTTTGCAGGGGTGTTCGATGCATTCTGGAAAAATTGACTCCGAATTAGTATATAAAATAAGCAGCAGGGCAAAACCGGTTGAATTAAAAGAAATGCTTTCTTGTGCCCTTTCCGGAAAGTTTTTGGAATCCCGTGAAAAATTAAATAAACTAATTATTGATTATGGCCTTTCCGGAGAAGATATCATTTCCCAGATATATCGGGAAATTCCAACCCTCGAAATTTTGGAAAAGGAAAAGATATTTTTAATTGATAAACTTGCAGAATATAATTTTAGGATGCTTGAAGGGGCAAATGAAAGGATTCAGATAGAAGCTTTACTTGCCCAATTTGCCCTGATAAAATTAAAGGAGTGACTTTTATGTATGATATTATAATTCTTGGCGGAGGTTTTGCAGGGCTTACCTCTGCAATTTATACAACTCGCGCAGGCCTTAAAACTCTTGTTTTGGAAAAAGAGCCTGCATGCGGAGGACAGATCGCATTAAGCGCGGTTGTTGAAAACTGGCCTACTGAAAAATCCATTTCCGGCCTTGACTTATCCTTAAAATTAACAGAGCAGGTTAAAAATCTCGGAGCAGAAATAAAAACCTTTGAAGAGGTTCAGTCTGTTGTTTTGGAGCAGAAAATAAAAAAAATAAAAACTTCTGTTTCTTCTTATGAATCCAAAGCAGTAATTATTGCAACTGGCGCCCATGAAAAAAAATTAGGAATTTTAGGGGAATCGGAATTTAAGGGAAAGGGAGTAAGCTATTGCGCTTTATGCGATGCTGCATTTTTTAAAGATAAAATTGTCGGAGTGATTGGAGGGGGAAATACTGCATTTGAGGAATCTGAGTTTATCTCTAAATTTGCCTCAAAAATTTATATCATACACAGGAGAGAAGAATTCAGGGCAGAAAAGATACTGGTCCAGAGGGCAGAGAAAAACCCTAAAATTGAATTTTTATTAAATAAAATTCCGGTCGAAATAATCGGGGACAAATTCATCGAAAAAATAAAACTAAAGGATGCAAAAACAGGGGAAATTTCAGAAATCAAGCTTGACGGAGTGTTTGTATTTATCGGAATGATTCCAAATACCTCCCTTTTTTCTTCAATTAAAAAAGATGAAAAAGGGTATCTTTTAGCTGATGAGAATATGCAGACCAATCTTTCAGGGGTTTTTGTTGCAGGGGATGTCAGGAAAAAACCAATCGAACAGCTTGTCACTGCCTCTTCTGATGGTGCTATTGCAGGAGTTTCTGCTTTTAAATACCTAACAGAGGGTTTATAAATATTATAATTACTATTTTAATAAAATAAAAAGGTTGTAATTATGAATTTTATGAAAAATGTTATTCTTGTATTTGGGTTATTTTTTTTAATTGGTCTTGGATTTTCAGGAGATTGTGTTGCGCCTAATATTGATGCCTGTTGTAACATTGTAAGTTCGGAGGCATATGCTGTAACAGTGGATATTAATTCTTCAGGTTCAACTGATTGTATAAATATAAATGCTGGAGATGTTTCTTTGGATTTAGGCGGATTTACAGTTAGTGTAAATGAATCCAGTAATCCCGGAAGAGCAATTGATGTAGGCACCTTTACTAATATAACTATCTTTAATGGAGAAGTTTTTGGATATCGAGGAATTTCTGTTGATAATTCTAATGCGACCATTTACAATCTTGTTGCAAGGGATTCATATGAAGGAATTTTTATTGTTACAGGTGGGGATGTAAATATTTCTAATGTAACTGTTTATAATAACACAAATGGTTTAGAAACAAATGGCGGCTCAACTGCAACAGGAATTGTTTATAATTCTATTTTTCACAATAATTCAAATAGTATTTATCTTATTGATGCCTCAATAAATTTTTCAAATAATATTATAGAAAATAGTACTGTCGGTATTTCCACATCAGGAAGTCAATATGTTACATTCTCGAACAATTCCCTTTTTAATAATACAAAAGGTTTTTTGTGTTCCTACACTTGTGCTAATAATACTTTTAGCAATAATACAGTTTTCAATAGTTCAAATATCGGATTTGATGTTAGTGGAATTGAAAATGTATTTTCTGAAAATACAATTCATAATAATACTTATGGAATTCAGCTTAATACGGCATCTCTAAATAATTTTTCAAATAATATTGTTTTAGATAATAATTATGGATTAGACTGGCAGTTAGTCGCTTCAAATTCAAACACTTTTTCAAACTGCCAGATACAATCAAACCTTTTGGATATTAATATGGATGTTTCATCTTCAGGAAATAATTTCAGCAATATTACCCTATTAACCTCAACTTTTGATTTAGCATATACAATTGCTCAAACACTTACCATTAATTCAACACCTGCAATAGAAGATGATACTTTCCTTAGAAATATTTCAAGCTATATAAACCTTACTTTTTCCTCTACGGCATTTTCCCTTAATCTATCTTATACTGATGCCGCTGTCTCAGGATTATATGAAGACGGATTAAGATTATACTCTTATGATGGCTCAAACTGGGCAGAGGTTTCAGGTTCCTCAGTTGATACAACAAATAATAAAGTTTTAATTCCCGGTGCATTTGCAGGAGATTCTGGAAATACTTTTGCTCCAATGGGAGATTTAAGGCAATTCGTCTCATGTACCAACATTTCGCTTCCATCAAGCTATTCAATTCATCAAGACCTTGATGCAGGAGAAGGAATATGCATCAATATTACCACTGAAAATGTATCCTTGGATTTAAACGGCTTTACAATCTATAATTCTTCATTAGAGTTTACACCTGCAATTTCCCTATATAGTGCCAGCAATATTTCAGTATATAATGGTTCAATAAACGGAAGCTATTATGGTATTTTCAATTACCAGTCCAGTAGTTTAACTTTTGAAAACCTGTCAATTTACAATTCAACATACGGAGTTTACCATTCAGAAAGTAATTCTACATCAAATTCTAATATTACAATTTATGATTCCATTTATGGATTTTATCTTTTGAATTCAAATGATACTACAATTCTTTCCTCTTCAATTTACAATAATACTCAAGGGTTATTTTTAGAAAATTCGAATTACTCTGTTTTAAATCTTAGTTTTATTTACAATAACACTCTTACGAATATATTATTGTTGAATTCAGATAGCAATACTTTCGAGGATTCATTTGTAAATACTTCTGAAACCGATCTTAATATCACAAATTCAAATAGCAATATTTTCTCAAATATTTCTTTTGAGCAGACCGCAGTTTTTTTTGATTCCTATTATGGAAATCTTACTCTTTCCTCATTAAACAGCCCTCCTGATGATAAATACCATGTTCAGAACATATCAAAATACCTAAATATTACAAACTACTCCTCTGCAGAGATAAATCTTACATTCTATTTTGACTCTTCAGATATTCCGGCAGGATATACATACCAATACCTATGGATTTACCATTATTCTGATGCCTGGGAAAAAATAACCTCTTCTCGCAGTCCTTTACAGATAAATTCAACAATAACCTCATTTAGCCCGTTTGGAGTTTTTGCAGATGAATCTTTGATACTGAGCTGCAAAAATATATCCGAACCCGGAAGCTATTATCTTGGCTCAGGTTTTACAGAAGATGACAATAATATCTGTATAAATATATCTTCAGGCAATGTATCCGTAGATTTTTCCGGAAGCAATGTAGTAATAACCAATACATCCCACGATTCAAAAGCAGTTTACCTGTTTTCAGATTCAGGACGACTAAACAATATTTCTTTATACAATGGTTCAGTAACCAGCGATTATTGCATTTATTCTCTAAATATAGACAATCTTACAATCCAGAATATGTCTCTTGAAGGAACTGCTGGAACAAGATACAACCATACAGGAATTTATCTTGAAAATTCGACACAATTAAATTTTTACAATTTAACTTTTGATTATTTTATCTATGGAATAAATATATTAAATGTCTCTGGAGGAACAGTTCAGTCCCTTTCATTTGCCCGAAGCGCTGATGCTGAAATTTACTCGAATATAAGTTCAGGAATAGATTTTTCCTATCTTCAGATTGAAAATTCTTTAAGCGATTATGGTTTTTTTGGATTAAATCAGTCAAACATTTCGATTTCCTATAGCAATATAACAAATCTGTCGCAGGGGTATGGAATTTATATAGAAGGAGATTATAATATAACAATATTTAGCAACAATATTTCGAGTAATCTCTATGACGGCATTTATATTTATTATACTCCTTTTAGTAATATTTACAATAACTCTATTTATTATAATTCAGGTTACGGCATCTATGCAACTTTCTCTGAAAGCTCAAATATCTCAGATAATAATATACAAGAAAGCGGGGATGTTGACCTCATGCTTATTTCCCTTACTCTTTCATATCTTTCTCCAATGACTGATATTGCTTTCCTGTGCGATTACACAGTACAAAATAATACTGGTTCAGGAGACCGCAACATTACATTCTACAACGAGTCAGTTGAGCTGGAAAACCTTGTATTTTCAGAACTTATATTATGCAATGCAAACAGTTCAAATATCACCAATGTAACGATAATCGGTTCAGACACCCTTAAAAATAACGGCTTTTATGTTTTCGGGGGAAACGGAGTAACCGTCTCAAACAGCAATTCTTCCAACAATAATGATGGTTTCATGTTCATTAGCTCAAATAATTCCAGGGCGCATTCAAATTATGCCTACTACAATAATGAAACTGCATTTGTATTGTTCGGAAGCACTAATTTCTCATTATATAGTAATTATGTTATAGGAAATAATGCAGAATATGGTATTGATATCGAATATGGGTTATCCAATTATATTTATGGAAACGATGTATCCAACGCAAGTTTTGGAATAACCATATTATCTGAGTCTGGAAGCCTTGTTGAAAACAATACTGCAACCAATAATGAGGCAAATTTTATTATTGCATATACTACTAATAATATCTTTAGAAATAATACCTTGTATAATTATACTGGATTTATCATCTACAATTCCACAAATGATACATTTGTAAATAATAATGTTTTGAGTTCTACAGATTCAATTTCCTTTTTTGCACTTTGGACATTAGACAGCACAATTTCAAATTTCTCAGGAAACACGCTTGATTCTCTGGCATATGGAGTGTATCTTTTAAACACAACGCTTAACTTTACAGGGGACAACTCAGTAGGCGATGTAACCCTTGCATACGAGCTTTATCTTGATAACTCTACCATAAATACAGGAGAATATGCAATAGTTACAGATACAATTTCCTTTGGATTGAATGAGACCTCAAATATTTCATTGAAAACTGTTTCATTATCTGCTGTTGGAATAACCACAGTAACCACACTTATAAACGCAACAGACGGAAGCGAAGTAGTTATACCTCCTCATCACAGCTCCCAGATACCAACCTCATACGGATTAAATGTAACCAATATAACAGGCTCTGCATCATTTTCTCCAAAAATATATTTCAGTGCAGCTCCATATGAAACAGTTCTAAAAGGAGGAATAATTTCTAGCAATGGAACAGCTGGAAACTGGACCTTTTATGATCCAACTTCAGTAGCTTCAACATATGTCTATTCTTATAATATAACTAATTTTAGTTATTTTGCACCGTTCATTTACGGCTATACAAATCCGACAACTCCGGGCCAAACAACAAAATCCAAAATAAACTATTTGGTAACTTCCATTTGCCTTGATGATGGGAGCAGGGAAATAACAATAAAAACCAGAAGCAAGGAGGAAAATCCTCTTTCAGGAGTAGATATAACAATCTTTGATACAACCAAACCAAATACAAAAACAATGCAAACAGATGAAAATGGAACTGCAATATTTACTTACTCTTTAAATCAACTTGGAACAACTTATAAAGTGTATATTTCAAAAGAAGGAAACTACCTGTCTTATGACTTTTCAATTAGACTTGATACCTGCCCAATAGAAGAACCAGAGCCGTTTATATGCGAGTTAAATTCGGATTGTGATACAGGATGCTGTTTATCAAATGCCTGTCAGCAGGTGATTCCAACAAGCGAATGCGGATATCAGTTGGGATGCGAGTGGATTGAAGAGGAATGCGAGAAACCAGAATGCGAAACTGATTCAGATTGCGTATCCAATGAATACTGTTCTGATGGGACATGCACATTAATAGAAGGAGAATGCGGATATATCCAAAACCACACATGGATAAACTATGAATGCTGCTCTGATGATGAATGCCTTGATGGATATGAGTGTAAATTCAACACCTGCATGGAAATAGAAATTGAGGAGCCAGAGCCCGAATCCCCAAAGCCCGAAGAAGAGCCTGAAACACTTGGAACATGGGTAGATAAGAATAAATTGCTATTATTGCTACTTTTAATAATTTTGGTGGGAATAGTTGCAGGATACCAGTATACAAAGAAAAGAGGAGAAAAAAAAGGATATAAAGGGCACAATAAAAAATAATCTCCTTCTCTTTTTTTAATTTTCCTGTTTATAACTAACTAATGGATTTTGAGCAGGATTGTATTGAAGCAAGAAAACTTGCATTTTCATTTAAAGACCCTTTAATTGTGCACCATTATGACTGTGATGGAATAACCTCTGGTTCAATAGTTATTTCTGCAATCTCAAAAAATTCAAAACCTCCAAGATTTAAATGCATAAAAAAACTAGATGATAACAGCTTTGAAGAATTAAAAAATGAAAAAGAAATAATTTTCGTGGATTTAGGCTCTGGAAATGAAAGGGTAAATGAACTAAAAGATGTTTTAATAATAGACCATCATCAGCCTAAAAATATATCAAAAACACAGATAAATCCTTTATTATACGGGATTGACGGAGGATTTGACTTAAGCGCTTCAGGAACAGCATATTCAATTTTTAAAACAAAAATAGATCTTGCAATAGTTGGGGCGATTGGGGATATGCAGTATCCTTTAATTGGAAAAAATAGGGAAATCTTAAACGAAGGAATAAAACAAGGAGAAATTGAGGTTATATCTGATCTAAGATTTTATGGAAGATCAACAAGGCCGTTAGCCCAATTTTTGGCATTTTCAGATGAAATAATAATTCCCGGGTTAAGCTTTAATGAATCTTCCTGCCAGAATTTTCTAGAAGATACAGGAATAAATCTAAAAGAAAATGAAAAATGGAGGACTTATATAGACCTTGGAGAAAATGAAAAGGAAAAACTAAAAAAAAGTTTATTCAATTTATTAATTTCGAAAGGATTGGAGTATAGGGCAAAAGATCTAATTGGAGAAATCTATCTTTTAAAAAACAGGCCATTGAGATCTGATTTATATGATGCTTCTGAATTTTCGACGATTCTCAATGCCTGTGGAAGGCATAATAAGCCGGAAATAGGAGTTGGGGTTTGTCTTGGTTTAGAGGGCAGTTATGAGAAATCCCTCGAGCTTTTAGCATATCATAAAAATACAATAAGAGAGGGAATTTTATATTCAAAAAATAACATCTTGGATCTTGGAAATTTTTTATTCATAGATGCAATCGGAGCAGTTGATGAGGGAATAATCGGGATTGTATGCGGAATGGTATTATCCTCTTATGGAAAAAAACCAATTTTTGGGGCAGCACAAGGAGAAAAGAACACAATAAAAATTTCTGCGCGGGCAAATAAATCTCTTGTAAAGGCAGGAATAAATCTTGGAAAAATAATTTCTGATGCCTGCCTTGAAACAGGAGGGTCAGGAGGGGGGCATAAAATTGCAGCAGGAGCATCAATTCCAAAGGATAAGCTCCCACAATTTCTCATAAAAATAAATGAATTTGTAAGTCATTTGCCGTAATTTTTTTCCAATTAATAATCTTCTTTATAAATCTATTCTTCAATTTTAATTTTATATGGCAGAGAAACTAATCTTTGAACTAGGCAAACCAGCAGAAGAACCGCTCGGAGTTAAAAAATACCGATGGGCTACATGGTATATGATGCATGCAGTACATCAGGCAAGAAGAAAAGCGGTTTTTGATGAATTCAAACCCCTTGAAAATGATCGTTTTGTATAATATTTATAAATATAATTCTTCTATATTGATGTAAGTGATTTTTATGGATTTTAAAAATTTAATAATAATATTTTTAGCATTGGTTGTATTTGGGGCGTGCGCATATCTTGTGTTTGAATATGGGATGTTTTTATCAGAACCTTTAAATCAGGAAACAATCCCTTCAAAAGAATATTTATCATTTTTGGAAAAGTATCCTCAAAACTATTATTCAAAAGAGTATCTTTTGGATTTGGATGGCCTTGAAAAAACAATGCTTTTAATCCAGAATCAGGAAGGCAAATATTTCCAATCATCCGCAGTTTTTTATACTGAAAAAATTTATTTTCTTGATAATGAAACAATAATGTGCTTAACCTATGGCAAAAAAGAAAGATGCGCAAAAATTGAAGAGAGCCAGGAACTTAAAAAGTATGCAGACTCAAAATTAATTGAATTTCCATCAAAGGAACTTTCAGAAAAAGATATTGCCATATCCCAATTTCTTCTTGAAAAGGGCGCAATGAATTTCTCGCAGGACATAACAGAAATAAATGTTTCAAACATTCCATGCACTCTCTTAGAATATTCTCTTGATTTTAAAAAACTGAGTATTGAGGATTTATCCAAAGTTGGAATGACTTCTGCACAATTGGAAGTTTATTCCAATTTCAAAAATCAGGTGTGTTTTGATGAGAATGGAGATAAATTATTTTCAAATCTGACTTATCTAATAAATGCCATACCGACACATTACACAAGAACGCTACTCAAAACTGATTCTTCAGGCTCGTTTGAAATTCCAAAAGAACTTTCAAATGAAAGCCAGCTTATGGAGTTTTTTGGCACCTATCAAAATACTGAGAAAGCATTTTATGCATGCATCTATGATGAAAACCCGGAAAATTGCTTTAAAACAGAAGGGGTTTATTCAGATAATGAAGCCTATTGCCAGATGGCAGGCTCAAAAAAAGATGACTGCATTTTGATAGTCGGAACAAAAAAGCTTGATTTTAATCTCTGTTTGCAAATCATTGATTTAGATAAAAAAGACGACTGCATCCTTGAAATCTCTTCAAAGCTTAAAACAAATTCCTACTGCCAGTCAATAGAAAATTCCGGGAAAAAGGAAACCTGCCTTTCATTTACTCAGGGACAATAAGGTCTTCAATTAGTTCTGGAATCGACTCTGCATTAAGCCCCAATTTCATATATTTTATCTCATTTAGGCTAAGCCACCTTCCTTCGGTATGCTCATCTGACAGGGTTATTTTCTGGTCTGCACATCTTCCAAGATACACAAGATACAATGAGTGTTTTTCATTTTCATCTTTGGGGTATGTTGCCGAAGTGATTCCAACAAGCATAAGATCATATGGAATTATCCCAGTTTCTTCAGCTGTTTCTCTTATTGCAGCATCTTTTGGATTTTCCCCCCACTCTATTTTTCCTCCTGCAAACTCCCAGATGTCATTCTTTCTTTTAAGAATAAGTATTTTTTCATTGTTTATTAATACAACATATACATTTATTTCCTGATAATTCACAGATCTCTCCTTCTTTTCATAGTCTCTGTAATCAATTCAAAAATTTCTGTTTTTTCAGGATCAAGATATTCTAATGTTTTTGAGCAGCAGGAACATTTGAAATCAGCTTCCAGTGCATTTACAAATCCAACCACTGAGTCAGCGCCACATTTTTTACAATAATATCTTTCAATTCCGCTTCCCGGGGCATTTTTCTTTTCGAGGGTAATTTTATTTGCCCACCCCTCTATTTTTTTCCTGTTCAAAGACCAGCTGTAAGAATACCATCCTGTTTCATTATCCTTTCTTCTGTTATAGTGTACAAATCCTTCCCCATGCATTTTATTTAGTGTAGACCGGATATCGCTTATCTTTACTTTTAGTTTTTTAGACATCTCTTCATCGCTTAAATCCAAAGGGTAATTTCTTACGATATCAAGTGAGTTTTCCCCTCCGATTGCAATAAATTGGTGTCTTATGAATGCATTGGAAAATATGTTTGAAATTTCCCGTTTTTCCTGTTCGCTTGCCTCTTTTCTTATTCGGGGCTTAGCTATTTCTGCCTTAATATTCTTTTGAACATTCTTCTTTATCTCAGGTTTTTTTGGGATTTTTTTCTTAATTTTTGATTTTTTTGCCAAAATTGCATTTTTTTTGAGTTTTACCTTTTTTTTGGGTGATTTCTTAATTCTACTAGAGATCTTTTTGTTTTTTTTCAAAAACTCACCACTATTAATTATTCCTGTTTTATTATTTAAACCTTTGTTTTTATAAACACAAACTACTATCTTTTATAATTTTATTAGCTTTTTATATTTAACTCTATATATTTATAATATGAATATTGCTTTCTTTACTGATACATACCTGCCGAATTCAGACGGAATTGTCAACTCAATTATCCTATTAAGAAAGAGGTTTGAACTGAAAGGGCATAAGGTCTTTATTTTTTGCCCGGGTTCAAAAAAACAAAAAATTCAAAACAAAGATGACCATGTTTATTACTTTACTTCAACAATTTTTAAGCCTTATCCAGATTATCGGATAGCGCTTTTTCCTTTTCTGTCTGCAATTAAAAGGGTAAAGGAAAATAAGATAGATTTGATACATTCGCATGGAATTGCCACTACCGGCATTGCTGCAATACAATGCGCTAAAAAATTAAAAATTCCATCTGTTGCAACCTTCCATACAATGATTCCGGATGGAATCCATTACCTCACCAAAAACAGTTCTTTACAGGATTTTCTAAAATCCGTATCATGGAAATATCTAAGATGGTATTATTCTAATTTTGATAATGTGATTGTGCCTTCTCTAAATGTTAAAAAAATACTCCAGTCCCAGGAAATTAAAAATCTTCATCTGATTCCAAATGGAATTGATTGCATTAGATTTAAGAAAGGGGACGGCTCAAAAATAAGAAAAAAACTCAGGGTTTTAAAAAATCCAATAATACTGACAGTCGGTAGGATTGCACAGGAAAAAAATCTGGAATTGATTATCAATTCTGCAAATAATATCCTAAATGTTTATCCCAATGCAAAATTTATTATAATAGGAAAGGGCCCTGCAAAAGAATATTATGAAAGTCTTGTTAAATCAAAAGGGCTTTCAAAAAACTTTATTTTCACAGGGTTTGTTTCGGATTTAGAGCTTCCGGATTATTACAGCGCTGCAGATGTTTTTGCATTTCCTTCTGAATTTGATACCCAGGGCCTTGTAATACTTGAATCCCTTTCTGCAAATACTCCTGTTGTTGTCAAATCAAACAGCGCTCCGGCTGAGATAATAAAGGATTCATATAACGGCTATGTGTTTAATGACCATTTTGATTTTTCACAAAAAATAATATGTGCAATAAAAAATAACGAGCTTCTCAAAGAAAATATAAAAAAAGAAAAAAATGATTTTTCAATAGAAAGCTCATCACAGAAAATTCTAAATCTTTATAATTCTATGATTTCATCTCCTTAATCATTTTTTCAAATTCATCGAGCGTTATCGTTTCAATTGTTTTTGTTTCATTTTCCATTTTAATCAATGAGAGCGCCTGTGAGGGAGATTTCATTATTTCAAGAAGTTTGTTTTTTTCATATGCATTTTTGACAAGAATTATGTTCATTCCACTTGCAATGTTTTTAAGTATCCTTTTTATCATTTCAGCTGTTTTATTCTCCTCCCATATATGCAGATAAAACTGCTGGCCTAAAACAGTAATTATGCTGTCGCATGCCACAGCTTCTGTTTTTTTTGTAAATGGTATTCCGTTTACAACACAAATATCCCGTATTTTTCTAAAAATACACAGGTATCTCATACTAAATTCTTTTGTCCATTCCTTTGGGCAATAGTAATCTAGATCCTGCATCAAAACCCCTTTTTTCACTAATTTTTCAAGAATATAGCCTATATTGTAATCGCTTGCATAAAGATGCCTTCCACTATAAAATGTTTTTTTGAACCCGTTTGAAACCTCTAAAAGGGTTAAAGGAACATTATTCCATTTGTGATAGTTATTTTCCTTTATAAATATGTCTATTACAAATTGTTCACTTACAGTTACTTTTACAAAATCTGAAGGAGGAAAATCACAGACATCCAGATAATATTCCGGTTTTTTCTGCGAAGCAAGATAGCTTCCAATTCCAAGGATAATAAAAACCAGAATTATTGTTCCAAAAAATACCGGGCTTGTAAAAATTGTTTCAGCCCTGGGCGCTCCATATACATAATCCTGTGTTGTTTCCCCTACTGTAAATGAGAATATATGTTCTCCTTCAGAGAGCTGCCCTAACCCCAAAACAGGATTTAAATCTATTAAAACTGTCGATTTGTCTGTATACAAATACTCCCCAAGTTTTCCATTATCAACTGATACGGATATCTTTTTGATAATCTTTGGCTGTTCGTTAATTTTAAATGAAAATTCAAATATATTTTCCTTTACAGATACAAGGGAAATCTCCAGTTTCTCTGCATTAAAATATCCCTTTGCATAAGCAATTTCGTTTTCATCAATTATTTGCGCAGTATGCTCTCCGCCAAGCACATCAATTTCAACATCAAAATCTGATTCTGAGATGGTGCTTACTCTTATGTTTGTGAGTTCCTTTTTTTCAACTTCCTTACCATTTTGTATTATAGATAAACTCGGATAAATATAAGATAATTCGTTTTCACGAAGATCTGTTTTCACCCTTATCGGGTTTCCACTAATAGAGCTGGATAAGATGCTTACCCCGTCCTGAACATACAGCTCTCCGTTAGTATTTTTGTCAGCTTCCAAATAAACTGTTTTTCTTGTATAAATATTATTTTTAAAACCAAATATATCAACACGGATATAAGTGTTTTTCTGGCTTATCGGCCCTGTAAAATAACTTCTTACAACAGTGTCATTATTTTGAGTAACATTATACTCTTTTGATGAAGTTTCTTCAAGCCATTTCGTCTGAAGAACTATTGTTGCAACATCTGCTGCAGCGCACAAACTGCATTTTCTCCATCCTGCATCCAGAGTCTGGGGAACAATTATTAAGTATCCTTTTCCAGTTTTATCTTTAATCACACTCAGGGAATCGTATATTACTGTATTGACATATTCGTTGCCTTTTCCTTTTGCAAGATATTGCGGAGAGTACAAATCATTCAATGTCGATTGCAGATTTTTCTCTTCAAATTCAATCTTTATATTTTTTGCATACAATGCACCTATATTTTTTACCTGATTATACTTATCAACATAATTTCCATTATTGTCAAATTTTTGACCAATATATAATACGCTTGCCCCTCTTTTTAGAATTTCATTTATATTTCCTTCACCACTTACTATCATCTGCTCGGGTATTCTCCCGCTTGGAATAATCACAATGGCCCCTTTTGAAACAGTTCTTAAATCATCATAGCTTATAGAAACCAGATTTACCCCGTTTTTTTTAAAAATTTCATTTAATGACGATCTGAAATCTTCATATGTTTCGGTTTGGCTTTCTTCTCGCGGCCCATCTAATATATACACCTGATAGGGCGGCTCTTCAAGGTATGTAGTTATAATAAGATTTACACTATCAAAACCTGCTATATTTTGATTTAAATCTATCCTTCCGACATATTGCCCGTCTATTTTGCTTCCATAGGTTAGTATTTCCCCGCCTATTGCCCGTATCTCCATATTTTTTTGTTCAAGAACAGGTTCGATTAAATTTATTGAGGAAAGTGTTGCAAAGATCCATAACCCTATCCCTCCAAGAAGTATCATTAACCCAATTAAGGCGAAAAACAGCATATTTGTTTTTTTCCCTTCCTTTGCAGACTTAGTTATTTTTTCTTCTTTTTTTGAAAATTTTTTTCTAATTCCTAAAACTAGTTCTTCAAAAGGATTCTTTTCGATAACATTGAATTTTTTTGTATGGCTATATGTCTTATTGACATCAAAGCGATATTTCATTTTGCTTATCTTAATTTTTTTTACATCAATCATCTGTTATCACTGATTTAAATACCCTGCAGGTATCCTTCCTTTACTAATTCATCAAGTATCTCTTCAACTCGTTGCTCTCCGGATTCATTGTCTTTAAAATAAACAGATACAAAATCAGGAATGCTTATCTCTCCCTTGTGGTCTTTTATCCATTCTATTATTTTTATTCTAAGAGTCTCATCAGATGGATTTTCATATTTTTTTATTTTCAAAAGATATCTTTCGTTTTTTTCACGCAATTCGTAATTTTTGACCTTTAGTTCTTCCACTTCCTTTTCAAGGATTGATTGTTTTTTTGAAATGATTGCGTTTTCGTTTTTCAGAGTATCATATTCAACATATAATTCTGCGGTTTTTTTGTCTATTAATTCTTCAATGTCCTTCAGGCTTTTTTCAATAAGATTATTTATAACCCGCATATCTACGGAATAATCCTCATTTATTATATTGAGTATATTCAAAAACTGCCTTATAACATCCATTCTTCTTTTTTTTGGGGCAATTGTTGGAGGTATGGAATAAATTACCGACATCTCCTCCTTTTTTATTTTAATGAGTGAGAACAGATATGGGCTGTTGGATATATCCCTGCTTTCAATATACGCGCAGCTAACCGCATCAGTTTCCAATGCAACTTCAAGGAATGAAACAGTAGATAACTTTTCTGCAAGCTCTTTTAGGCTTGTATTAACTTTTCCACCAACCTTGAAACTGTCTATCATCGGCTTTTTTTCTACTTCCTTTTTTTCTTTTGCAGGAATTCCTATCATAATTATCACTTTTCAATCTGCGGAGTGTATTTTATCAAACCGAAAAAAACCACCATTATTATTGCAAGCAGTATTCCAAGCATTATCGATCCAAAATTTATGCTCTGGGTAAATATAATCGGAAGAATTACAAGCCCGAAAAAAATAAGTACTGCAAGAATTGCAGCTATCAAAAGCCCCTTTTCAAATGATTTTCTTCTTTTTGTATGCTCTTCAATACACCCTTTGCTTACATAAAGATTATTTCCAGTTTCCATATTAAGCTTTTTCTTAATTTTTCTGATAAATTTTATAACTGCATCATCCTTTACTTTTTTTGCATCTTTGAGCTCTGCCGTGTCAAGCTCTTTTTTTGAAATTATGCAAACATTTTTTCCAATATTTTTTTTCCGGGTTTCTTTTGTTTTTTTCACATTTTTCATTTACAAACACCTACTCTTCCAAAACTATCTGGGTAAGTTCCTTTCCGGCATACTCCTGTCTTTTTTTATCGACAGCTATAAAAATATTTATTATTGTTGCATCATCTATTGCAAATTCCTGAAGAATCTCAGTTATTTTTTTTCTTTTCATTCCTGCCCTTTCAAGAAACATTACAAACAAAACAACATCCATCCTTCTATTATTTCTGTCAAAGGTTTTCATTAATTCAACAATGCTTTCCTCAGAAAGCCCGTATTCGATAAATTTTCTTCTTATTCCATCTTTTTCAAATGATATGCTTTTTGCCATAGTATCATCTCTTTTTTGCTCAGTAGTGAGAATGTTTTCTAAAATTATAAAATATTCCACCTTTGGTTCTTCGCCTTCTATTCTTTTTAGTAGAAAGGTTGAAGGATATTGAGTTGGCGTTGTGAATGCCATATTTATTGCAGCCTGTCCGACTCCAAATGTGCTTATTTTGTCTCTCATAAAATTGCTGAAATTAAGCGTTCTCTGGAGATAGTCTAGGTATTTTTCAAATTTTACCTTTAATATGAATGTTGTTCCGACATTGCTAAATATTGCCTCGCTTATATCTGTTGGATTTTGGCTTGCAATAATCATTGAAAAATTATATTTTCGCCCTTCCCTTACAATCATTACTGCATCGCTTGTATCCTCTTTTGATATCTTCCATGCTTCATCCAAAACCACTATTAGTCTTATCCCTTTGGTGGCACTCCATCCAGAAGCCCTCATTTTTTCTTTTATGAACTGAAGTATAGTAAGCGCCCCAAGCGCCCTCGTAGTTTCGTCCGGAAGCCCGGAAAGGTCTATATCGACCAGACCAGAGGTTATAAGCTTTCCAAGATTTACCGTTCCTTTTCTTGAAAAATAATCCTCTCCGGGCTTTGTAAATTTTTTAAGCCGGTATATTGCATTTTCAAGTTCTGCTGGAAATTCATAGGTTCCAAGCGATGATTTTTCCTCAAGTATCCTTACAACTGATTTTAATGTTGGGGGCTCAAGAGGCTTTCCAAGCTCGTCTTTTTGCTCAATAACATCAAGCCTGAATTTTTCCTGCAAATATGATTTTTCTATTGCTTCTTCAGTTAATCTTTTTTGTTCCGGATAATTTTTTATGTCTGTAAGCAATTCAAGCGTCCTCATTATCTGTTTTATCCGGTCATAAGGTTTCATTCCGCCCGTATCCATAAGATTGAGGTAGGATCCTTTTCCAAGTGAGATTATATTCCCGTTGGCGCTTTGGACCCACTGCTTATATTCTCCTGCCCAGTCAATTACCACAGCATTTGAATTCCAGACAAAAGAAGCCCTGAGCAGAAATGTTTTTATAAAATAACTTTTTCCGCTTCCGCTTATTCCAACAATTGCAATATGGGGGTTTGCGACATTTTTGAAATTCCAGTAAAAGGGAACATTGAGCATCTCAGTGTTTCCGACATATATTGAGTTTTCAGGCTCTTCGCACAATATCTCAATAGGGGGCTCAGGAGGATGAACAAGAATATTTCTTTTTGATACTGACTTGTTTGAAATCTTGTTCAATGTTATTTTTCCCATTTTAAACCATCTTTGATTCTATGTCCTGCCCAGAAGAGGGAAAAAATCTTTCCCACTCAAAACATTTCAGCATTTCATCAGCAGTTAACTGGTCAACCTCTACATTAAGGGCATTTGAAAGAAGCGTTTTTAGTTCACGTGCCTGTGCCTTTGCCTCTGCAATTGCAGATTCCCTGCTTACTCCCTTTGAGGAGGTCATGCAATACGCAATAATTCCCATGGGTTTTTCTCCGCGAATCATTTTGTCAATTTCATGGTTTAGCGCTGCTATTTCCCGCTCATATCTTTCAATTTTCAATACATCAGGCTCTGCTTTCTCCCTCTCCCGCCCAAGCCTGAGTTGCGCTTCTGCTTTTTTAGTTTCAAGATTTTTTCTTTTTTTGCTTATGTCCTCGACATAAATTAGATATGAAATCTTTGTAACATATTTCATGTTGGATATTGCCCTCTCAAAATACTCATTATACATCATATTCTGGTCTATGCTCTTTTCAGTTGAGGATTCGTATATCTTCATTCCAAGAAAACATGAGGCATAATACTCGTCGTCTATTTTTTTGATTATTACATCCTGGCTTGGAGGTATTTCATATGCTCCATTAGTATATGAGGTTATTGATGCCTGTTTTGTTATAAGCGGCATGATTATATATCCATATTTCATAAGAAGGACAGAGAAAATTGCCCCAAGGCCTGCAAGTATTCCGCCAAAAAGACCAATAAAACTTTGGTCTATAATCATAAGAAAAGCGCCAAGTGCTGCTGCACCGATTGCACCATACATATAAAACTTGTTTTCCATTTTTTCTTCGCCTCTTTTTTTATCTTCTGCACTATTATTTATAATACTTTTCTTAATTTATTTTCAAATTAATTTATATCTGCTTCTTTATTTTACCAATTTTTCAAGTTCATTACTTAATTTATCAATTTCTTTTGTTGTGTTATATAAGTAAAAACTGGCTCTTGCGCTTGAATTTAAACCAAGTTTTTTGTGGACCGGCTCTGCGCAGTGTTTTCCTGTCCTTATTTCGATTCCGGCCTCGTCTAGTAAAATCCCTATATCATGCGCATGATAGCCTGCAATATTAAAAGAAATTATTCCAGCCTTTTTATCTGAATATTTTCTCGGGCCTGCAATTTTCAGGTTTTTGATATCAAGTAATCTTTCTGTTGCATATTTTGTGATTTCTTTTTCATGTTTTTGTATCTCTTCCATCCCGAGTTTATTTAAATACTCCACTGCTACTCTAAGCCCTATTATTCCTGCAATGTTTGGGGTTCCTGCTTCAAATTTATAAGGCAAATCATTCCATTTGCATTCTTTTCGTTCTGTTGCTTTGGCCATTTCTCCCCCGTATAAAAACGGCCTCATTTTTTCCAGTATTCCTTCCCTTCCATACAATACCCCTATCCCTGTCGGCCCGAGCATTTTATGACCTGTAAATGCAAGAAAATCACAATCCATTCTGGATACATCTGTTTTCATATGCGGAATGCTCTGCGAGGCGTCAATTACGGATATGGAATTATTTTCTTTTGCGATTCTGCATATTTTTTTAACATCAAAAATAACCCCGGTAACATTTGAAACATGGGCCATTGCAACTATTTTTGAATTTCTTATCTTTTCTTCTTCTCCTTCTATAAGAAAACCTTCATTGTCTATTTCCAAAAATTCAAGTTTTGCCCCCTTTATCTTTGCAAGTTGCTGCCAGGGAATAAAATTGGCATGGTGCTCTGATGCAGACACCACTATTTTATCCCCTTTTTTTATATTTTCCATTCCCCAGGAATACATTATAAGATTTATCCCCTCTGTTGAGTTTTTTGTAAAAATTATTTCATTCCTGTTTTTTGCTCCAACAAATTCTTTTATTTTTTTTCTTGAGTTCTCGCACATTTCTGTTGCTTCCCCGCCTAAAGTGTGCACCTCTCTTAATATATTTGCATTGTGGTTTGAATAGTAGTCAGTTATCGCATCAATTACCTGCATTGGCTTTTGGCTTGATGCTGCAGAATCAAGATAAACCATCGGGTTTCCATTTATTTTTCTTTTAAGAATCGGAAAGTCCTTTCTTATTTTTTCAACATCCATAATCCGGTTTTGATTGGAGTGATTTTTAAATTGTGCCCTTCTATACTTCTTATGAATTCTACAGGAGATTTTTTCTCTAAAACTATTTCTGATTATGATACTCTCTCAAACAAGGTTGTAATGAAAAATGATTGCCTGCACAATGAACTGGTTAATGCAATTTCCCTGGATTCAAATTCAAATATTGCTATCTGCGACCTTGGCTGCGGAACAGGACACGGCCTTAAAATCGCATTGCAAAAATTTAAAAACTGCCGGGCAGTTGGAATTGACTCTTCTGGAAAAATGATTGAAAAATGTGAAAAAAACCTTCAAAAATTCAAAAACAAAATGCTTCTCTGTGCAGATTTTACCAATGTTTCTTTTCCAAAAGAAGAGTATGATGCAGTGATTTCTGCGGTTGCAATACATAACATTTTGCATACCCAAAAAGAAAAACTTTTTCAGGATGTTTTCAATTCCCTTAAAAAAGGAGGGGTTTTCACAAACGGGGATTTTATCGAAGGAGAAACAGAAGAAATAAACACACATTATAGGAAACTATACAGAACCTATCTTGAAAAAAATCTTTCCAGAGAGGAATTAAAGGCTTGGATGAAACATGCCTTTAATGATGATAAACCAATGAAACTATCAGAGCAGTTTGAAATATTAAAAAATTGCGGGTTTCATAAAGTTGATAAGATATGGCAGTTTGAAAATGAAGTCGTATACAGGGCAATAAAACATTGTTAGTTTTGTATAAAAAAAATCCAAACAATATCTTTTTAATTTCCTATCAACCAGTATGAATATATGAATCTTTTTGACTCCATAAAAGAGCAGAACAGCATAATAAAAAATGAGGATGTGTTTAATCCTGATTTTATGCCGGAGGAACTTTTTTTCAGGGAAAAAGAAATAAAAGAAATAGCAATTTCCCTGAAAGGGGCAGCAAAAAGAAAAGGGGAAAATCTTCTTTTATATGGTTCGACAGGATGCGGAAAAACCACATGCGCAAAATATGTGCTCTCTGAATTAGAGGATTACAGCCGGAAAATAAAGGGGATTTACATAAACTGCTGGGTCTTTTCAACCCGGTTTTCAGTGCTAAATCAAATTGCATATTCATTGGATGAATTTGTTCCGCGAAGAGGCCTTGCCCCAGATCAGCTCGTTGAGATAATTTCCAATTCATCAATAAAAGAAGACAAAATTCCAGTAGTCATTTTAGATGAAGTGGATTCTCTTGTAAAAAGAAAAGAAGACAGCGTCCTATATGATTTACTCAGAATAGAAGAAATGAATGGGGGAAAAATTAACTGCATAAGCATAACCAATGAAACTGATTTTTCTTCAAAACTTGAACGGAGGATAAAAAGTTCATTTGCCCAAAAATCAATTCAGTTTGTTCCATACCGGCCTGATGAACTGCGGGGCATAATCCGGCAAAGAGCCCTTTTAGGGCTCTATCCCCAGACTTTTGACGATGATATAATAGGGGCCTGTGCAGGATTTAGCGCAAGAAATATGGGTGATGCAAGGCTTGGAATAAGGCTTTTGTTTATGGCTTCAAAAGAAGCAGAGAAAAAAGATGCACAAAAAATTAATCTTACGGATGTTGAAAACTCGAAAAAACAAATCTTTTCTGAAATTGAATCTGAAAAAACCAGCACGCTTGGAAAGAATGAAAAAAAAATCCTAAAAAGGCTCCTTAAAAATGAATGGACCACAACCGCCACACTTTACGAAGAGTTGGATATTGATAAAAGAGAAATAAGAACAATCCTTGAAAAGCTTGAAATGATGGGTTTTGCCTCATCAATTATAGGAGAAGGCGGGGCAAAAAAAGTAAAAAGAGTCTAGTTTTTAAATTCTTTCTTTCTAATTTTATACCATGGGTTCAGATTTAAAAGTAGGAGACATCATGAAAAAAGATGTAATCTCATCTCAGGAAACAGATACAGTTGATTCTGTTTCAAAACTTATGAAAAAATATAAGATAGGCTCGGTAGTGATTACTAAAGACAAAAAAGCGCACGGAATAATAACTGAACGGGATTTGGTTCACAAAGTGCTTGCAGGAAAATTAAATCCTCAGGAAACAAAAGCGTCCGCAGTTATGAGTTTTCCAATAATAGTGATAAAGCCCCAGGCAACACTAGAAGAGGCTGCAAAGGCAATGAAAAGACACGGCATAAAAAGACTGCCGGTAATTAATGAAAAAAAAGAGCTTGTCGGTATAATAACACAAGGAGATATAATTTCAATATTTCCAGCAGTGATTGATTTAATCGAGGAAAAAGCAAGAATAAAATGACGCTCATGCTGCGCGCGGATGGCCACCGGAATAAAATGATGATGGACCGGTCAACAGCGCGCAGCACATTCCTACTAATTCTGGACACCCATGGAGAAAAGAATAATGGAGTTAAATATACGGGTGATTCCCAATTCAAAAGAATTCGGGATAAGAAAAACAGGAGAAACCTATAGTGTAAAGATTACGCAGAAAGCAGAAAAGGGAAAGGCAAACAGGGCTCTTGAAAAGATGCTCACAAGGCATCTTGGAATAAAAGTATATTTAATTTCTGGAAGTCTGAGCAAAAACAAGAAAATCCGGATAGATGGAAATGAAAAGGAGATTCTGGATAAATTTGACGGATTGTGCAAAAATGAGTGAAATCGAAAAGATACTTTTTGGTCTGAAGGATTCAGTGGTTCTTGTGGAAGGAAAGAGGGATTCCTCAGCCCTTTCCGGCCTTGGAGTGACAAATACCATAGAGATAGTTGGCAAAAAAGGTGTTTTTGAGAAACTAAAAGGAATGGAAAAAGTAGTCCTTCTTTTTGATCTTGACTATAAGGGAAATTCCCTTTGCAAAAAGGTGGAAGAGGAGCTTTGGAGCCTTGGAATAAAGGCAGATACGCAAACAAGAAGAAAACTTGGAAAAATCCTCAGAATAAAATATTTTGAGGACATAAAAAGAAAATATGATGAATTTATGGGTGAATAATATGGGTAAAACATATATAGATACAGTAAAATATTTGGTTTATGCAAATGTAAAAGTTGAAGGTCTTGTAGACAAGCCAGACATAGTCGGCGCAATTTTTGGCCAGACAGAAGGGCTTTTGGGAGAAGAGTTGGATCTTCGCGACCTTCAAAAAAACGGAAGAATTGGGAGAATAGAGGTAGATAAAAATCCAAATGCAAAAAGCGGATTAACTGATGCAGTCATTAAAATCCCAAGCAGCCTTGATATGGTTGAAACATGTATAATCGCAGCAGCGCTTGAAGCAGTAGACAGAGTAGGCCCATGCGAAGCGCATATCTTAGTGGATAAAATAGAGGATACCAGAAGCATAAAAAGAAAAAATCTTATAGACAGGGCAAAAGGACTTTTAAAATCCCTCATAGATACCGAGCTTCCAGAAAGCAAAGAACTTTCGGAAAATGTAAGGGATGAGGTAAAAAAGGCAGAAATAACAATATTTGGTCCAGATAGGCTTCCTGCAGGCCCGGGCATTGATAAATCTAATGAAGTTATAATTGTTGAAGGAAGGGCAGATGTTTTAAATTTGCTTAAAAATGATGTCACAAATGTAATTGCAATGCAGGGTGCAAGGGTTCTTCCAACAATTATCGAATTGACCAAAAAAAAGGAGACAACCCTATTTTTGGATGGTGATCGGGGCGGTGATTTAATTGTCCGTTCTCTTGTTGAAGCTGGAGCTGAAATAGATTTTGTTGCAAGGGCTCCGAGAGGAAAGGAAGTAGAAGAGCTCACAAGAAAAGAGCTTATCAAATATCTTAGGAACAAGATTCCATTTGATCAGGAAATGCTTGAAGCCGGGAAAAGAGACAACATAAAACCTTTTAGACAACAGGATAATTACGGCAGTCATCGCGATTTCAATGAGGAGAAGATGAATGAAAATCTTCAAAGATTTTCAGGGCCAGAGCCAGTAAAAAGTGCAATCGCCGAGGAATTGAAAAAGGAAATCGAAAAACCTTCTTTTCTTCCAAAAAGACCCAGGATAAATATCGAGAATTCGAAAAGAATGCAGATTCTGCAGAAAAATGAAGGATTTGAATTTAATTCGGAAAGAAAGCCTGCAATAAAAATTGAAGACGAAAATAATAAAAAAGTAATCAAGAAAATTTCTGAAGGGGAAATTGAAAAAGAGCTTGAAGAATTAAAAGACACCCTGCAGGCGCGCATGTATAATGAAAACCTTGAGCTTTTGGAAGAAATCAAAGTCCGGGATGTCATAAAATTCCTTGAGGAGAAATCAGGGGTTTCAGTTATTATTTTTGATGGAATAATAACCCAGCGTCTTGTGGATCTTGCCTACCAGAGGGGCGTAAAAAGAATATTTGGTTCAAGAATTGGAAATGTGAATAAAACTCCTGATGGGATAATGATCACCACCAGAGAGAGAAAATGAGAATCTACATCCAGACTTATGGGTGCACCCTCAATCAGGCCGACAGTGATTTTATAGCCGGAGCGCTTGAAAAAGAGGGGCACTGCATAGTTTCTGATGAAAATAAAGCCCAAATAATCATTCTTAATACCTGCACTGTGAAGGGCGCTACAGAAAATAAAATAATGGAAAGAATAAAATCACTGAAAAACAGAAAGCTGATAATTGCGGGCTGTCTTGGAGTAAATGAAAAAAAGATAAGAAAAATATTGCCAAATTGCGTGATCGTTTATCCGGCAGGAATCGGAAGTATCTATGATGCATTAAAAGACTGCGCAAATAAAAAATCTGCAACATATAAAATTTCAAAAGACAAGGAGGCTCTTCCAAGAAGATTAACCTCTCCTATTCTCAGGGTCTCAATCCAGGAAGGCTGTATTGGAAACTGTTATTTCTGCCAGACGAAAATTGCAAGGCCAAAACTTGCAAGCTACAATAAAAACAGAGTAACTGAATGGATAAAAAATGGAATTAATTTTGGCGCTGCAGAAATTCAGCTCACAGGAATGGATTTAGGCGCATATGGACTTGAGTGCAATAAGGACCTGATTTTTCTTCTAGATGAAATTGAAAGAATTGAAGGAAATTTTAAGATAAGACTCGGAATGATAAATCCAATCCACACAAAAAGAATGATCGACCGGCTTATCAAAAAATTAAAAGGAGGGATGCTCTATAAATTCATTCATATCCCGGTCCAGACTGGTTCTGAAAAAGTCTGCAGGGAAATGAACAGGACCCATACTGTTTCTGATTTCAACTTATGCGTTAAAAAATTGAGAAAATCCATTCCTCAAATCACAATCGCAACAGATATTATTGTTGGTTACCCTACAGAAAATGAATCTGATTTTAAAAAGACGATTTCAATGATCAAGAGAATAAAGCCGGATATAGTGAATGTTTCAAAATTTACCCCAAGGGATGGTACCTTTGCAAAAAATCTTAAACAACTTGACAGCAAAATAATAAAAAAAAGAACTGAAATTATTGCAAAATTATGCCGAACAATCGCATTTGAAAAAAACAAAAAACTAATAGGAGAAATTTATAATGTTCTGATAACAGAAAAACAAAAAGATTTCACAGGAAGAAATGAAAATTATAAGCAGGTGATTGTAAAAGATTTTAATGGGCATCTTGGAGAAATTGTAAAAGTTAAAATTGTTGGTGCAAACCATGGTTCCTTAGTTTCTGAAATCATGTCATAATGCATGCAAATTTCAAAATCCCAATCGAATTTATAAACTCTTAGTTATTAATTTTTCACTAATGGTTACCGATCGCACATTCACATCTGAAAAATGGTCGAATAAAACCATGTTTATAATTGCGGCAATAGCCTCTGCTGTCGGGATAGGGAATATATGGAGATATCCATATCTTGTATCCCAGAATGGAGGGGGTTCTTTTATAATTCCTTATCTTTTTGCAGTGATATTAGTAGGGGCTCCGTTAATGTTTCTTGAATTTTTTGCAGGCTCAAAAATCAAAAAAACACCGCTGCTCATTTTCAGGCAAATCTCAAAAAAATACGCATTTTTGGGGTATGTTCCGATTATTTTAAATTTTCTGATAGTATCCTATTATGTTGTAGTTACCGGATGGACCCTTTCCTATCTTATATCAAGCTTTTCTGATGAAATAATCACTTTTTCAGATTATTCTGCCACTAATTTTTCCATTTATTCCACGCTTGCAGTAATTGCAATTATATTTATCGTCATGCGCTTTAAAATAACCAAAGGACTTGAGAAATTAAACAAGTGTTGCGTTCCGATATTTGTAATCTCGCTAATCCTTCTTTTTATAGGTTCGATTTACACATATGGTTACGATATGGCCCTTGATTTTTACACCCAGATAAATCCGGATTATCTTTTTAATTTGAATACATGGATTCTTGCATTTTCTCAGGCATTTTTTTCGCTGGGAGTTGGAATTTGCGTTATGCTTACTTATGGAAGCTATGTAAAAGGAAAATTAAATATTTTTGGTTCAACTGCCATTGTTTCAATAATTGATACATCAATTGCCCTTTTTGCAGGATTTATGGTAGTAACCCTTGCACTTGGAAATAACCTGCCACTATCCGGAGGGCCGTCTCTTGCATTTGATACACTTCCACTCGCATTTCATTCAATTCCGTTTTCAGAATTTGCCCTTCCCATCTTTTTTTTGCTTTTATTTAGCGCAGCTTTGACATCTGCATTATCTATGATGGAAGTGCCAATAACCCTTTTTGAAGACAGGTTTTCCTTTGATCGAAAAAAATCCGTTCTTATTTTAACCATTCTTTTGATAATTATTTCCTTTCCTTCGGCATTAAGTTATTCTGGCAACGGTTTTGAAATATTTGGGGCTCCATTTTTAGATTTTATGGACGAAACAGCAGTGAGCTACATATTTCCATTTGCAATACTCATAACCGTTGTCTTTTTGGCATGGGGTCATAAAAATTTGGAAAATGAAATACAAACAATTATGGGAAAAGCAAGTTCAAAATTATTTTTAATCCTCATAAAATACCTTATACCAGCATTCCTTATTTTGTTAATCTTTCTTTCTTTTTCAAAAGTGTTTTAAATTTGCCTAACCTTTATCTATATTGATAATTATGCTTAGAACACATTACATTAAGGATGCCAGATCAGTTGAGGGGGAAGTATCTCTTTGTGGCTGGGTCCATGAATTTAGAAACATAGGAAAGGTAAGATTTGTCATTTTAAGAGATAGAACCGGATTAATGCAGGTTACTGTAAAGAAAGGAATCGTTGCAGATTCTCTTCTTGAAAATTTCAATTTCAACCGCGAGGATGTACTGCAGGTAGAAGGAGAACTAAAAGAAAATAAAATAGCACCAGGCGGAATTGAGCTGATTCCTTCCAAAGTAACCCTCTTAAGCAAGGTTGAAAGAAAACTTCCAGTTGATCCTTTGGATATAGTCCCATCAGAGCTGGATACAAGGCTCGATTACAGGTATATCGATCTTAGAAGAAAAATTCCCTCTGCAATTTTTTCAATCAAATCTGCTCTTGCCAGATCATTCAGGCAAAAATGCACTGAACTTGGATTTGTTGAAATTCATCCGACATCTCTGGTTGGTGCTGCAACAGAAGGAGGAACTGATGTTTTTGAAGTCCAGTATTTTGAAAAGAAAGCATACCTTGCCCAGTCCCCACAATTATATAAACAACTGTGTGTTATGGGCGGAATGGATAAGGTTTTTATGACTGTTCCTGTTTTTCGGGCAGAAAAACACGCAACAACCTCCCATCTAAATGAAATAATCCAGATGGATATTGAAATTGGTTTTGCAGACCATTTTGATGCCATGGATATTTTAGAAAAAGTATTTTTGCATATGGTCTCTTCTGCCAAGAAAATGAAGGAAGAATTTTCAATATTAAATGTTGAGGTAAATATCCCGGAAGAAATAAAAAAATATTCTTATGATCATGTTATTGATCTATTAAATGAAAATAATTTCAAAATAAAATGGGGGGAAGACCTCTCAAAAGAAGCAGAAAAAAAACTTGATGAAATAATTGGAGAAGATGCCTATTTTATTTATGAGTGGCCCACTTCCGTTCGCGCATTTTATTCAATGCCCAAAAATGGAAGGGAGGAAGTTTGCAATGCATTTGATTTTATGTATAAAGGACTTGAAATTTCCTCTGGCGCGCAGCGTATCCATATCCCGCTAGTTCTTGAAGAACAGCTTAAAAAAAGAGGATTAAATCCGCTTGATTTCCAATTTTATATTGATGCCTTCAGGGTTGGAGCGCCCCCTCATGCAGGATGGTCAATTGGCCTTGAGAGAATCACCCAAAAAATAACAAACCAGTCAAATATAAGAGAATGCATGCTGTTTCCAAGGGATCGGTTTAGGATTCATCCATAGCCTCCTTTATTTTTTCTAGTAATAATTCAAACTTGTTATATCCTGCCTCGGAATTGAAATGCCCTGCACCCTTGATAATGATCACTTTTAAACCAAGATATTTTGCAATTTCCTGTGCTTTTTTTAGAGGGACATAAGGGTCATTGTCCGAATGAATAATATAAAATTTTTTGCAGTTTTTCCTTATTTTTTCCCAGTCAAATTTTCTTTGTGTAAAAGTTTTATTTACACTGTCAAATATCTCATTTTCCAGATTCCCAATAAATCCTGAAACCAGAAAAGCAGAATCTATCTTGTGTTTTTCAAGAAGAGCCAAAAGGAATGCAACCCCCAGGCTATGCCCTATAAATACTGAATTTTCACTAACCATATCTTTATATTTTGAAAAAACTTCCATCCAATTTTCAAGGCTTTGGTTTTTTGGGGTTGGAAATTTTGGAATGCATACCTCTATCTTCTCATTTTCAAGCTCATTTTTTAGCCATCCAAACCAGTTTCCGTTCGGACTTCCATATGATCCGTGGAATATGAATACTGTTTTTTTCATAAAAAATTATTCCATCTATTAATATAAAATCTTTTCTGTATATCTTATCTATATGAAATTGTCCTATCTATTTTTGATTTTAATTATTCCGGTTGTTTTTTTCGGATGTTTAGACCAATTGCAAAAAACAGAAGATTCCATTGTATCAACTCCTGAAATTAACGATCCTAATGAAAATGACATCATCGAAAATAACAATCCTGTGTGCAATTGCAATGAAGATGAAGACTGCATAAACAATATCTGCGTATTAAAAAAAGGATGCAATTTCAACAACCCACCATGCACTGAAAACGAGAAATGCACAAATAATTCATGTGTTCTCAAAGAAGAGTGCAATTTCAATGCTGATTGCCCTGCAAACTATATTTGCAAAGACAATTCCTGCATAAAATACTGCACCAAAGATTCCAATTGTTTATCTGATGAAATATGTAAAAATGGTGAATGCCTGAAAGTAGAGTGCAAAATAAATTCCAACTGCAAATCATCCACCAAATATTGCGTTAATTATGAGTGCAAAACCACAAGAAAATGCCTGTATGATTTAAACTGTGATTATGATCAGGTGTGTATAGACTTGCAATGCCACAACATCGTTGATTGCACTAAAGGAATATGCGAGGATGATTATTTTAAATTTGAATATGTTGCATATGAGGACAGAAAAAACGAGCGCGCATTTTCTGCAACCATCCATCCAAAAACAGATTTAAAAGGGGCCTTTAGAATACTCTGGAATGAACCTGGGTCTTATGGTTATTTTAAAAGCGTTGAAAAATCCTTTGAAACTGATGACAAGTATTTGCAATTTTTAATAATCCAGTCTTCTCCTTTTCAGCAAACCGAGCATTATCTGATTGAACATACAGGAGATCCGGAGTTATTATATTTAATTTGGCAAAGCAAGATCGATTTAGAAGAGGATTAGTTTCCCTTTTATATTTTTCCTTCCCTTTTTATATTATGGTAATTTTAGTTACAAATGATGATGGCTATTCATGGGGGCTGAAACTTCTCCTAAAAATTGCAAAATCAATAGATAAAAACTCATATGCGATAATACCAAACTACCAGAAAAGCGCAGTATCAAAGGCAATAACCCTTCACAAACCGATTAGAATCAACAAAAGAGAAAATGATATCTATGAAATAAACGGAACTCCTGCAGACTGCGTAAATTTTGCAGTGTTTTGTTCTGATTTTAAAAAACCTGATTTAGTTTTATCCGGAATAAATTGGGGGGATAATACTTCAATTCATTCCCTATACTCTTCAGGAACACTGGCTGCCTGCACAGAAGCATCTCTTTTCGGAGTAAAATCTCTTGGATTTTCATTATATAAAGAAGCAGGGGAATGGAAAAATAAACAAAAAGTGTGGGGCAGCCATTCTGCAATTTCTCTTCAGATAAAACTTATTATAAAGAAATTAATGCCTTTCCTTGAAAAAGATCTTTTTTTCAGCATAAACATAAACGAAAAAGCCGCAGGAAAAGACATTGTTTTTGCAATTCCCCAACGAAACAGATTTTCAATAAGGATATATAAAAAAATGGATCCAGACGGAAAGCCGTATTTTTGGATAAAGGGGCCTGCTTCAAAAAAGGAAAAAAATTCTGATTTCGACCTTCTTGTAAAAGGAAAGACAGTGATAACTCCAATAAGAATATCCCCCGTTGATATGGATGCAATCAGTAAATTAAAAAACCTGTTTTGATTTTTATGAACTGGAAATTTCATTTTTTATTTGCATTTTTCCTTTTTCTTCTGATTGGAAATTTCATTTTAAAAATCCCGGATTTTTTCAATCTTTTATTTTTTTCATTTCTTTGCGGTATCTTTTCCCTTCTTGCCGACTTAGACCACGAGCTTTCAAAATCAAGAAAGATACTGGATAAATTAGTGCCCATAGCTTCATTTGTCATTGGTTTTCTGTATTTTAATAATATCGCGTATGCACTTTACACACTAATCTTTTTATCCGGGGTTTATTTTCTTTTGTTTGTCTTTCTAAAGCCAAAGCATCGTGGGTTTACCCATTCTATTATTTTTCTCTTGTTTTTTTCAGCAATTATCTATTTTTTTGATAATTTAGTTGGCATAATTTTTTTTATTGGCTATTCTTCCCACCTTGTTTTGGATGGAACTCTAAAATTAATTTAGAAAAAACAAACCTTTTAATTTCTTATATTTCAAATCCTTTTAATGATTCCAGAATCAAAATACATTCAAAATGAATTTATGATAAGGGATTTAATCATTAATTCCGAAATAAAACTTGCAAAAAAATCAATGATACGATGGCTTGCGCTTTCCTTAGGATTGGTTTATCCCAATGAATCAAGAACCTTCATTTTAGATATCTTAGAGGTTTTAATGTATGCCCACATCAAAAAAGAAAGATTATCTTTTCCTCAAATATATGAAAGGGTTTGCAGGGTATCTGGAAAAAACCCTTGCGAAAAATCAGTTTATTATCATCTTTTAAAATTAAAGGAGACTGGATTTGTTAAAAACAAAAAAAAGGAGTATTTTCTTACAGAAGAAGAATTATCTCTTGCAGAGTTTTTAAATAATTTCTATTCGCAAAAATTATCCGGGCCCTTTGAAAAAATAATTCAGGTTTCGGATATGCTTGAAAAATCAATATAGGTGAAAAAATGAATAGTTTCAGCGGGTTTTACAAAAAATCAGTAAAGGAAAGGATTTTGGTATTAAAATCCAAATACAAATTATCAGATGAAGAAATAACTATGCTTGAAAATTCAGGAGCTCTGGATTTAAATGTTGCAGACCGCATGATTGAAAATGTAATAGGGGCAGTTCATCTTCCACTTGGGATTGCAACAAATTTTGTGATAAATGGAAAAGAAACAATTATTCCAATGGCCCTTGAGGAACCTTCAGTAATTGCCGCAGCATCAAATGCAGCCAAATTATCCCTTCCCGAAGGTTTCATTTCGATTGCGCAAGAGCCGGTAATGATCGGTCAGATCCAGATAGTGGATATAAAAGATGCAAAAAAAGCAATTGAAATTTTCAATAAAAATAAGAAAGAAATATTTGATTATGCAAAACAGTTTGCCCTGGACATGGAAAAATACGGTGGCGGACTGGTTGATGTTTCAATAAGGAAATTGGATACAATAAGAGGAAAGATGCTGATTTGCGAGGCTTCGATTAATGTTTGCGATGCAATGGGAGCAAATACAATAAATACTGTCCTTGAAAAACTTTCCCCCTATCTTGCAAACCTTTTGGGAGGAAAAATAAGGCTTAGGATCCTTACAAATCTTGCAGTAAAAAGAAAAGTAAAAGCATCAGCAATATGGAAAAAAGAAGCAATAGGAGAAGATGCAATCGAGGGAATCCTTGATGGCTATGCATTTGCAAAATCTGATATTTATAGGTGTGCAACAAATAATAAAGGAATAATGAATGGGATGGATTCTATTGCAATCGCAACAGGAAATGACTGGAGGGCAGTTGAGGCAGGAGCACACGCCTATGCATCAATAGAAGGCTACAAACCCCTTGCAAGCTATACAAAAACAGAAAAAGGGGATATTTTAGGAGAAATAGAACTTCCTCTTTCAGTTGGAACTGTAGGTGGGGCAATAAATACCCTTCCGCAGACAAAAACAATGTTTAAGATAATGGGGATAAAATCCTCCGGTGAACTTTCAATGATTATGGCCTGTGTTGGCCTTGCAAACAATTTTGCAGCCCTAAAAGCGCTTTCAACAGAAGGGATACAAAAAGGCCATATGGGGCTTCATGCAAGAAACATCTGCGTTATGGCAGGTGCAAAAACACCAAAAGAGATAGATAAACTTACGGAAATCTTGGCCCGAGAAAATAATTTTTCACTTGGGTTTGCAAAACAAAAATTAGGTGAGATGAGAAGATGATTGCATATATTTCAATTTTTCTATTTTCTATTGCAGTAACCTTTATTTTTTCCCATTTTTTAATTCCAAGATTAAAACGATTTGGAATAATAGGAAAGGATGTAAACAAACCGGGCAATCCGGAAGTTGCAGAAATGGGCGGGTTTGCAATTGTTGCAGGTTTTTCTGCAGGGGTTTTTTTGGCAGTTTTTTTCAATACTTTTTTTGGTTTTCATTTCAACCTTATTTTTATATTAGCGTCTCTTCTTACAGTTTATGTGATCTCGTTTATAGGGATACTTGATGATTTATTGGATATTCCCCAGTGGCTTAAGGCGATAGTTCCTCTTTTTGCAGCAGTCCCGTTAATTGCAGTAGAGGCTGTGGGAAATACTTCAATGTTTATTCCTTTTTTTGGAGAAATTGAATTTGGAATCTTTTATATCCTTCTTTTAATTCCTTTAGGAGTTGCAGTTTCCTCAAATCTTACAAATATGCTTGCAGGATTCAATGGAATGGAAGCAGGGATGGGAATAGTGATCTTTAGTTTTGCATCAATTCTTGCATATATCTCAGGCAATACAGAACCTTTGATTTTATTTATCCCGATAATTGGGGCCCTTCTTGCCTTTTCCTATTTCAATTGGTATCCGGCGAAAGTATTTCCAGGGGATATTGGGAATCTTACGATCGGAGGAATACTTGCATGCGGAGTAATAATTGGCAATATGGAATCAATCGGTGCAATGCTTCTGATATTGTATGTACTTGATTTTTTCATCAAATTATATAATAAATTTCCCTCAAAAAACTGGTGGGGCGAATATAGGGATGGAAAGCTCTACCCTCCTGAAAACAAAGTAAGAGGGCTTGCGCAATTCATTATGAAAAAATTCAACGGAATTTCTGAAAAAAATTTAACTTTAGTTTTTATATTCCTCCAGATTTTTGTAGGATTGTTTGTACTGTCCTATTTTTTATATTTCAAAACATTTTTTTAATTTTTTCACATTCATTTTTGTCTTCAATTAATTTTTGATAATCTTCGAGCCTTCCAATATCCACCCAGTCTTCTTCCATTAAATATGCTGATATTTTTTCCCCTTTTTCAAGAAGCCTTGGAAAAACATTTTTTGCAAAATCCTCTTTTTCTTTTATATAACTGAATATTTCTTTCCTGAAAATATAAATGCCCGTATTTACATATTTCTCAAGAACAGGTTTTTCTCTAAAACTTTTTACCAAATCTTTTTCTATTTCAACAACACCATACTCTAACCTGTATCCTTTTTTCTTTAATGCAATTGTTGCAATCGCCCCGCTTTTCTCATGATGTTTTTTCATTTTTTCTATATTTATATTAGTTAGCTGATCTCCCATCATTACAATAAAATTTTCACCCAATTTTCCTTTTAATGGAAGAATCGAGCCTGCGGTGTTTTTCTTTTCATCCTCTTTTAAATATTCTATTTTGATTCCTGCCTTTTTTCCATCTCCAAAATATTGGATTATTTTTTCTTTTAGATACCCAACTGTAAGTATGACTTCAAATATGTTATTTTTTTTCAGATTTTCAAAAACATATTCAAGAATTGCCTGCCCTCCGATTTTTAAAAGAGGTTTTGGAGTATCCAATGTTAAAGGCTTCATTCTCTCTCCAACCCCTCCGCAAAGTATCACTGCTTTCATATATATCCCCCATTGACAAGATATATTGCAATAAGTCCTGCGCTAATGGAACATAAGAAATTTGTGGTTCCCTTAGTTCCAATTCCCATTTCCTCAAATATTCCAAATATGCTGTCTATTAAAGAGCCGATAAATCCAACAAGCCCTATAATTAAAATATTGCTTGGAGAAAGACTGAAAAGCACCATTGAAATAAGCCCGATAAATACTGCCCCCCCAAGAGACATTACTGTTCCAAAAAGGCTTACTGCCCCGCTTGTTCCGGGTTTTACTTTTTTTAGGTCTCTAAGAGATATCGGGTTTGGGGATAAAACGCCAAGCTCTGATGCGAATTTATCTGCCATAACAGCGCTAATGGAACACAAATAAGGAATAATTCCAAAATAAGGTGTCAATAATGCAAAAATTACAGGGCCAGTTCCATTTGAGATAACATTTTCCCAGCCGCGTTCATGTTCATATATCCCCATCTCCTTTTTCATTTGATATCTATGCTTTGTAACTATTACTGCAAGAGCCAAAAAACATAGCATTACAACCAAATAGTTGAGATTTATAACGAAAAGAATTATTCCCATTATTGCCGCAAGCGTAAGCCCTTTTTTATCAAGCATCGCAACCAAAAATTTCACCTAAAAAATAAAAAAAATAAAATTATTTTGCAAGGATAATCTCAATTGCAGATACCTTGTTCATGCTTCCATCTTCAGAGGTAAGTTCTTCTGTTTTAATTAGTATGCCCTTTTCTTTTAATTCAGGCATAAATCTGTTTTTTACAATCTCTGCTACATCAACTGCCCTTGAAATGAGCTTTCCCCTCGCCTTAATGGTAACAGCTGGCGCTCCGTTATTGAACTGTGTCACAACTGCAAGTACATATCCCATAACTCCTTTTTTCCCTACAAAGACAGTGTTTTCCTCTCTTCTGATTTCCTTTTTTTCTGTACTAATTTCTTTTTTTTCGGTATTTTGTATATTTTCCTCTGTCATTTATTTCACCTCTAGATTTTCTGTATGTAGATTCGTTGTATAAAATTACAGGATTAGTTTTAAATACCTTCTTCTCTATTTTTTATTTCTATGAAATCAGGAAGAATAGCAGTCTTAGACAGGTCCTTATGCACAAAGGAGGTTTGCGGTTATGCATGTATCCATGTATGCCCGGTAAACAGAATGGGAAAAGAGTGCATAATAAAAGAGAAGGGGACGGGGTATCCTGTAATTTCCGAAGAATTATGTGTTGGATGCGGAATCTGCCCAAAAAGATGCCCGGTACATTGTATAAAAATAATAAATCTTTCAAAAGATTTAGGTTCTCCGGTTTATCAATACGGAGAAAATTCTTTTAGGTTATATGGGCTTCCGATTCCAATTGAAGATGCTAAAGGCGCAATTTCTTTGGTTGGAAAAAACGGGCTTGGAAAAACAACTGCCCTTGAATTATTGTCCGGCCATATAATTCCAAATCTTGGAGATTTCAAAAAGGAATTTAGCTATACTGAACTTCTCCCAAAACTAACTCCTGAATTTAAAAGATATTTTTCCTCCCTAAATGCTTCCCTTAAAATAAGCATAAAGCCACAGGCGGTAAATAAACTTAGAACTGCATTTAAAGGAAAAGTTTCGAAATTATTGGATAAAACAGTTCCAAAAGAAAAAATTCCAGAATTAATCAAACTTTTTGAACTCCAAAATATCCTGAATCGTGAAATTTCCCAATTGTCAGGAGGAGAACTTCAAAAGCTCTCAATTGCAGTTGCGTATTTTAAGGATGCCCAAATGTATTATTTTGATGAGGTTTCAAACTTTTTGGATATTGGGGAAAGATTAAATGTTTCAATTTTAATAAAAGATTTTTCTGAAACAAAAAAGGTTTTGATTGTAGACCATGACTTGACTCTCCTTGATTATGTCAGCAATTATGTTTATATCTTCTATGGGGATCCAAGTGCATACGGAGTGGTTTCTGGAATAAAAAATGTCCGGACCGGAATAAACGAATATCTTAAGGGATTTTTAACCTCTGAAAATATGCGATTTCGGGACCATGAAATTTCATTCTTGCAAAAAAGCGAAACAGAACATAAATCCAAGATAAAATTCAAATATACCAGCCTTAAAAAATCATTTGGAAGCTTTTCTTTTTCTTCAGAATCCGGCTCAATAAATGAAGGGGAGATAATTGGAATAGTTGGAAAAAACGCGCTTGGAAAATCCCTGTTTATAAAAATTCTTGCAGGAGTTGAGAAATCCGACAAAGGGGAAGGAGCATCCTTTAGTGTATCTTATAAACCCCAGTATTTAGAGCCATCAAGAATGCTTGTAAAGAATGCCCTGAAAGGGGAAAAGATAATCCCCATTGTTTTGGATAATGCAAAAAGGGAATTAAATTTAATGCCGTTAATGGAGAAAAAATTAAATGAATTATCCGGAGGAGAACTGCAGCGTGTTGCACTTGCAAAAGCGCTTTCAACAGATGCAGAAGTTTATCTGTTTGATGAACCTTCTGCATTTTTGGATATAGAACAAAGATTTGCGTTTGCAAAATTATTAAGGCAGACTATTTCTGAAACCTCAAAAAGCGCCTTTATAGTAGATCATGATATTGTTTTTATGGATACAATTGCAAACAGGATAATTGCATTTGTCGGAGAAAGCTCAATTAAAGGATTTGCATCTTCTCCGATGGATAAAAAAGATGGAATGAACAAATTTTTATCTCTTGTAAAAATCACCATGAGGCGGGACAAGGACTCTAAAAGACCACGGATAAACAAGCCTGAAAGCTCTCTTGATACAGAGCAGAAAGGTTCTGGTGAATATTATTACTCGACCTAAAATTTTAATTAGAAAAGCCAGAATTTGTGATCTGGATGAAATTTTTATGATGTGGTATGAATTCATAAAACATACAGAGATGAAAACAAAACATAAATCACAGAAACTTAAAAAAAATTTCAAATCACTTGGAAAACCACATCTAAAAAAACAAATCTATAGTAAAAATTCCCTTGTTTTGGTTATTGAATATAATTCCAGATTGATTGGATATGGGGTTTTTCAAGTTTCAAAGTTTCCTCCAATATATTTAATAGGTAAGGAGATAGGGGTTTGTGATATATTTATCAAAAAAGAATTTCGGGGGTTTGGCCTTGCAAAAAAACTTCTTGCTGAAGGAAAAAAATGGGGAAGAAAAAAAGGGCTTAAATATTCAAACCTTCAGGTTTTATTCTGGAATAAAAATGCGATAAAAGCCTATAAAAAAGCCGGATTTAGAATTATACGCTATATAATGAAGGATTATTGACAATTCGTTTAGGTTTTAGAATTTTTGCAAAATACAAATTACTAAAGAAAAGCAATGTAAAAAGAGTACATGCCCATCTTGAAAAATTCAAATACCTACATTTATCAAAAAAGAATTACTTTAGAAAAAATTTTATTTTCTCAAACTTTTTAAGCAAAACCTGTTTTTTTAATCAATTGTCAAATCTTATTAATTTTCCTATTCATATATTATTATGGATTGCCTTGATACAGAACGAAAAGTAAAGATATACGAACTAATTTTATCCAGATATAGGGAACTAATAAAAGAAAAAGAAGAAAGATCCATTTCAGAAATAAGGCAGATGATAAATCCTTATGATGATTTTGTCAAATCCCTAAGGGATGATATAATCAGGGATATCCAACCATACCTCCAAGAAAAGCATTTCTTTTCAGCAGTCCAAAAATGCACAGATTATATAAAATCAATTTATAATCTGAAACTTCCAGTAATCTTTTATCTTACATTTAAAGAAATAGATGAATTAAAAGTGGCACCCATACTTGACCAGTCAGTATTATTATGTTCTTTGATACGCTCCCTTGGCTCTGAAAATGCAAAAGTGCATATAATGAATTCAAATAAAATTTATGTAGGCTTTGATTTTGAATTTGAAAGATATCTAATAGACCCGGAATCAGGAACCCTGTTTAGGGGAGGAGATGTTGAGGCAATATTTAAATCAGATAAGCCCTCATACTCGTTCTCAGACCTGCATTTTGAATCCTTTGAATAATTTAGAACAGCTTTTGTTACTAATAGAAAGATTAAAAATTCCCTTCCATATAAATCTTCTTATAAGAAAAATCCGGTGAATTAAATGGACACAGAAACAAAAATAGAGCTCGTTGCAAAATCCCCAACAGAAGAAATAGTAACAAAAGAGGATTTAAGGGAAATATTTCAAACCTATTCTCATCCCCACCATTATATCGGCTTTGAAATTTCAGGAATGGTTCATTTGGGTTCAGGGCTGATAACCTTACTAAAAACAAAAGATTTCCAAAAAGCAGGGTGCAAAACAACAATCTGGCTTGCAGACTATCACTCATGGATAAATGGAAAATTAGGGGGAGACTTAGAATCAATAAAAAAAATTGCCAAAGGATATTTCAAGCATGCATTTATTTCCATGGGGCTTGAAAATGTGGAATATAAACTGGCTTCGGAAGTTTATGATGCTGATTACTGGGCATCAGTTCTAAAAATTTCAAAAGATACAACAATAAAAAGAATGCTAAGGTGCACAACAATTATGGGAAGAAAGGAGGATGAAAACCTGTCTTGTGCAGGAATAATTTATCCTCCAATGCAGGCAGCAGATATATTCCTATTGGATGTCCAAATTGCACATGCAGGAATGGACCAGAGAAATGTCCATATGCTTGCAAGGGAATTTTCAGATAAGTTCAAAAAGAAATTTACAGCAGTCCACCACCATCTTTTATGCGGTCTTAAAGGAGGGGATAGAATGGATCCTTTGGAAATGAAAATGAGCAAATCAAAGCCTGATTCTGCAATTTTCATTCACGATAGTGAAGAGGAAATAAACTCAAAAATAAAAAAAGCATATTGCCCGGAAAAAATAACCAAAGGAAACCCAGTAGCCGAAATTGCAATGTATCTAATCCTGAGAGAAAACCCGCTAAAAATTGAAAGGCCGGAAAAATTTGGGGGGGATATGGAAATAACTTCAAAAGAAGAACTGGAAAAAGTATATCTTGAGGGAAATCTTCATCCAATAGACCTCAAAAATGCAGTTGCAGGGGAGCTTTCCAAAATGCTAAAACCCTCAAGGGATTATTTTGAAAAAAATAAAAATTATCTTGAGGAATTAAAAGATTTAAAAATGACCAGATAGGTTTTGAAAAATGAAAATCACGCTTGATGCAAGAATTTCAGTTCAGGAAAATGCCGCAGTTTACTATGAAAAGGCAAAAAAAATAAAAAGAAAAATAGAAGGACTTGAAAAAGCAATGGAAGAAACAAAAAAAGAGATTGATTCATCACTAAAAGAAGATTTGAAAAAACAGAAAAAAATAGAAAAAACAAGAAAAGAAAAAAAATGGTTTGAAAAATTCCATTGGTTTTACACAGCAAATGGGAATTTGTGCATAGGAGGAAAGGACGCATCCCAAAATGATTTAATTTTTAAAAAATATATGGAGGATAATGACCTTTTTTTCCATGCAGATATTACCGGGGGTTCTGTAGTAATACTAAAAAACGGGGTAAATTCTTCAAGAGAAGAAAGAGAAGAAGCTGCAGGATTTGCAGCATCTTTTTCAAGAGCATGGAAAATGAAATATGCTTCAATTGATGTATACTCCCTGAAAAAAGAACAGCTCTCAAAATATTCACAAGGTGGGTTTGTTGGAAAAGGGGGAATTGCAATGGAAGGGCAAAGGGAATGGTTTAGAAACACCCCATTAAAATTGAAGATAGGTTTAGGGGATTTGGGTCCAGAGGTTCTTCCATACTGCTCCAGAAAAATAATAAAGAATGAAAAGATACTGATTCCCGGGAATGAAAAAAAAGAAAAAGCCGCAAAAAAGCTTTCAAACCTTTTCAAAATCCATATAGACGAAATAGCCCAGATTCTTCCTTCAGGAGAACTAAAAATAAGCTGATTTGCAGCTTTCATCTGTACAATATTACACACCCATCCATGTACTGCGCGCACCCGGAATACACCAGCCAAAATAGTATATATTAAAAAAATAAATGTTCATATTGATTTTATGTCTATTCGTATCGAAGTCTCACAAAAAGAGGAATTCAAAAATCCTTTCGCAGAAAAACTCATAAAAAGAATAGAAAATGAATTGGGAATAGCAGTATCCAATATAAAAAAGATAGATGCATACAACATTGATTCTGAGCTTTCATTAGAAGAAATAGAAAAAATAGGAAAAGAAATCCTTGCAGATCAGATAACTCAAAATTATTCCTATACAAACCCTCTATATCCTGATTTTTGGAAAATTGAAATCGGTTATCTTCCGGGGGTAACAGATAATGTTGGAAAAACTGCAAAAGATGCCCTAAAAGATGCGCTAAAAAAGGAAATAGCAGTATATTATTCAAGGGTTTTTGCAATCCAATCAAAAAACATGAATAGAGAAATCGCAGAAAAAATATCCAAATTATTGCACAATAAGCTTGTTGAAAAGGCAATTATCTATCAGCCAAATGAAAAAATATCCCACTATCTTCCCAAAGTATTAATAAAACACGAACCTGCGGTAAATGAGATAAATATTGTGGAAATGGACCAAAAATCCCTAAAAAAATTATCTGATGACGGCCTTCTTGCACTAACGATAAAAGAAATGGAAAAAATAAAAAAATATCTTTCAGGAAAACGAGTGTTATCTGAAAGAAAGAAATTAGGGCTTAGTGAGAAAATAACTGATGTGGAGCTTGAATCCATTGCCCAGACATGGAGTGAACACTGCAAGCATAAAATATTCAATTCATACATCCAATATCAGGAAAATGGAGAGCCACATGGAATAGATTCTGTTTTTAAGACATTTATAAAGGCTGCAACAGACCAAATAAAAAAACCATATATTGTCAGTGTTTTCAAGGATAACGGGGGGATAATAAAATTCAATCAGGATTATGATATTGCAATAAAAGTTGAAACCCATAATGCCCCGTCTGCTTTGGACCCGTATGGGGGGGCGCTGACAGGAATTTTAGGTGTAAACAGGGATGTTATCGGTTGCGGTCTTGGGGCAAAACCAATTGGAAATATGAATATGCTCTGTTTTGGAGAATTGGATTTGAAAAATCATCCAGAAGGAGTATTGCATCCAAAAGTAATCTATGAAGGCGTGACCAAAGGAATTGAGGATGGGGGAAATTGCTCTGGCATTCCAACAATAAACGGTTCGGTTACTTTTGAAAAATGCTATAATTACCGTCCACTGGTTTATGCTGGAACTGTTGGAATCATGCCTGCATATATTGGCGGAAAAAAAACATCTGAAAAAGTAGTAAAGAAAGGATACCTTGCAATAATGGCAGGAGGAAGAATTGGAAAAGATGGAATACACGGTGCAACTTTCTCCTCTCAGCAGATAGATGAAAACACTCCCCAAAGTGTTGTTCAAATCGGGGATCCATTCACACAAAAAAAACTTCTTGATTTTATAATCGAAGCAAGGGATCTCCAGTTATATAGTGCAATAACTGATAATGGTGCAGGAGGCCTTTCTTCAAGCATTGGAGAAATGGCCCAATTTAGCGGAGGATGCAAAATAAACCTTGAAAGAGCACCCCTTAAATATCCGGGCCTTGACCCTTGGGAAATTTTAATCTCAGAATCTCAGGAAAGAATGACGCTTGCAGTTCCACCGGAAAAATTTGAAGAATTAAAAACCCTTGCAAAAAAGCATGATGTTGAAATAAGTGATGTCGGAGAATTTACTGATTTGGAGAAATTCCACATCTTATATGAAGGAAAAACCGTTGCATATCTCGATATGAATTTTCTCCATGGAGGGGTTCCGCAAATGAAGCTTAAGGCAGTCTGGAAAAGAAAAGTTTTTAATTCCCCAAAAATAGACAAGACTGATCTTGGAGAAATATTCCATCTCTTAGCATCTTCTCCAAATATCGCATCAAAAGAACAAATAGTTAGAAGATACGACCATGAAGTTCAGGGAGGGAGTGTAATAAAACCAATTACAAAAAGCCCAAATGATGGCGCAGTAATAAGGCCAATTCTGGATTCAAAAGAGGGGCTTGTTGTATCCCATGGAATATGTCCAAAATATATTCAGGATAGTTATGATATGTCTGCAATGGCATTTGATGAGGCAGTAAGAAATGCCCTGGCTGTTGGGGCAAAATTTGCATATCTTGCCTGTCTTGATAATTTCTCATGGCCAAATCCTCTTCCATCATCTAAAAATCCCGATTCAGAATATAAACTTGCCCAATTGGTAAGGTCTTGTCATTCTTTGTATAATTATTCCACTTTATACGGGGTCCCGATAGTTTCAGGAAAAGACAGCATGAAAAATGACTATTATTCCAAAGGGGAAAAATATTCTATAAATCCCACTCTTCTTATCACAATTATTGGAAAAATAGATAATATCGAGAATGCGATAAGCGCTGATTTCAAAAACCCAGGGGATTCAATCTATATAATCGGATTTACAAGAGCAGAGCTTGGAGGAAGCGAATATTACCGCCTTTTTGGAGGAATAGGAAACAACAATCCAAAAGTAAGGGAAAAAGAAACAATTCCATTATACAGGGCATTTTCAAAATCAGCAGACGAAAATCTTTTTGCATCAGCACATGATATCTCGGATGGAGGGATAGCAATTTCTTTATGCGAATCTTCTTTTGGAAGGGGCTATGGAGTTGATATTGAATTATCCTCTATTCCCAGGGATACTGAAAATGAGGACGAAATCCTTTTTTCAGAGAGCGCAGGAAGATTCATTGTTTCCGTGAAATCGGAAAATGAAAAAAAATTAGAAAAATTCTTCGAAAACCTTCCTTTTGCAAAAATAGGCAGGGTAAGAGGGGACAAAAGAATAATTATCCGGAGAAATAAAAGAATAATAATAAATGAAGATCTTGAAATGATCGAAAACGCATGGAAAGGAAAAATAAAAGCCTAGTTTTTTAATATTCTATCCATTTGTTCAACCCATTTAATTTCATCAATATTTTTATTTTGAACTGAATCGAGAAACTGATGCTCGCGCGCACTATAAAAAGAGCCCGTTATCTTTGTGCTTTTTAATTTTTTAAGGTGCTCCGGGTTTGAATATAAAATTTTTTTCATTAATTTCTCATATCTTTTTATGTTCTTTTTTTCGGAAATTATCTCCTCCTGAATTTTATTTAATTCCACAGAGCCGATGTGCATCTTTTTGCTCTCATATTTTTCTTCAAGTTTTTTTTCCGCATCCAAATGGGCAAAATATTTTTTCATATATCTTTTTAAATATCTGTCAATTATAGGCTCATTTAAAATCAGAAGAAATTTCTTTTTCCTGAGTTTTGGGTCCCTTTTTTCGATTTTATTTTTTCCGGCATTGCCTGCGTCCTGTTGTATTTTTATTATTTTTTCAAGCTCCTCTTTGGCATTTTTATTTGGCTCAAATTCCAAAATCCATTTCATTTTACAAAGACTCCTTCCAATTCCAATATCTGTTTCAAGCTCAGTAAAAAATTTCGGATAATGTTTTTTTATCAATTTTAATTCAGGTATGTTTTCATACAAAAACATCACTAAATTTGATTTCTCTTTTTTTGTTTTTCTTTCAAGCTCAAAAATATCCTGCCTTATAGAACCATCAAGTATTTTTCTGTATTTTCTTTTTAGTTCCAGCAGTTCATTGTCCATTTTTTTTATTTTTTCAGATCGCTCCTGCAGTTTTTCCAGAAATTCGCTCATATTCCCCCTACCTTTTTATAATACTCCTGCATTTTTATTGCGTCAATATCCAGATTGGGCGTTTCACATATAATTGTTCCGGAGTACCCATTTTTACAAAGAGCTTCCATTAATTTTTTATACGGGGGAGTGTTATTTGTCCCAAGATTGAGGTGGTTCTTCTCTCCTTTTTCGGAATAATTTATCTCAGAGAAATGGCAATGGATCCTTTTTGGGTATTCTGGAATTTTTCTCTCTATTTTTTCAAAAAGTTTAAGATAATCCTCTTTTGTTTTCAGCTCAAAATCCCCTCTTGCATGAATATGCGCAAAATCTATTACTGGCCATAAAAACCCTAATTCACCTGAGAGCTCCAAAATCTCATCCAATCCTCCAAACGAGGTTTTTTTCCCGACTGTTTCTGCGCCAAATAATATATTTTTGATTCCATGCTGTTCAACTGCATCTTTTATTTCAATCAGATTTTTTTTAGCGTTATCGTATGCTTCTTTTTTTGAAAGATTTTGATAAAATCCTGGGTGAAACACAAATATTTTTCCCCCTGCCAATTCAATAATTCTTGCAGACTCGATAATATTTCTTTTTGATATCTCTATTTTTTTAAAATCATTTGAACACAAATTTATAAAATAAGGGGCATGGCAGGATAATGAAACATCATATTTTTCTGCTTCCTGCTTTATTTTCTGTGCAGTCTCTTTTTTTAGGCGTATTCCCATCCCAAACTGAAGCTCTAGTGCATACAATCCAAGTTTTGCACAGCATTCAACTGCACTGCCACTATCTCTTTTTTTACATTGTATCGGAATTCCCGCAGGCCCGAAACGGATCTTACTGGCAGATGTTGTATTTTGCATTGCACACTTCTCCGGCCGGGCAGTCCAAATCCTCATTGCATCTTCCAATCTTTGGATTGCAGATGTGGTTTGTGGTATCGCAGTTTTCCCATTCAAAACAGTCCAAATCCCCGCTGCACATCCCTCTGTTTGCCTCACATTTGTTGCTTTTTGAATTGCAGTATTCCCAAGAGGAGCATTCATTATCATTTAGGCAGAACCCCTGCCTTGCAACGCATTTTTTTATTTCCTCATTGCATGTTGCATACTCCGGGCAATAATTATCATTTATGCAAAATCCTTCCTTTGCAATGCATTCTCTTGTTTTTTGATAACATGTCTGCCAGGTTGGGCAGTCCAAATCCTCATTGCATCTTCCGGGCATAACCACACACCTTCCTGTGTTTGCATCGCAGGTTTCCCAGCCTTCGCAGTCAAAAACACTTTTGCAAAATCCGGGCATTAATGCACATTTATGCATTTCAATATTACAGTACTCATTTTTTCCACTGCAAAAAGTGTCATCCGAGCAGTATCCTGTCGCCACCTGGCATTTTTTTTCCGAGTCACACATCTGCCACATTTCGCAGTCATTGTCATCAATACAGTTTCCTTTTTTCAAAACACAGACATTTTGTTTGGTATCACAGGTATAATTTTCCGAATCTTTGCAATCGTCATTTCCTGCGCATCTTCCTTCCTTTGCAATACATTTGCTATTTTCCATATCACATAACTGCCATTCATTGCAATCTGCATTGCTTTGGCATCCAGATTCAAGGCACCCATACAAAACAAACATCAAAAATAAAACAGAAAAAACTATTGCATTTCTCATAAAATCCCAACCTCATTTTATCTTTAAGATGTAATTGCAAAAATACCTTTATAAATTAATCCTGTATTTCCGGTATTGCAGAAAATTCCAGTTATAATCTAATTTTTTTGATATCTGCATATCTATTTTTAATTTCTTTTAATTTATCCCTATACTCAATGGAAAATAAACAATTTACAATAATTGCTAGAAAAATCAAAAAAGATTTACTTTATTTATCTCTTGCCCCAATAGACGGCAGAATAATAAAATTTAATGCCGGCCAGTTTGTTAAAATAACTTCTTTAAAAAAAGAAGAAGAGCCCAAATCCAGATTTTATTCTGTTGCCTCCATTCCGTCCGATAAAAATTTCGAATTCATAATAAAAATTGTCGGAAGGTTTACAAACCATCTTTCTTCCCTTGAAAAAGGGGAAATTCTTGAAATAGAAGGTCCCTACGGCCATTTTGCATTCGCAAACCAGAATAAAACTATTTTTATTGCAGGGGGGGTAGGAATCGCCCCGGTAATTTCAATTTTAAGGCACATAAACCACGAGAAAATTAATGGCGAGTTTTATCTTTTCTACAGCAATAAAACAAGCGATATTCCGTTTTATGATGAATTAACAAAAATTGAAGAATCAAACAAACATATAAAATTAATATTCACAATAACTGGCGAAAAACAAGAAAACTGGTCTGGTGAACATGGAAGAATCAATTTGGGCATGATATTAAAATATGTTGATAATTCCAATACCAAGAATTATTCTGTTTATATCTGCGGCCCTTTGAATATGGCATTATCCCTAAAAAAAGATTTATCCTCTGGCGGGTTTGTTGAAAAAAATATTTTTCTTGAAGCATGGGGATAATTATTTTTTGCATAGTTCTGAAAGAAAGATTTTTTTATGCTCTTCTAAAACTTCTTTTCGCTCAAGTTCAACCGAGCCCCCATCTTCATTAGTAGTATATCTACTGATATATATACTCGTATTTAATACTATAAAATCCACTCTGTTTTTTCTATTTTGAAGTCTTTTCAAGCATAAATATTCAATCGGCATTTTAATTTTTGAAATTCTGGAATTCATTTTATATTCTAAATATAATCTTAGATATGTTCCGTTCCCGCATTCTTTATATCGTATTATATTAGTACATCCGCTGTTATTGCACCAATCTATTTCAAATTCAGCGCATGTTTTTTTGAACCCTGTTTCATTTTCGCATGAAAGCAGCATAATTCCTGCTGTTATTGGAAGAATGGCCCTAAAAACGATCCTGCGAGCCATATGCCTGACTTGTTGGTATGCTCCGGATTTTAAATTTAGTTTCATAAGTACGCAATATTCTATTGCACCCAACTATTTATATCATTATACCTCCATATTTCTGATCTTTCAGGAAGATTTTTGAATTCGAAACCTTTTTAAATTAAATTTTATATTATTTTAACTCTTATACTTATAGTATATAATATTTAGAGCATGTGATATTATGGGAAAATCTATAAAAAAAGAAAACAAGGAAAAAAGTCAGCCAAAGGTTCAGACAGCTCCAGCTCCAAAAAAGAAAAAAGGAATTAAAGGTATTATCAGAATTGCAGGAAGCGATATGTTTGGAGAAGTACCTTTGAGAATGGCAGTTATGAAAGTTCGTGGCGTGGGGCATTCATGCGGCATTACATTATCCCGAGTTATTTCGGAAAAATTAAATGTTTCACTGGATACTCAGGTAGGGGATTTGAGCGAAGAACAAATGGGCCAGATAGATAAAATACTTGAAAATATCTGCGATTATCTTCCCCCATATATGTTTAACAGAAGAAAAGATCCTGAAGATGGAAAAGACAGGCATGTTATAACAAATGATTTGATATTTGCAAACAGGCAGGATATTGAAAAAGAAAAGAAAGTATATAGCTGGAAAGGATACAGACATGCATATGGAAAGAAGGTTAGGGGACAGAGAACCAAAAACACCGGAAGACATGGAAAAGCAGTCGGAGTTTCTAAAAAATCTTTGATACCTCAAAAAGGCGCAGCAGCATCGCCAGCAAAAAAAGAAGAAAAGAAATAGGTGAATTAGATGGGAGGACCAAGAAAATTCAAAAATAAATACGAAGCACCCAAAAAATTGTGGGAAAAAGACAGGCTTGCAAGAGATAGAACTCTAAGATCCGAGTATGGATTGAAAAACAGCAGGGAGATATGGATTGCAAATGCAGAACTTAAAAAATACAGAAAAGAAGCAAGAAGACTTTTATCATTAACAGAAGAAGAAAGAAAACAGGATATTGAAAAAGTATTCAAAAAACTGCATAAGTATGGAATCCTTAAACAAAGCAGCGAGCTTGAAGATATTCTTTCTTTGGATATTAGGGAAATTCTTGAAAGAAGGCTTCAGACGCGGGTCTTAAGAAAAGGATTTGTAAGAACAATAAGGCAGGCAAGACAGTTGATTGCGCATGGTTTTATTGCAGTTGGCGATAAGGTTATCACTATTCCGGGATATTTGGTTACAGAAAATGAAGATGAAAAATTAAACCTCTGTAAAAAAATAGACCTTGAGGAAAAAGTTAAAGAGGAAGAGACAAAACCTGTAGAAAAAGAAGTGACATCTGAAAACCCGAAAAAACAGGAAAACGAACCACACGTTGCAGCATAAAGGTGAATTTTAAATGGCAAAAAAAACCGAAGACAAAAAAGAAATTTTAAAACCAAAAGAAGAAGCTGAAAAAGAAGTTTTAAAACAAGAGCCTGCAAAAGAAACCAAAACCGAACCTGTTCAGGAAAAACCAATTGTTTCTGAAAGCACAAAGAAAAGAGACAAGGTTGCAATAGTTAATGTTTATTCCTCTAAAAATGATACTATAATTACTGCAACAGATATAACTGGTGCTGAAACGCTTGCATGGGCTAGCGGCGGAATGATGGTTAAGGCCCATAGAGAAGAAGGAAGGCCTTATGCGGCAATGCAGGCAACAACAAAAGTAATGGACCAGTTAAAAGACAAAGGAATCGGATTTGTAAAAATTAGAATAAGGGGCCCTGGCGGAAACAAGGCAAAAACGCCGGCATCTGGCGCGCAGGCAGTTGTCAGGACTGCTGCAAGATCAGGGGTTCGCATTTTAAAAATTGAGGATGTTACTCCGCTTCCAACAGATTCAATGAAAAGAAAAGGGGGAAGAAGAGGTAGAAGAGTATGAAGCTTGAAGCATTGGAATCAAAAGAGGACAATGTATTTTCATTTAAATTAAAGGATTCAAACCTTAAATTTGCAAACTATCTTAGAAGGAGCATTATTTCAAAAGTTCCTGTTGTTGCAATTGACAGCGTAATCTTTTATGAAAATTCCAGTTCAATATTCGATGAATATCTTGCCCACAGAGTCGGGTTAATTCCAATTAAAACTCCGGATAATCTTAAAGAAGAAGAGGAATATGTTTTTGTTTTGGATGTTAAAGGGCCAAAAAAAGTATATTCTGCTGATTTAAAACCTGTAAAACATGATTTGTCTGTTGCAATTGAAAATATTCCAATAATTGCCCTTGCAGATGAACAGCCTTTAAGATTTGAGGCAAAAGCAAAACTTGGAGTTGGAAAAGACCATGCAAAATATCAGGCAGGTTCTGCAACATATATTGTTGATGAGAAAAATGGGGATATTACTTTCAGGGTTGAGTCCTTTTACCAAATTGAGGTAAAGGAACTGGTTTTAAGGGCCCTTGATATTTTGGAAAAGGAAGTTTCTGCTCTTGAAAAAGAAATCTCAAAAATAAAATAAATATTTAAACTCTTTTTTCCTATTTTATATTCAAGCCAGGATGACGGAATCCGGTAACGTGCTAGACTTGAGATCTAGTGCCCCTCGGGGCTTGCAGGTTCTCATGATAAGTCTTTTTGAAAGATTTATTTTGGCCTAAAAATCCTGCTTCTGGCGATTTTTTCTTTTTTGAATTGAATTTTCTAATTTTTTATAACCATCTTCAAATTCAGATATATTCCTTGTAAGAGATTGCAATTCACTTTTGCATACATTTTTAATTGTTTTTAGACACAATAGTAAAAGAAACCATGTCAACAAATTATTTCGCTGCCCGGCAAAATCTTTTTCGTAGATTATCTACCGAGAATTTTTTTGAAAGTTCAAAAAAGCCACTAGCCGAAGCTATATTTAATGGGCTAAATCATGGGAAAATTGAAAGTATAATAGGATTAAGCTGTTCTGGAAAAACTACTTTAAAAAATGCTGTTGTGGGATTACTAGGCGAACGAAATATCCTGCATGACGAAATAATTAATATTGGTTTCGGATTTTCTTTTCCTAATGAGGCAAATGCAAAAATGAGGGAAGCAATTGATGCCGGAAAAATCGTAATTATCGATGAAGTCATGCTACAAATAAATGCTAGAAAACAGGATTTTCTAGACTTTATAAGGACAGCACATAATCAGGGAGTTGGTGTATTGCTTGTAATTTTAAGGATAAAATCCACAATTCCCATGATCGCTGATTTAGTGGAATTGCTACCACATCTAGAGCTGCATACCCTTAGCCTCCATAGAAATGAAAAAGAAGTCCGTGAAACTTTTACAGAACTATTTGATAAAACAGGAATAGAATTTTCAGAAAGTTTTATGAGAAGATTAATAGAATTAGATCTTTCTTCACCGGTTTTGATGTATAGAATAATTAATGATCTGTTTTTTATCCATCCAACCCCTAATCCTCCTAAAGTTCCTTTTGAAATTTTTCTTCAAAATAGAAAATCAAAAGTAAAAATTGATGTGGATCCTCTCGAAGTCATTAAAAGATCGCTTGATTTTTGGAAAGAATCGACGGATTATTTTCTTTCCCATAGAGATGCATTCTTTCCATCTTTTCTGGGTTCACATTTGTGGGGTGTTAATGATAGGATAGATATTTCCCCATATATCCGGCTTATAGCCGGACTTGATGAAAATGAGAAGAAAGCATTAGGTGATATTGCAAATAACAACTCATTGAAGGGAAAAGAATCTGATATTATTTCATTGTTGGATTTGGGAGTAATTAAACGAAATGAACAAGGTTGTTTTATCTTGCCGTACATAGTAAGGGAATTTGTTGTTAATGGCTATCATGAACTGTCATTGATACATGGTGCTCCCAGATAAAAAATTTATAAAAAAGGACAAAGATAAGAATAAACTGTCTTCTAAACTCAATTAAGAATAGCACATTTTGAAATTTATTTTTAAGTATAAAACCTTAAAATATAATCCTACGGGATTTTGTTAAATCATTAGTTGTGGCAGCTTAGATGGATACATTTTTATTTATTCTCTACCATTCTTATATGATGGCAACAGCACTTAAGAGAAAACCACCCAAACCTTTAAATTGGGAAATTGACCGATCTGTACAGGCATGGTTTAATTCAGCCAGTAAATTTCCACCTCTTCCTGATGAAGATATTCGTGGCATGGCATTAGATATTCAAAACAAATCAATAAAAGCACGCAACAAATTGGTTGAACATAATCTGTTGCTTATTCCATATTTTCTACGTAATCGTTCACAGCTAATCAAAAAAGCAAAAAAAAGAGGTTTGGATTTTGAGGATCTTTTGCAGGAGGGAGCAATAGGACTTCTAACTGCTGCGGATAAATATAATGGAAGCAGTGCCTTTGGCACTTATGCTGCATATTGGGTGCGAGAAGCAATACACTCGGCCATAGACAAAAAAGGCAGGATTAGGGTTCCAAAAGAGGCAAGAGAAAGATTTGAAGATATGGGAATAGCTTTTGAAATTGCAGAAACAGGAGATAATGAAATTCTTAAAACTAGGAGAATTCCTCCAAAAAGAAGGAAACACATTTTGGAGATGGTTCAGAGATTGAAGAATGAATCGTATAAAGAACTACTAAAAAAACGTTTCACTGGATACGAGCAAGGATTTCAGGCTGTAGATGGAGTAGTTTCACTAGATCAAGAATTTGAGAATAATAGCGGTAAAACAATGACACTTCAGATAAGCTATCCAGAAAATGAAGAAGAAATGCTGACAGAAATGGAAAAATCAGAAATTGCAGAGGCATTAGAAGAAGTATATAAATCTTTTCCAAAAGAGCACAGGGTGATACTAGAACGCCGTATTCTTGCTGATGAGCCTTTAACTTATCGGGAGTTGGGGAAAATGCTTGGATTAGTACACGGGAGCGTCCAATATATAGAAGCTCGCATGTTGGAAAGATTGAAACAGAATCCAAGATTCATAAAAGTTATTTGTGATTTGGATATTGCACCCCCAGCTGTCATTGCAGATTTTAAAAGAAAATCAACAACTAAACAAAATACTATTGAATATAATGATAGGTGGTGGAAGACAGATAAGGACATACATAAGCTTACTGAAAAAGAAGAAAGGGTATGCACCCTTGTTTCACAGGGAAAAAGCCATGCTGAAATTGTTGCTGAATTAAAAATTGGAAGATCTGCGATATGGAGTTTGTTACGAAGCGCATCTTTTAAAAAAGGAGATTTTCCGAAAGATGCAAGGCCTGCCCTTATTTTAGAATATTATGTTCCTAATGGATTCAAAAGCGTGATACATTTTCTGATCAAGGCAGAACCGCATGAGATTATAGCAGTATATCGGAGGGCGTTTGGATGTGTTGATAAAGAAAAAATTGCCCTTATTTTACTTCAGGAAGCAAAAGGATTAATGACTAAAATTATTTCTAATTCTAGAAGATGGTACTGGACGAGAGAAAACTCTGATTCAATTTATATTATCTCTTGTAGCAAGATGGATGTGCTTAAGGTTCTGCTGGATAAGGCAGCTAAGATAAGATCAGGAGCAGTAGATTCTGTTGCCTAAATGCTTTAGGTTATTTAGAAATATTACGCCCCGACTGAGAGAGAATTTCTGATATTTTACGCCGATAATACTTCCAAATATATAAAATTACTTATAATGGAATAGGATTAAATAGCTATGTTTTGATGTTATAGGTATATGGTTGACTTAGGTAATATATCTCCTGATAAAAATGAAAGAAAAACACCTATTGCTGCATTTTATGAATTTCCAGGTGCGATACAAGATTTATTAACATCTATAATCGGAGATAAATTCATAATAACCTCAGTTGCTTGGAAAACTATGGGGTATTTAATTTTTTTAGTTTTGGTTTATTATTTTAGAGAACCAATATTTAGTGATTCTTTTTTTTGGATTATCGGTATTATTGCGGTTGCATTGTTATTAGAGATTTTTATTCAAAATTGGCCAAAAATTAATAAATCTTTTAGGGGTTATAAAACCCTTGATGATATTAAAAAAATCGGTTTTGATGAAGAGAATATTGCTGTTTTTTTAGAAGATTATAATTTTACAAATTCGGAAATAGAGAAAATAATTAAAGAAGCAGAAGAAAAAAAATTATTCACTCAAAAAATAAAAGAAATACTTGCAAAACAAAGCTATGGATTTTCAAAAAATATAATTGATAGATTGATTAATTCCAACATTTCAACTTCAAGTTTATTAGAGATTATCCAAAAAAATCCAAACTCATTTGATAAAAAACAATTAAAAAAAATCTTAAATAAATATAAAAAAGATAGAAAAATTATCTCTGCTTGTTTATGTAATCAGAGTTTGGCTATAGATATATCTTGCGAATTAGGATTAATTGAAAAACAAGAAAGAATTTTAGAACTAAGAGATATGCTATCCAAAGGATACAACAAATGGATCGTAACAAATATATCAAAAGCTGTATTGGGTATTTTGGTTATATTATGGTATGCTTCAATAACTCTAAATTTTAATCGAACTACAGATGTGAATTATATATTTCTTTCGATAATTACATTTTTTGTTTTTGTATTACCGATAGCATTACTTGGTAAAATTATTATAGATGTTGCTTGTGAAAGAATATATAATTGGATGAAAGAGAGAGAAGTTATAAAATGCTTGAAGAATTAAGGGACGAAAATGCAACGATACCTAAAAGCGATTATTTTTTGGATTAGTGAATGAATTATAAGCTGTAATCGAGCTGGAAGTGATAATACCTGTAGATAGATTTTCTATATTTTGTATGTAATTATTATCTTTATCTAAAAAAATATTTTGTTTATACACAATTATTTGTAATATGCTAATGATATCATTAAAACAATTTTCCTCTATGTTTTTTCTCATTAGAGCAGCAAAAAAATCTGCTGAAAAAACTCCATTTTCTCCATAATTTGGAAGATTTTCTTCACCTCTCATTTTGATAGAGACTCTTGCTCCGATTTGATTTTTAGTATGATATTCTAAGGATTGCTTTACTCTTGGATCAACTTGGTCTAAAAATAATTCTATTTTATCATTTTTATTTTTAAAATTCTGTTCTATAATAGACCAAAAAATATGACAATACGCTCTAACTAAAAATCCCATTTTACCATTCTCGATTGGGTGATCATGAAAAGAGAGTCGCTTTTTATTTTTTATTTTCTGTTTTAGTTCGGCATATTTAAAAATATCACATGATATTTTGATTTTATCTTTATAATTTTCTAAAATCTGTTTGATTTGGTTCCTTATTATAGCATCTGATTCCATTTTATTTATTAATTCTGCACCTTCAAAACTTCCAGCCTTATATTGTTTTATCTCTTCAAAAAAATTAGTTATTATATTGGGTCTTGCTGTAATGTAACAAATTACAAGATTTTCTTCTTTAGGTCCGTACATTTCATTTTTAGAAAAACCAGATTCATCACAATAAAAGTATTGTGTTTCTTCATCTTCATAATTTGTTACCATTTCATCTCCTTATCATAACTTCTTTTTAACCAAAACTGGTTCTGCCTTCCAACTCTTTTAAATTTAACCAAACCCTCATTAACTAATTTCAATAGCCAAACCTGAGCTGTATTCCAAGAAACATTTACTCCTGCGGCGATATCTTCAGTAGTAGATGGCCAATCGCATTTTTCTAGATATTTCAATATTTCCTCTCGTGTGTTGTTTTTTGGCATGTGATACCTCCTTATGATATAGCATAGGTTAGAACATAACTATTTAAAAATATTGTCTCTGAATAGTTATTTATGAATAAAGCTTTTTTTATCGTCTTGTTTGGAGTTATTTTATTATTTGGTTGTACTCAAAAACCTACAGAAGCAATAAAAACGTATGAATGCCCTAATGGAGAAATAGTTGAAGATATGAGTGGATGCTCATCAGATATTAAATTTAAAGATGACGAGAAAGAATCTGAATTAGAATCTCTTGAAAATGAATTAAATTCAAAAGTTGAAGAGTTAGACACTGCATTTAATAATCAGGATTTTGACAAGGCTAAATCAACTATCCCAGTTATTAAATCAAAAATTGATGAAATAAAAGATCTAGGTGATGCTTCTATAAATGAACGTTATGATATGTGTGTTATAAAAATTTTAAATAGCTATGAGAACTATATTTATTTTAAAGAACGCCTTAATAAAGATTCAACTCTTATTTTTTCTCAGTTTACTTTATCGCAATGCAAAGATCTTGAAGATATTGCTATTGATAATTTAGCTAAATGCAAAGAAATAGAAGGTGCCAATCCAAGTTTTGCAAAAAATATCCAAGACTCAATATCATTTAATTGTTATGGCATGAAAATACTACAAGATTATAATTTAGTATCTGTTAATTTACAAACAAAGGATAATAATGCCAAAGTTTATGCAAATAATGGAGATTATATTCAAGCTAAAATTATTTATGAAGACATCTCTAGAGATATACTCAAGTCTAGGGATTCTTTTAATCAACTCTGCGAAGAAATATCTTCATCTAGTATTATTAGTCAAAATAAAAAAACTTACTTTGAGTCAAGTTGTTCTAATAGATTAGATTATCTAAATGAATTATCATTATTTTATTTAGATCTCGCTGATGTATTTTATATTATAGACCTTCTTGATAAAGATATGCTGAATTACGAAAGATGTAATATAGTAGTAAATAATCTCAATCTAAGAAAAAATAATATGGAATTAATAGAAAAAAAAGAAACCGATTTGGGTTCTGTTTCTACTACTATATTAAATGTTAAAATTGTTACAGAAAATATGTGTAATACATTAAAATAATTGGTGATTTATTGTTTCGAAATTATACAATTTGTGTTATTATTTTTTTGAGTATCTTACTATTCGGTTGCACTCAAAAACCAGCAGAAACAATAAAAACTTATGAGTGTTCTGATGGGAAGATTGTTGGGGATATAAGTGAATGTATTTCCGATACTGAAAACGAAAATCAAGAACCGGAAGAATCAGTTGGTTGTGTTCATAACAATCCTTCGTGTGGTGGAAATTACGATTGCATTGATAATGTATGCGTTCTCAAAGAAGGTTGCAATTATGGAAATCCTTCTTGTGATCTGGGTTATGAATGCATTTATAATACGTGTAAAGAATTAACTGGGTGCAAATATAATAATCCCATTTGTGGAGAAAATGAAGATTGCATAAATAATTTATGCATTAAAAAGCGGGGTTGTGATTACAATAATCCACCATGTGATGGAACGGGTCAATTTTGTGAGGATAATATTTGTAAGAGATGCAGAGATGATTCTGATTGTGGTTCTATTGCTAAATGCGAAGAGTATAATTGTGTCTGGTATAGTAAATGTGCTAAAGATACAGATTGTGGAACTGACCAAAGGTGCATGGATCAGCAATGCTATAGAGTCGTTGATTGCAGCTCTGGGTATTGTGAAGATAAATATTTTAAATTAGAGAATGTTTATATTACTCCAGTAGGTCAAGAATATAGTGAAACAACTGAATTTATATTTGCTAAAATAACTGCGAAAACAGATCATAAAGGAAGTTTTAGCTCTGGTTGGATGGACACTGATTCAAGATATACGCATTACTCTGGAGGCAGTACTGAATATCAGGACTCTTATGATCACCTTGATTTTAAACAAACTATGATGTCAAATATTCCTAATATACGATTCTGTTTTATAATGCAAGATGAAAATCCTAAGATATATTATATAGTTGAAAGGTGAAATATGAAAGATCCAACAACTCTAAATGAAATTCAAGATCTTGCTGAAAAAGGAAACATCTATTGTGTAAAACACCTAGAGAGATATAATTTTCTGATTGGATTAATAAATAATTTAGAGTCAAATGTGCAAATAAAAATAAGAAATTATATCCCTAATCTTGGCTTTTTTTCTGCTTTGAGTGAATTAGAATTTATAAATTTTGCAAAAATCAATGAAATTAATATATTGGATTACGAATTTAAATCCAATAAAGAATCATCTATTGATTTTTTAGTAGAAAAAAATGGGGAAAAAATTTATGTAGAAGTGTATTGTAGAGATCAAAGTTTAAATTTTGAATCTGGTAGTGCATGTCCTTATGACACCTTGGGAACTAGTATTAACGGAAAACTGAAAAAATTTAAATATTCTGAAATAAATGTTTTGTTTATAGATTCACGTTACTCTGGAATAAATAAATATTATATAGAATGGTTTTTAGATGGAGATTGTTTTTGTGATAATACTAATCCAAAAAAACATAAAAAAAGTATAAAATTCGATGCAAGAAAAATCTTAAATGCAGTAATAATATTAAAAAGAGATGAATCATACTCATTATACATAAATAAAAATAAAGATAATATTGAAAACTGGAATAAATTTAATTTCAAAAAAACTATCGTAGAACTAATCTAGTTATTCAGTAATATAATACGCCCCGACCGGGGCTCGAACCCGGGTCGCCGGCTTGACAGGCCGATTCGCAGAATACAAGTTTTAAAGAACTTTAACTTATACTCTAATGCTAACCACTACACTATCGGAGCGTAATTTAATGTAGTTTACCTGACAAACAAGGTAAATATCTATTTTTGTGCTTAGTGTTTTTAAAGCTTATAGTCCCCAAAACCCAAAACTCCAAACCCAAAACAATCAGATTATAAAAATATCCCGCTGGCCAGAATTGCAGTTTTCAGTTCAGTGTTTCGTGTTTGGAAAGAAAACTTTTGCGACATGCCTTTTAAACAACTCAGGTCAAAAGGGTGGTGTTCGAACTAGCAACCTATCGGTTTCGACTTTGCAGAAGGACTGCAAGTGATATTTTCAACTAAAATGTTGAAAAACAAGCTACAGCCGATCGCTCTACCGTTGAGCTACAGCGGGATAAGATAATATAATTCGATATTAAGTTTAAAAACCTATTTATCCTCTTTATAATAAGAATAAAATGGAAATAAAATATATACTCTTTGATATTGACGACACCCTCTTTCCCACAACAGAGTTTGCAGAAAGGGCAAGAAAGAATGCAATCAATGCAATGATTGAAATCGGATTAAATAAAAATCCAAAAAAACTATATACAATGCTCCTTGAAATAATAAAAGAAAAAGGCTCAAACCACCCAAACCATTTCAATATTTTAATAAACAAACTGAAAATAAAAGGACCAAAATCAAAATATATTGCCTCAGCAGTGGCGGCATATCATTCAACCAAAAACGCAATTTTTCCATATCCTGCGGTTCCAAGAACATTATTAAAAATAAGGGACAGATACAGAATCTATATCGCAAGCGAAGGCTCAGGAGTAAAGCAATGGGACAAATTGATAAGATTGAAAATTGCATTATTTTTTGATGATGTTTTTATTTCAGAAGATTTAAAAATAAAAAAAAGCAGAAAATTCTACCAAATGATAATAAAATTAATAAAAGCAAATCCGGAAGAATGCCTGATGATTGGGGATAAACCCGACACAGATATAAAATATGCAAAACAGGCGGGCATGAAAACGATAAGGCTATTAACCGGAAAATATTCAAATGAAAAGTCAGAGGCAGATATTGAGATAAAAAATTTCTATAATCTTCTAAAGGCCATAAGAAAATTAAATTCAACTCTAAAAAAAATCTAAAGAAATGTTTAAAAACAATTATATCATAGTTTATTTATGAAAAGGGTATTTTCTCATGCGTGGAATTTTTACAGGAATAAATTTCCAATAATTATTTTATTCTCAATCCCTCTTTTTATTGCATTTCTTGTAAGCTGGCTTGTTCCGGCCCCGTCTTATCTTGCAGCAGGAAGCGTTTTAATAAGAACAGGAAGCCTTCCTGAGATGGATTTATTTTCAATAGCAGTAACCGTTATAAGTTATCTTCTTTCAATCTTAATTGTCTCATACACGCTGACTAATTTAAATCTATTGATCAAAGAAAAAAGAACAAGGGTTAAAACTAAAACAGAAAGTATAAAATCCATTGCAAAATACACAATAAAAATTTTCATTCTTTTGATATTATTAAAAGTAATTACTTTATTTTTACAGTTGTTTACATACGGTCTTGAATTTCAAAATTTGCTTTATCCGGTGTTAATGGGAATCGTGTCTGTGATGTTCTTTTTTGTTCCCCCTGCAGTGGTTATTGATGAAAAGGATACTTTCTATTCCCTGTTTACCTCAATAAAACTGGTAATCAAAAAGCCGGTGCTTGTGTTATTGTGGATAATTTTCGGGCTTTTGGCAATTTCAGTAACTGAGCTGATTTTATTTTTCTTATTCGGGCCGGTTTTCGGAGGATACCTTACAATGCTGGTTAACTGTCTTTTCATTCTTCCATTTCTTATAATACTCAATATTCACATGTACATGGAAAGATATCCCCTTGCAAGGTAGAATTTTATGAAAAAAATAGAACAACGAAAACAAGAGCACCTAGAAAGTGTATTATCCCATAACATACAGTATTCCAAATCAGCAGGATTTGAAAAAGTTGAATTCATACACAATGCGCTTCCTGAAGTTGATTTTGAAAAAATAACTCTTTCATCAAATTTTCTTGGAAAAAAGATAAATTATCCGATAGTGATAGAGGCAATGACCGGAGGATTTAAGGAGGCATTGAAAATAAATAAGTATCTGGCAAGAATCGCACAGCAGTTTAATATTCCATTCGGCCTTGGCTCGCAGAGGGCAATGCTTGAAAACAGAAATGATGAAAGTTATTTTGTCCGCGATGTTGCTCCAAGCATTCCGATTATTGGAAATATTGGTGCATTCCAGCTAAAAAAACACACACAAAAGGATTTGGAGTGGATGATTTCAAAAGTTGGTGCCGATGCAATAGCGATCCATTTAAATTCCCTTCAGGAAATAATCCAGCCGGAAGGAGACAGGGATTTTTCAGGAATATTAAAAAAGATAGAAGAATTATGCAATTCTTTTAGTGTTCCAATAATTGTAAAAGAGACCGGAGCAGGAATTGACAGAAGGGTTGCAATAAAATTGAAAGAGGCAGGAGTCCATTATATAGATGTTGCAGGATCCGGAGGAAGCTCATGGAGCAGGGTTGAATACTTAAGGGGAAATTCAATTTCCGGTTTTGAAGAATGGGGGATTCCAACAGTTGAATCTATTTTAGAATGCAAAGGAATTCTTCCATTAATTGCAAGCGGAGGAATAAGAAGCGGAATAGATTGCGCAAAATCAATTGCTCTTGGCGCAGAACTATCCGGAGCTGCATATCCTTTTATAAAAACCTTAAATTCCGGGAAACTTCCAAGGCTCCTAGAGGAATGGATACTTCAAATCAAAATTTGCTGTTTTCTTACAGGTTCAAAAGGCATAGAAGGCTTAAAATCTGCAAGGATACATTTAAAAACATAATTATTAACAATACTATATATGACTCAAAAAGTAAAAACAAGTCTTTCCCATTCTGCGCATACTCCTAGTTTACAAATTAAGTTTAATCCAAATAAACTCAATCCGATAGTTTTGGCAGAAGAATTATACGGGTCATCAACTCCAAAAATAATTAAAACACACGCAGTAGATCTTTTTTACAAGGTTTATGATGCGATGGGGGATTTTGAACTGGCGCTCTTTGCATTATGCCACCATTCTACTTATACAAGAGCGCAAACAAGACTTGGTCCTATTGCAAATTTGCTGAATCCTTTTGATTTTATGGATTATGAAAAAATAAGAGCTGCTGATTTAGAAATAAATTCTAAAACTCAAACTGCAAGTTGGAGGGATATCCTAAAAAGAAAGCCGGAACTTATTGGAGTAGTGAGATCTTTTGATATTGCAAATACTTCCAGAATAGTTGAAAGCTCCAAGAAAAATGCCATTTTTAAACAGATTGAGCCAGAAATTGATGCTAAAAAAGGTCTTGAAAGAATATCTTCTGCTACTAGAGATCTATATACTCATTTTGCTTATATTCTTTCTGGATCAAAAGGAGAATTGAAGCATGAACTTGAAGATTTTAGACTAAGCGATAAGTTTCCAAACCTATTTCCAAGAGTTAATGAGTATTTAAAAAAAAATTCATGTGCGCTCGAGTCATTGCTATCTTTGGTAACTGATAAAATTCTACCAGAATTAAAGTATCTTGGAGATGTTGTTTGCTCTTCAAAATCAAGGAAAAAAACAGTGGGGAGCCTTGCAAATAAATTAATTTTAAAAACTGCTGAAAATTTGAAAAAAAATCCAGAATGCTTAAGCGAACAGGAGGTATTGTCATTTTTTTTCCAGCATAGAAAAGATATAATAAAAGAGCATGTCTTTGATATTATTGCAGCAGAAATTGAATTAGAATCTCAGGATAATTTTGACTCAACAGCAATCCGACTTAAAAGAATTCTTTTAAGATTAGGATTTGAACTTATGAGCGATGAAGTTAGAACAAAAACCGCATTCGAAAAGGAATGCGCATGGAGATACCTTGTTTTTAAATCCCCAAAAGAATATTCAAACTTTCCGATAGAATTCCAAATTGAAACAAAGGAAACTGCTTTTGAAAAGCAAAACGGAGACATATTCGGGCACTTGAAATATAAAGGATTTGTTTTGGGGATGCGAGATATTAAATATCTCATGATTCTCAAGGAAATATTGTCAAAGAAGAATGGAGAAGAACAAGAGATAGTGAGAAATCTTTCGACCATCACCTGTTTTGAAAATGGCACACACACCGAATATTTAATTCCGCTTCCAGAAAAAGTATCATTACTCGACATATTAGCCATTACATATGGAGCCTTTGAAACTTATTATTTTTCAGAATATCTTGTGCATGGGGAGGATAAAATTCCGTTTGTTGAGTTTAAGGGCCATGAAGAAATATTTGCCAATCTTGACAAATCTTTTGATACTGCCGGTGCCAATTTTATGATGGCCCCAAACAGTAAAAGAGTTCTACCACCAAAAAATGCCAGGGGAGTTCTAATGCACCTTGATAATTCCAGTTTTATGCCAAAGACCATACCGGGAATGGTGCAGATGCAAATGCTGCGTGAATACTTAAAAGATTAAAAGTCCATTGGATTTTTTATCACATTAAGGACAATGCTCGTATTAGTCCTCTCAACATTTTGAGTGGATGAAATCTTTTTTATTAGATTATTGAATTCAGTTCTGTTTTTTGCCATGGCAATTACAATTGAGTCATATTTTCCTGTAACATCATACACCCCTATAATCCCAGAAAGCAGGCTTATTTTTTTCTGAACTTCAATTAGATGTCCCTGTGCAATGGAAATTTGAATTACTGCCATAAAATCATATCCCAATTTTTCATAATTAACCGAAATAGTATATTTTTTTATTATCCCTTCCTGCTCTAGTTTTTTCATTCTTTCAATTATTGTTGTGGTGCTTACTCCTGTCTTTTTTGCAATTTTTCTATACGACATCCTGCTGTTTTTCTTTAATTCTGAAAGTAAATTTTCATTAAACCCATCATTTGTTTTGTTTTTATTCATATTAACACCTTCATAGCATACAAATGTTAATTAAAAAATAATATTTATAAACATTTGTCTGAAATTTATGCAAAAAGTATTTAAACCTGAAAAGATTTAGCTATTTAACTTTTTTTGGGAGTGGTTTTATGGAAGGCAAGGAAAAAATATTAAAACAGATAGAAAAGGATAATGTAAAATTTGTGAACTTGCAGTTCACAGATATACTTGGGATAGTAAAAAATGTGACAATAGGAATAGAGCACCTTGAAAATTCATTTGACTATGGAACATGGTTTGATGGTTCTTCAATACAGGGGTTTGCAAGGATACATGAGAGTGATATGTTTCTAAAGCCCGATTCTGATACTTATGCAGTTATTCCTTGGCTTTCAAGCCCTGATGGAAATACTGCAAGGCTGATATGCGATATTTACAGGCCGGACGGAACCCCTTTTGAAGGAGATCCAAGATATATACTAAAAAAAGCATTAAATGAAGCAAAAGAACTTGGCTATGAATATAACACTGGACCAGAACTGGAATTCTTTTTATTCAAAAAAGAAAATGGAATGAAAACACTGCCCCATGATTCCGGAGGTTATTTTGACCTTTCAATGGACAAGGCATATGAAATAAGAAGGGAGATGATTGTTGCCCTTTCAAAATTCGGAATAAATGTTGAGGCATCCCATCATGAGGTTGCAGTAGGCCAGCATGAAATAGATTTTAAATACGGCCCTGCACTAAAAACCGCAGACAATGCACTAACCTTGAAATTTGTATTCAAGGCCATTGCAGAAAAACACGGGCTTGTTGCAACATTTATGCCAAAGCCGATTGCAGGAATAAATGGAAGCGGAATGCATATCCACCAGAGCTTGTTTAAAGGAGAGGAAAATATTTTTTATGATGAAAATGATAAATACAATCTTTCAAGAATGGCCAAACACTTTGTCGCAGGCCAGTTAAAACACATAAAGGCAATGAGTGCAGTTATCTCTCCGACTGTCAATTCATATAAAAGACTTACATCAGGTTATGAAGCTCCAGTATATATAAGCTGGGCAACAACAAACCGCTCAGCGCTGATAAGAATCCCAAGAATCTCAAAAGGAAAATCAAAATCCGCAAGAATAGAACTTAGAAGCCCGGATCCAAGCTGTAATATCTATCTTGCATTTGCAGTTATGCTAAAGACTGGTCTTGACGGAATGAAAAATAAAATCGATCCCCCAAACTCAATAGAAGAAAACTTGTATGATTTTGATGACAAAAAATTGCAGGAATTAAATATCTCCCAGCTGCCTCCATCCTTGCATGATTCTCTGGAAGAATTAAAAAAAGATTCTCTTGTACAAGAGGCGCTTGGAAAATATACATATGAAAGATATTTAATCGCTAAAACCAAGGAATGGGACGAATATAGGCTTGATGTTTCGGATTGGGAAGTAAAAAGATACCTGGAGAATTATTAATACTCCACTATCACAAAATGCAGAACCCTAAACTCAAAACACTACACTGAAAACAATAAACGGGCTCGAGGGGATATATTCTAATCTTATCCATAAGAAAAACTTATGTCAAAAGATATGATTGAACTCCTGACCTACGGATTAAAAGTCCGCCGCTCTAGCCAAGCTGAGCTACGAGCCCATTAGTTTTATAGATTTAACTGAATAATTTATAAAGTAATAATATAAACTTAAATATTTAAATATGTTAGTGATTAAACTAAAATAGTACTTAATACTTCAATAGAGGGTATAGGGAGGATGAATTAATGAAAAGATGCAATAGTTGTGGAAGAAGGGTTGTAGATTATACGGAATTCCCGTGCGCAGGATGCGACAACAAAATTGTAAGGTGCAATGTGTGCAGAGAAAATAAAAATGAATACTCCTGTCAATGTGGATTTGAAGGACCGTGAGTATAATGGCAGATGTAATTGTTAGGGCAAAAATTTATCCAGAAGAATCTGAAAGCATTCCTTCTATAGAAAAAGAAATCAGGAATATCTTAAGAGTTGGAGAAATTAAAATAATTGAAATCGGATTTGGAATAAAACTTATACAGGTTTCTTTTCTTGCAAGAGAAGATGAAGGGCTCGAGGCAAGCGAGCAGAAAATAAATTCTATTGCAGGGGTAAGACAGGTTGAAATAGAAAGTGTTGATCGGGCATTAGGGTGATTTTTATGGAAAAAAAGATTAATTTAATAGTTGAAGGTGGAAAGGCAACATCAGGACCTCCGCTTGGTCCTGCACTTGGCCCAATAGGAATAAATGCAGGGCAGGTTGTTGCAAAAATAAATGAGGAAACAAAGGCATTTTCAGGAATGAAAATTCCAGTAACTGTCATTGCAGATACTTCTTCGAAATCCTTTAAGATTGAAATTGGTTCTCCAGCAACTTCCGAGCTTGTAAAAAAAGGGGCAGGAGTTGAAAAAGGAAGCAAGGAAAAAGGACAAATTGCAGGAAATATCCAAATGGAAAAAATTGCAGACATAGCAAGAAAAAAGAGAGGGACATCCCTTGGAAAATCCATAAAAGATATCGCAAAAGAAGTCGTTGGAAGCTGCCACAGTACAGGGCTAACTGTTAATGGAAAAAATGCAAGAGAAATAATAAAAGAAATTAATCAGGGAAAACATGATTCCCTGCTTGGTGAAACATGAAGGCTGGAAAATTCTTGCTTTTTTTCCTTTTAATTTCTGTTTTTTCAGTTTATAGCTGGGAAACTCTCGTAGATTCCCAGATTGAAACAACCCCTAAGATATTTGTGAATTCAATAATTTTTGGAACGTACGGAGGAAGCATTTATTCACTCAATGTTGAAACCGGAAGGCAAAACTGGAGAGAAAATTTAGGGGGGCCGGTTGCACACATAGAAATAATTGAAAACAAAATATTTGCAATTCTTGAAAATGGGACCATATATACTCTTCGGGATGATGGAAAAATCCAAAACTCGTTTGATCTTGGGGCTTATGTTTTTGGAGCAAAAAGAAATGACGAAAATATTTTTATTTCAACTAAGAATGGCATCTTTTCATTTAATGGTAAAGAAATAAAATCAATCTATAACGAATCCGGGATTTATACTGCCCCGGATATTTATTTTGGGAATATAATTGCAGGAAAAGATGAAAAAATTATTTTCATAAATTCTGATGGAAAGCTTTTATGGGATGTAAAACTTGGTCCATTCTGGAAATCTGATCCAAAAACATATGCAGGCTCTATTTATATAGGTTCTATGAACCATTTTATTTATTCTGTGAATATCCAATCTGAAGAAAAATTATGGATGCAGGGCACTGAAGGCGCAATAACATCAACAGCAGAAATATACGGAAGCACTGTTTATATCGGAAGTAATGATGGATATTTATATGCAATTGATTCTTCAACAGGTCAGTTAAGATGGAAATCAAAAACCAATGGTGCAATATTTTCGACCCCGCAAATAGTTGAAATTGGAAAACAGAATATTGTTCTTGTTGGAAGTTCTGATTCATATCTATATGGGTTTGACCGAAATACAGGAGAACTTGTTTGGGGATATCCTGTTGTAAAACCCATAAATGAAATAATATATCACCAAAATCATATTTTTGTTGTTGCAAAAGATTATCTTTATTCTATCTCAAGCCAGAGAAGCTGTATTTTTACAGAGCCTTCAGAGCGAACTAAAATAGGCTATAAGGAAGTTGAATTAAAAGGAAAGGTATTTTCAGAATATGAAAATCCAGTTGCAAAAATCAGAATCAATTCTGGCCCGTGGATTAATATAAATTCAGTGAATAATTCATTTGAATATATTTTTGACCCATCTTTTTATTCATTTGGGGCAGTTGAAATAGAATGCAGTGTCACTGACGCTTATGGTGAAAGTGATTCCACGACCAAATTATATCTTTTAAGAACTCCTGATTCTGTAAAACCCGAATTTAAGCTTGAATATCCCTATTCCATAAAAGAAGGCGCCTCTGCGATAATTTATGTTTATGATGCAGAAACAGGAGACAGGGTTAAAAATTTCAATTATATTTTGAATGGAAAAACCTATTCTGGAAGTGAATTCATAAAAATAGATGCTGCAACTGAAGGGAAAATTGAACTTTCTTTAAGCAAGATCGGGTATGGGACTAAAAAAATAGAAATATTTGTTGAAAAGGACTGGACCTTATTTATCATAGCAGGATCAATATTTTTGATAGTTCTTGTGGCAATCTGGCTTAAATTTTTCAGAAAGAAAAAATATGAAAGTGAATAAACTTATTTGACTGTTACTGATTTTGCCAAATTTCTCGGCTTGTCAACATCTCGCCCAAGTATAACGGCAGTGTAATACGCAAGTAATTGCAGTGGTATTATCTCTAAAAGAGGATAGAATAATCTGTCTTCAGCCTGACCAATATCAATCCAGTCATCAAATGAAGGATGGTCTTTATCAGATATCCCTATAAGATAGGCACCCCTTGCTTTTGTTTCAAGACCATTTGAAATGCAGTCATTATAAGTATAATCTGTAGGGGAAAGTAAAATAACCGGAGTGCCATTTTCAATTAGCGCCAAGGTTCCGTGTTTAAGCTCTCCGGAAGGCATTCCTTCTGCGTGGATATAACTAATCTCTTTTATTTTCAATGCCCCTTCAAGCGCAATTGCATAATTTACTCCCTTTCCAAGAACATAAACATGATTTTTCGAATAAATTTTGTGGGCAATTTCCTTTGTTTTTGAAACATTATATTCCATTTTCTTTTCAATCAAACTGATTAATCGCAGAATTTTTTCTCTTGCAGTTTTCAATTCTCCGGCCATTGCGTATGCGATAAGATAAAATGCAAGAATTTGCCCTGAAAATGCTTTTGTTGATGCAACGGCAATTTCTGGCCCGCAATTTATCGGGTAAACTAATTTACTTTCACGCGCAAGCGTGCTGGTTGGAATATTTACTATCGAAATTACAGGTATCCCTCTTTTTTTGGCTTTTCGTACAACCTCCAGCACATCAGCAGTTTCTCCACTTTGCGAGACTGCCAAAATTACTGCATCTTTTGGAGCATCTTCTATAAAATAACTATATTCATGCGCCATCATAACCTCAATATTAAATTTTGCAATCCTGTATAAAATGTGCTTTCCGATAACTGATGCATGCCTTGCAGTTCCACATGCAACTGCAACTACTTTTTTATCTTTTATAAATTCTGATATTTTTTCTGCCTGTTTTTCATTCATTCCGTTTCTTAGAGAATTTGGCTGCTCTAAAATTTCCTTGAGCATAAAATGGGGGTGCCCCATAAGTTCGGATTCTTTGTGGTCCCAGTGGATTTTTTCAGTTTTTTTGCTTATTTTTTTGTTTTCCTTGTAATTATAAAATTCTATTTCTAATTTTTCATTTCTTTTAAGATATGCAATTTCCCCGTCCAAAAGAACATACATCTCTTTTGTATGGTCTATAAATGCCAAAGGGTCGCTTGCAACAATTAGGGAGTCATTTGAAGTCCCAATCAAAAGAGGACTCTCATTTTTTATTGCAACCATTTCATTCGGATTTTTTGAATCCATTGCCACAATTGCAAAAGAACCCTCTATTTTCATTGATATTTTTTTTGCCCGTTCAAATAAATTTCCTGATTCTTCTTCAAAAAGATGTGCAATAACTTCTGTATCAGTGTCAGATAAAAATTTATGGCCCCTTTTTTGGAGCCACTCTTTTAATTGAAGGTAATTTTCTATTATTCCATTGTGGGCAATTGCGATTTCCTTTTTGCAGTCAGTATGCGGGTGCGCATTTTCATCAGTTACTGCCCCATGGGTTGCCCATCTAGTATGCCCGATTCCAATAAATGTGTCTTCTTCCAAAACTCCTGGAGATATTCTTCCAACTCTCTTGGTTATTTTTATTTTTCCATTTATTGTTGCATAGCCCCAGCTGTCATAACCCCTGTAATCCATTTTTTTTAGTGAGGTTATCATCTGATTTAGGGTATTTTTTGAACTTTCAGTTTTTAGTATTCCTATTATGCCGCACATTTTAATCTCCAAATCCGGAATTATTTAATAGTTAAGGGCAATTATTTAAAAATATACTTATATAGTTAATGTATGCCCCTTTTTAATTAGGTGAAAATATGAATGAATTAGAAAATTTATTGGAAGGAAACAAAAGGTTTGTATCTGGAAATTTCTCAAAAAAGGATTTGAATAAAAGAAGGGAAGAAACCCTGGCAGGGCAAAAGCCGTTTGCAACAATACTTTCATGCTCTGATTCACGGGTTGTCCCTGAATACATCTTTGATCAGGGAATCGGAGATTTATTTATAATAAGAACTGCAGGAAATATCTGCGATCCGATCGCACTTGGAAGCATTGAATATGGAATTGAGCATTTGAAAACTCCGATTTTAGTTCTTCTCGGGCATACAAAATGCGGGGCAGTTACTGCGGCCTGCTCCTGCAAAGGAAAAAAAGAGGGCAATTTTATTGATACTCTGGTTGAAAAAATAACTCCTGCAGTAAAAGGAACGATTGAGGAGAGCATTCAGGAAAATCTTTGCTGTGTTGAAAAAGAAATTCTTGAAAAAAGCGAGGTAATCTCCAAACATCTCAAAGAACATAAGATAAAAATAATAAGAATGGAATATTTCCTTGAAACAGGGAAAGTGAAAGTTTTAGATTAGGTTTTTTTAATGGATGATTCTGATCGGGTGTATGAATTTAGGAAAAAGATAAAGATGCTTTCAAAATACAGGGGCAGTGGAACTCAGCTTATTTCAGTGTATATCCCAAAGGATTATCCGATACATGAAATTTCAGGAAAATTAAGAGATGAGCTTGGCCAGGCAAGCAATATAAAATCCAAAAGCACAAAGCTTAATGTTTCATCAGCACTTGAAAAATTGATAAATAACCTTAAAATGTATAATAAAACACCTCCTAACGGAATATGCATGTTTTGTGGGAATGTTTCAGAAAATCCTTCAAAAATAGATGTCCAATTATTTTCCATCGAGCCCATTTTTCCATTGAAAATGAATATCTATCGATGCGATAGCAAATTCTTTCTAGAGCCTTTAATAGAAATGATTGAGAATCAGGATTCTTACGGGATTGTAGTTTTAGATGGGAAAGAGGCAACAATAGCTTTTTTGAAAGGAACGGAAATTACAATAATTAAAAAATTAAACTCCACTGCCCATTCAAAAATAAGAAAAGGAGGGCAGTCTTCTAGAAGATTTGAAAGATTAAGGGAGGAAAGCATAGACAAATATTATATCCGTGTCGGAGAGGCAATGGATTCTGCGTTTGTTGGAAAAGGAATCAAAGGAGTAATTGTCGGAGGCCCTGGTCCGACAAAAGACTATTTTATGAAAGCAAAAACCTTTAATTATCAATTGAATGTTTTAGGAGTAGTTGATACGGGGTATACTGAAGAATATGGAATTCGTGAGGTTCTTGCAAAAAGCTCTGAAATAATCTCCGAGCAGGCAATTATAAAGGAAAAGATTTTGGTCGAGCGTTTCATTAAAGAAGTAGTGCAGGGCGGTCTTGCAACTTATGGAATAAATGAAGTGCAGGATGCAATTTTAATTAAAAAAGCAGACCATGTTTTAGTTTCCGAAGGCCTTACTTTTAGGAGAATTGGATATAAATGCTCATCCTGCTCTAATGAGGAATTTGATATAATTGGTCCTGAAGCCCAACTTCCCTTGAAAAACTGCCCGAAATGCAATACTTTAATGCAGATAGAAGAAGATGATCCACTGACCGATTATTTTATAGAGCTTGCAAGAACCCATAATATCAAGGTTGATGTTATCTCTAATGGAAGCGCAGAAGGAAACCAGTTTTTTTCAGGATTTGGGGGAATAGGGGCATTTTTAAGATATAAATAAAAAAGCTAATTTTCCTTGAAATTTATATCGCATGCTTTGTATGCATACTGCTCATTAATTGATACCACCAGTCTTTTTTCAAAGTATTCCGTTCTATTTTCCGAAGTGATATATATCTGCATTTTTCCATCAATTAGCAAAAGGCATTCATCAATTGAAACGCTTTCATTTTTGATGCCAAAACATTCTTCAGCATTAAGACCAAGTATTGTAATATTTTTTTCAAAAAGCCCCTGACTGCCTGCCAAATCAACCCCGCACTGGAGTATTCCATCAGATATCGTGCTGTTTGGAGCGTTTCGCGTATCCATCACTATATAAACTTCATTTGAGGATAAGAGATTTTTCTGAAATTTATCCTTCATTGTCTCTTCGATTATTTCCTTTTCATCGTCTTCCAATTTTTCTTCATTTGACAGATCAACAAAAAAATAAAATGCCGCTCCAAATGCAAGGAGAACAAGTATTATAACTCCTATCTTTTTAGCCTCCAAATTCAATCACCCTAAATATCGATTCTATATTGCAATCTCGGTAAAACTTTGTATTTCCATATAATGTTAATTTATCTATAAATATTGAATTAACAATCGGTTTTTTGTATGTAGTCTGATATTCAAAATAAATCATTGGACCATCCACAGTTTCTATGCATTTTTTGGAAGAAATGCCCAAAATCATTTCCCCGTTTTTGTAGCAGCCATTATTTATCTCATAAATATCAACTGTTTCATTTTCCTCTAATTTGAATACTTCGGATAATCCGTTTGCACAGTTTTTCATTATTTGCATATCTGCGTCGCTTACATTATTTAAATTCAAAACTATTGCAGTTGTATTTGCTATTTTTGTTGCAATGGTGAACTCATTAAGGTCTGCAACATTGGTTGTATGGTCAAGATAATAATAGAAACCGTATGAGAATATCCCTGCCCCCAGAACAAAAATAAACATTATTGCAAGATATACAAGAATCTGGCTCATTTTTGTAAAATTCATTCTTGAAATCAAAACTAAGAATATGAATGCCCCTACGCAGGATATGGAAACAAAATTAACCACTGAAAGATAGATTGGAATATTTTGAGAATAATTCATTTTTTCCTCATATGTTGGTTGGTGTATTTCATTAATGAGATTATCAACATTTGCATTTACCTTTCTTGCAAAAGCCCTTAATTTATCGAAGACAATATTCTCTTTCTGGTTTTCAACTGTCTGGTTTAATTTAAGCATTATTTCCTCGTATCCTTGTTCTATTTCTGTAATTTTTTCTGTTGAAGTTGTTTTTGACAGGTTTTCATCCAATTCCTCCTTTTCCTTTTTTATTTCATCTACCTGTTCTTCAAGTTTTTGATCAAGGCCTTTGAGTTCAAGGTACAAAAGATAGGTTTCAGCCTGAGATTTCTCAATTTCAAGCTCATCATATAATGCGAGTGTTATATTAAGCTGCGTTCTTGTTTTATTCATCAATGAAATATATGCGGTTATTTTTCCATCGATATTTGTAAAATTAAATAGATATATTGAATCATTTATATCTTTTCCAAGTGTCTTGAGCTCGATATAGGATGCATTAAGTTTTTTATCTGAAATTTTATTTTCAAGGGTATATGCCGCCTCATTTTCAAGTTCTATTCCTTCAAGATATACCGGTTCAAATTCCTTATTATAACTTTCTGCCAGTTCGGTATTTAATTTATACTCAATTCTATCATTAGTTTGAGTATATAAGTTATTTGCTATTTCAGCCCTTTTTGCAAAAGGTTCCATTTTGTCCATCAAATTTTTGGATATAGTTTTTATCTCATTTACTGCGCTGATATCAAATTCTAGATTTCCGCAGATTCTAAAACAGCCATACTGCGGAAGATTCATTGTTATGTAATTGCATCTTTCAGAAAAATTAACAGGCGTCTTAAACAATGAGCTTCCAATATCCTGTGAATATTTTTTGATTGAATCTGAATTTTCATATATATATTTAAGGGAATCATATAACTCATTTTCACTTGTCTGATTGTTGAATTTTTCAGTAATATTTCCCATTATTGTTGTAAGCCCCCTGCTTGCATATGAAATATATTTAAAATCTTCTATGAGTTCTCCGGGCCTGCACATGCTGAATGGTTTATCTCCTATTGCAGAACAAAACATTAATTCGGTATATTCACATGATTCCTGGTCATAACATGGAAAAAGATCAACTACCTTTCCCTGTTTGAGGGTTATCATGAATAAATTAGCAAGACATACCTGATCTTTTGTAAGTCCGTATGAGGAATATGCATCGCTGTCACGGCTGTCTTTGAATTGTTCTATTAATAATGAAAGTTCTTCAATCTCTGTACTGCCCGGGTAGTATTTTTGCCTGTAATATACTCCGATTGCATCATTGATCTGGGCCTGGTCTTCAACTGCGTTCCCGCCTAATAATAAAAATATCTCGGCACTGTCATATTTTACGAGTGTATATTCCTGTCCATTTACAATAAATGTTTCCTGAGTTAATTTTTCATCATCTTCATTTAAGTATAAATGCTCCTTAACATCAAAGGAAAAAAGATTTCCAAATAATAAAGCAAAAACTACAAGCGATAAAAGAATTTTTGAGCTTTTCATAGATGTATAAGAAGATAATAGTATTTATAAATTTAATGCGATCTTTTTATCACAAAGTCTGCAAGCTCAATTAAACCCTGTTTGTATTCTGAATCTTTTAGAAAATCAATTTCTTTTTTTGCATCATCTATCATTTTTTTTGCAGTATTCTGTGCATATTCAATTGCCCCGGATTTTTTTAACAGTTCAATTGCCCGTGATATTTTCTTTTTATCTTTTGTATTTTCAAGAATTATTCCCTTTAGTTCGTCCTGCTCGTTTTTTGCAAGTTTTGAAATTGCGTAAGCAAGCATTAATGTTCTCTTTCCCTCGGTTATGTCCCCCCCTATCTCTTTTTTGTATTTTTCCTCTTCGCCTATTAAATTTAACACATCATCTTGTATTTGAAATGCAACCCCGACTTTAAGCCCATATCTTTTTATATTTTCAACATGTTCTTTTTTTTCAGAAAGAATAGTTCCAATTACTGCCGATGCCCTGATAAGTGAGCCTGTTTTTCCCTCAATCATTTCAAAATATTCCATTTCGCTTATATCTATTTTTTTATCACGATACCAGTTTAGTTCAATTGCCTGTCCATCCACCACTTCTTTAAATGATTTGGAAAGAACAAAGCCTATCTCCTCTTTTTTTGCAGGAAGCATACTTAATCTAAAAAACATATTCCACACAAGTGTATACAACGCATCCCCGGAATTGATTGCAATTGGAATTCCCTCGCTTATATGCATTGTTGGTTTTCCCCGCCGCATAATTGAATCATCTTCAATATCGTCATGGACAAGGGTAAAATTATGGAACAATTCTATAATTGCAGAGGTTTCAATTCCTTTTTTTGGATCCTTTCCCATTGCCCCAAGTATTAGAAAAACAAGCGCAGGCCTTATCCTTTTTCCTCCCCGTTTAATATATTCAAGCAGAAGGGGGTACATATATGATTTTTCACAAGTTAAGGTTTCCTCGATGTATTCTTCCATTTTTCCTATATATGGTTTTGCAAGAGTGTAAAATTTCATATCCTTATTTAAACAGCAATATTATTATTTTTTTGGATAGTACGGGATTCTTTTTATATACCCGCAATTAAGACACTTATATTCAATTATTTTTCTTTTTTTATCATCTTTTATTGCAAGTGTTTTTTTATTTGCCCACCAGACAAGGCATTTTTTGCAAAACATCAGTTTTTGTTCTCCTGTGATTTTAAACTTATATCTCTGGATAAATTTTCTTACAAGATAGAGATATCGTTTTGACCGTTCAGGGTGTTTTTTGGAGTTTTTCTTTGCTTCGCTCAATAGCCGCCCTATTGAAAACTCCACTACTGCGTTTATAAACTTTTTTTTGGATTTATACACATCTGATATAATGAATGAATTCATATATAAATATTTTCTAGACCCAATCAATTCAAATACAGGGTATAATCTAATTAATACTCTTACCTATGGGATAATTGCGATAATATGCGTTTATCTTATTTTTAAAATTCTTGAAAGATATAAAGTAAAAATAGAAAAAGAATTTATTTACGGAACATTGAGTTTTGTCCTTCTCGGCTCAACGATGAGAGTTGTTACTGATTCCATTCATACCGGCGTTTTGATGCCAGTAACATTTCTTCAATCCCTTATACTAAATTCACATCTCTATGATTATGGATATTTTACAGCTTCCCCTGGAATTTATCTTATAGTTTCATTTCTCTTTCTTTCAAGTTTTATAATAACTTATAAAATGAAAAGAATCGATTTGTTAAAATATATCGGGCTTTTCTTATTTGCATTCAATTTTCTTATAATCCTTCCATTTATGCAGTATTTTTTATATTCGATTCCGGTATTGATTTTAGCTGCAATTCCTTTTCTTTTGGCATTGAAATATTTTAAAAATCCTTTTTATGCCCTTGTTATTGCAGGACAGGCGCTCGATGGTGCCGCGACCTTTTTTGTCATCGACTTTTTTGGAAAGTTTACAGGGGTTTATTACTGGGAACAGCATGTTTTTTCAAGGGCAGTTGGGGATATTTTCGGGACATACTTTACTTTTTATCTTCTAAAAGTTCTCATTGCTTTTCTTGCGGTTTATTTTATAGATAGGGAAAAACTAACCGAAAATGAGAAAAATTATATTATTCTCATTCTTGCAATAATCGGTCTTGCCCCCGGGATAAGGGATGTGCTAAGAATGATTGTTGGAGGATAATTAATGAAAGCATATTTGACTATAATTCTATATTCTTTTTTAGCTGCATGTTCCAGCATCTTAGTAAAATTTCTGGACGGAATAGATATCTTTGTGATAACTTTTTTTGTTTTATTTTTTGGAGCGGTTACATCATACATATATATAAAAATAAAAAAAGAGAAAATAAAAATACAAAAGAAAAGACTGCTCCTGATATTTGGCGCATCACAGCTAGGGACCTGGTTATTCTTATATTGGTCGCTACTAATCAATCCGATATCAGTATCCATGTTTCTATTTTATACTGCACCTGTATTTGTAATATTATTATCCCCATTTTTGCTAAAAGAAAAAATGCAGAAAATAACAATAATCTTAATTGCCATTACAATCCTTGGGATAGCCTGCATATTCAATCCAATAAATACTTTAGAATATGAACTCTCTGAGATAGGAATGATTTTTTCGATATTGGCGGCAATAAGCTATTCAATAAATATTATCCTTGCCAGAAAACTGAAAGACAATTTTAATCCAGAAGCATTATCTTTTTTTGGACATGCCATTGGATCCATAATTATTGTTCCTGTTTTTCTTTTATTTTCCAATTTTGATAATATAATTATAACTAATTTGCCAATAATGTGTATAATGGGAATCTTAAGTGGAATCGCCTACCTCTTGATTTATTATGCATTAAGAACAATAATAGCACAAAAAGGCTCTATACTGACAATGTCTGAACTAGTATTTGCAACCATTTTGGGAATAATATTATTCAATGAAATGCCTACTCCGTTGATAATTTTAGGAGGGGTATTGATAATAATTGCAGGCTCATTAACTATATACATAAAGGACTAACACTTTGTTGCGATTTTCCAGAGATACTCAAAATATTCCTGATATGTCTTGGCCATATTTTCATTTTCAATTTTAATAACAATAATAGGATTTCCCCAAATTATTATTCCAACTTTATTTCCATATATGTAAATATTCGAAGGATTCAGGGCATTACTTTTCAATTTCCGGTATATTGTTGTCGGAGTATCGAATGTGAAAGCATTAGGTTTATCTTTTATTATGGCTCTTTCCCCAAGACCCAGCTCAGTCAATTCATTAAAATATTTTTTTATGGCTATTGGGGCTTCCTCTAAATATTTTTCCTCTTCCAATCCCATTATTGAGATATTTTTCCTTGTAAAAATTATATCTTTTAAAAAACCCTTCAAACCTTCCTTTCCCTTGTAAACTTCTATCTGCGTGTCTTCCCTGTTGGCATTATTTCTCTCCATTAATTTAGCAAGTACACCTTCCAAATCCTTTTTTTGATTCTGAATATTTTCTATTTTTTCATCCAAATAACTTTCAAGTTTTCTAGGATCTGCTGCCTGCAAATAGCGCTTATTGCCTTTTTTTACCTCGCCTACCAATCCACGGCCAATCAAAATTTCTATTTTATCATAAACATGGGGCCTGTGGATTCCTGTTTTTTGGGATATTTCATAAAAGGTGAGTTCCCCATTTGATAAAAGGCATAAATAAATATCAATCTCATTTTTTGATAATCCAATTCTTGATAGTATCTCCTTTTCGTTTGGCATAAAGAATATAAAAAACAAAACTCTTAAGAAAGTGTCGTAAGTAGCACATAGGACACCTATTTAAATAGTTGTTTACATAAATAGTATATTATGGTGATTGTATGAGTGGTATGTTTCAAAGAACTCAAGAAGGTAAAAACAAAAGAGTATTTATAAAAGAAGTGAAGAAACTGGGTGGTTTTAACACTTTTAAACTATTGCCAGAACCAGACCAGCTAAGCGTATTTAGAGATGTAGTAGGAAGAGCAGGTGATAGGGAATTGGCTAACAATAAGGTAGGACACAAGATTATGAGCGCCAGATTAAAGCATATGGAAAGATTAAAAGAAAAAGGTGGCATGAAAGCAGAACAAATTGCAATTTCGAATCAAATTGAAGGATTTAAGTGTAATGTTTATGGAGAATTACCCAATATAGAGGAATACAAGAGAGTCCTCACAGAAAAAGAGGTCAGGGAAGGAAAAATAGGTGGTATCAAAGACTTATTATTCCAATTGTCCTATGGAAAAGTAAGTTATCTAGAAGAACAAAATTTTGTGGATCAGGAGATGGTAACTGAAGCTGCATACAGGGCTGCTTTAGAGTGGGCAAATAGCAGTTATGCATTTAGCCCTATGGAATTTAGAGGAAATAAGACAGGCATAAATATTGCAAATGAAATCATAGAACTGTACAAGCTTAATTCTAAAGAAGTGGCAAGAAGGGCACTAGTTGACAGGACTATAATAAGCGGAGCCAGGAAAATACAAGAATTTGCAGAAGGATATGAAAAAGAATATAACATAAGCGAAATTGAAGTCAAAGCTATAGCCAGAAAAGCATGGGAGCATTACCTGAAAGAAGGTGTTTACGATATGGCTTTAGAGTATGCACAACTATTTTTGACTAGAAGGGAAGTAAAAGGCACTGCAAGATTAATAGAGGTATTATACAGAGAAAAGAACACCTTCCGATACTAATTTATCGCCAAGTCGGCAGAAAAACCACCTCTTTTAAGAGGAGGATTGAATGCCGACCCGACTTGGCGAGATTTTATCGAATGAGCGCAAACCTCACCCTTTAGGGTGGGGTGCTCTTCGATAAAACTGATTTTTTTAGTTAGTCTTTTATATTTGTATCATCAATACTTTTTTATGAGCCTAAGTTTTATAAGCGCTGGAATAAATTTTGATCTTACCTTAAATGGAATTGATGAGCTTAAAAAATGCGAAGAAGTATATGCAGAAATTTATACTTCCCCAATTCAGGAAAAAGAAGTGAAAAACCTGGAAGAGAAACTAAATAAAAAAATAAAAATAATAGAACGGGACGGAGTGGAAAGCAATCTCCTTATAGAAAGAGCAAAGGAAAAAGAAATCGGGCTTGTGGTTGTAGGGGATGCGTTAATCGCAACAACCCATATTTCACTTCTAATTGAATGCAGAAGAAAAAATATAAAAACAAAAGTGATACACAATAGCTCTATTTTTTGTGCAGCAACAGGAAAATCAGGGCTTTCTCCGTATAGGTTTGGAAAAAGTGCAACCCTTCCATACTGGAGAAAAAATTATGAGCCCACCTCTCCTCTCGAATGCGTTGAAGAAAACCTAAAAAGGAATCTCCATACAATCCTTTTTTTAGATCTTGATTCCAAGATGGGTCCGATGGATGCAAATAAAGGGATAGAAATGATAAGAAAAATAGAAGAAAAGCTTGGACGAGGGATAGTTAAAAAAGCCATAATTCTTTCAAGGATTGGTTATGAGGATGAAAAAATTACTTATGGTTTTTTGGATAAACTTGAAAAGTCTATTCTTGGAAAACCCTTATTTACTTTCATTGTTCCTGCAAAACTTCACATAATAGAAGAAGAATACCTGGAATTTTTTAAGATTCAGAAATAAGTTTTATTAAGTTTATAGTTTGGACAAAACCCATATTATTGCAAGAACCGAGCCAAAAATGATTATTGGCGCAGCAACCTTTGCAACAGCGATTATGGAATTGACTGTTGAGACTATTTCTATTGATTGTTTTGAGCCCAAAACATTTATATCAAACCATTTTTTTCCGATATAAACTTTTGCAGGTTTCATATCAAAATATGCCCCAAGCGCGCATGTCTTAATTTCTTTGAGTATACTCACATCTTCTGTTAATGGATTTACAACTCCCTGTACTGCATTTATGCTGTGCGTATCTGTAGTATAAACCCCAACATTCCATTTCCGGTTGTGTTTTTTTCCAAGATTTTGAACTTCCCGTATTATAATCTCCCTGCATTGCGGGGTTATTCCATTTGAATCAATTAATATTAGAACATACTCTGGTTTTGTTGAAAATACTGCAATTTTTATGCCCGCTCCTCCGATTGCGCCATGGGTTGGGTTTCTCTGTGAAAATCCGCACAAAAGGCTATTCATTTCCGGATTTTTTTCAAATGATTTTTCAACTGCGTTCATATAATTGAATCCTTCAATGCTGCCCGGTTCAAAACTGGTTATTTCCCCTGTTTCTGCATTATGCTGGTCAACAACTATTGTTTGTTTTGAATACTTTTCTCCGGTTTTTATTAATGAAAGCCCAAGGCCGAAATTTATGTCTTCAGTTACCTTGGGCGCCCTTGAAAGAGAGATAAAATTTCCATTCTCAAACCATAAATTATCAACAATTGATTCTTTGAATTTTCCATGGCTAAAACCGATCTTGCTTTTTTCAAATCTGCATTCTTTCATTAAAGAATCGAATGAATTAATTATCTTATTTATTTCAGAAGATGAACTTGGGTTTAAGTCATGCGTTACAGGGGCATGAAAGACAAATGTCTGCATGGCATATTTTTTCATGATTTCTTTTGCAATAAGGTTTGAAAAATCGCTTCCCCCAAGGTTTCCAAAAGGCCCGAAATGCACAAAAGGAACAAGAAAAACTTTTTTATCTTTCTCCCTTTCAAATATTAATGCATATAAAAGAGTTCTGCTCGTTTCTCCAACTTCCTGAAACGCCTTCTCTATATCTTTTTTTCCATAAAGCCATTGCCCCATAAACATTGAGAATGCATCAATGCTACTGTAGCCAAAAGTTCTTTTCATCGGTGCGTTTATAATCCTAAAAAATAGATATATTGCAAAAAGCAAAAGAAAAGAAGACAAATAAAGCTTGAATAAAACTTGTTCAATCGTATTCTCGGTAAAAATCAGGCTACTGCCAGTTAGAAATCCAGCATAAAATATAAGCTGGACTATTGCAGAAACAAGTGCTTTTAGATTAACCCCGAATATTATTCTTGCGATATAATACCATATTACAAAAACAAATGCTGAACCTATAAAGATGACTGACTGGGAATACATTTCATTGTATCCCCAAATAATCGAAGATAAAAAATAGGTTATTCCATATATTATCTCTCCTATCAATGCTGTTCCTGCAATTTTTTTAAATTCTATTTTTCGTATCATTAATTTGATTGCCATTGCTGAAAAAAGTGCAGGGATCACTAGGAGATAAATTCCATTTATTACACTTATCGTAAGCAGTTCTATACCAGAGTATTTTCCGAAATTTAATAAGACTCCGAATATAATCCCGATTATAAATATCCCGGTTAAAAGATATCTTGTTTTTGGAAGGGAAATCAAATAACCGGTCAAAGCCACTGATTTTTTTATATTTTTTGTCATATCAATCAAAAATTAGATTCAGGGGATTCATTTTGGTTTTTATCCAAGGATTCCCCTATTTTTTTCTGCATGAGATTTACATTTTTGACATATTCTTCGGCTATTTTCTCAAAGCTGATATCTCTTTTTTGAGCAAGCTTCATTAATTCAAGGGTTATGAACCTTAATTCAGAATTCATACCTTGGTATAATTCTTCTTCATCCATTAAAAGATGATATTCTTTTGATTATTTAAAGCTTACTGTAGAATTACTAATTTATGTTTGTATGCCCAAAGTGTGGAATAAAAAGTTCCGAATCTAATTTTATAGGTCCTTTCTGTGAAAAATGCTATGAATTAAAGGTTGTAAAGCCAAAGTTTTTGAAAATAAGAACCTGCAAAAGATGCCTTAAATACTGGGACGGGAAAGAGTGGTCAGTATACAACCAGAGAAAAATAGAGGAAAATATCGCATCAAAATTCAAGGGAAATTTTGAAAGAGTTGATTATTATCTTGAAAGCGGGACAGCTGTAATCTATTTTAAAGTCGAAGGAAAAATTTATATGGCGCATAGAACTTTTTTTCCTGAAACAGAGGAAGTCATCTGTTCTGAATGTTCCAAGAAAAGTGGGGGCTATTTTGAGGCAATACTGCAGTTAAGAGGAGATAAGATACGGGTTGGGAGCGCATCCAAAAAACTTTCAAAAGAACTTTCAAGAAAAACTTTTGTTGGAAAAGTTGAAGAGAAAAAGGAAGGAATCGATCTTTATGTTGGAAGTACAAAAAAAGTTTTTGAAGTTTTAAAATATTTCAACTATTCTTATAAAATCTCCAGAAAACTTTTTACCCAAAAACAGGGAAAACGATTGTACCGCACAACTTTTGTCATAAGGTTTTAGACAATAAAATATTTTATTTGTTAGAGGATGATTTTCTTTAGGAATTCTACAGAGCCATCTTTTTGCAAACATTTAAATTATCTGTTCTCCTTATTTTCATATGCGGCCTGGCGTTGAAAAAAACAATCTTTCCTTTGATTCTTCAAATATTTTTCCGCTTCTTTCAAAAAATCATTTTACCTCTTCTGGAAGTTTTACAAAAAAAGGCCTTTCAACTCTTTTAAAACATTTAAAGAATAACAAATCTGCCCTTTTTTTGGCATTTGGAGAGGAAGGCGCCCAGTTATTCCATTCATATTATCTTATGCACAAGAAAAAACAAAAAGATTTTTCCATTCTTGCACGCGACATTATTGTTGCCAACTCAATTCTTTTTAATGAACTAAAATGCGGACCTGATTCGTATACTGTCCGGCAGTCAAATCATCTTTTTTCCCTTATCCTGGATGAAAAAACAAAATCAAGATTAAAGAAGAAGTTTTTATCTCTTGTAATTTTAAAAGAAGATGATTTATTTTTTAAGCCTATTTTTGATTCTTTTATTACATTGTATCTTAAAAGTACCAGCAGGTTTGGTGTAAATTATGATTCAGCAGCCCATGATTTTGTGCAACTTTTGGTTTTTTCAAGAGCTGAAATCTCTGTTCTGCGGGAACTTGATTCATGCTATTATAGTACTAATAAAATTTCAGAGAAAAATAAAATCCGTTCCCTTTCAAATGAATATATGAAAAGAATGTTTATGGGCTCTTTTTCTTCAATTCTTTCAATCTCTGGATTTTTTTATCAAAGAAATTTTAATTCTCTTTCAGTTCATATAGATGAGCATATCTCATCTTCCAAGAATTTTTTTGAAAATCTTTCAAGTTCTAGTAGAAAAAACTATTTTGAGTATATAAGCAAATCAGATATCATTCATTCAAAATTAGATGATCTGCGGGATCAGATATTTGAAAACCCATCTTTAAAAAAATCCAAATTCAAGCTTAGTTAGATTTTCTTTCTAAAGATTTGGAAATTTCGAATATACAAATTCACATATTGATATATAAATTTAATTGTTTTTATTGTATATTTGTACTATTTTTTTAGATATTTTTATATAAATTCACATAATTTAATTAAATTAATGGTTAAAACTACTGTATTTAAATACCTTGTGGTTAATAAATAAATATTGTGGTGTTTATTTATGGAAAATAGAGAATTAATTTCAAAAAAACTAGAGAGGTATCTTTTAACCATCTCAAGAAAGGTCGGAATCTTGGATATTAATGTTGCCCTTCTCTGCTTAGTGGATAATAAATATCTTGTGATTGGTAATAATAATTTCATACCTTATCTTTCAACTCCAATTCCATATACTTCTCACTATAAAAGAGAGATAAATACAAATCTTAATGGGTTATTAACTAGATTTAATATAAGGGATTCGATCCCTTCTTATATTGCTCCAATGGATCATCTATTTTCAGAAGATGGATATATGAAAAGATATTATGTTTTTGGGGTGGAATCTGAGAATATAAAACTTGGAGGGGATTATAGGCTGTTGATTTTAGGGCAGAATGCATTAGATTTATTTGATCATAAGGATAAAAGAAAGATACATTATTTTCTTCGAAAAAAAATTGAGTCTGTTTCCAATATTTCTGAAAATTTGCAATTATAGCTGGAAAGAGGAATTGATTACTCCTCATCTTCCTTATTTTCTTTGTCCTTTTCTTGTTTATCTAAAATATCCTTAATACTTTTTGCAAGTTGTGCAAGTTTTTGAGTATAAATTTGCATTGTTGCTAACTGGGTTTGAATCTCTGAAATATTTATTGGGTTATCTGGCTTAAATTCAGATCGTGTATAAGTAACTGCCCTGATTGCATCGGAAGAATAACCTGCCATAGAGGCTAAATTGGATAGCTTGGTTAATTCTGGTTTACTTTTTCCCTTTGCAATCTCTTGAAGTATTTCTTCCTGGGTTACTTTGTAAGAAAGCCCCAATGATTTTCCGGCAACTAAAATTTCTATTCTTTCTTGGTCAGTTTTAGAAGAATCATAAGCTTTACGGATGGCAATTTTAAAGGAATTCTGGTAGATAATAAGTATTTTTTCCTTATTGGATTTAAAGAAAGCGCGAAGTTCCATTTCCAATTGTTCCCTTTGATTTGCTGGAAGCTGAAGCATGTTGCAGACAGCAATGACCGCCCCCCCTTCTCCTTTTAGGTTTAATGCTTCTATTACTTTTAGTAAATCATCATTATTTTTCATTACTTTCTTAAGAGGTTCTGGAGCATTGGCTAATATTGGGTTAAGTTGAGATTTTGCATACATTGCTGTTCTATTTGTTAAATAATCCGTGATTTCATTTTTATTAGATCCTTGTTCAAGTGTTTTATCTTTAAATGCCATAAGTAAATTTAGGAGAATAAGAAATTAAAATCTATTTATTGATTTTCAATATATAAAATATGGCGTCTGCTAAGAGCTCCAAGTTCTACTTTATAACTAACCCAAAGCAAAAGTGCATCTCCGTTTATTTCCTGATTTGGCTTATTTATTGGAACAACCATTAAATCTACAAGTTCTCCTTCTTCTTTATCCATATGATGATCTACAACTATTTTAGCATAAATCATTTCTTTTCCTGTTCGTTGTTTATATGCATCATTTAATAGGGTTAAATCAACATTTCCAATTAACTTTCCTTCTGCTGCTACAACTAATACTTTATCAATAGGGCCTGGATTGCACCCGGGACTTTTACAATTCATAAGATGTGCTGCAAGTCCATGAACCTTTCCATCTCCCCTATCAAAAAAATCTACTGATACAGTAGTGTAGTATCCTTCAAATGATTCATAATCAGGCATCCGAATATCTTTGTGTTGTGTTTGTGTCTTAAAATCCAAAACCTGAATTTCATTTAATGAAACTTTAGGTAGCTTGGATATATCCAACTCTATTTCTTTTTTCTTTTCAAAATTAAATGTTCCTTTTCTAGATTCTGCCTGAGCAACCGCATTCTTGGCATCAATCTGCACAGTTGCAGGCTTATCTTTAGCTGGTTCTGCTTTCTTATCTTGTGAATGTAAATCCTTAGGGTATAATAATAAAGAAACTGCCAAAATTAAGCCTACAATCTTTAATGTTGAAGTAACACTGTTAATGCTTTCATATAATCTATTTCTAAAAGAAGTTTTGGGTGTTTTGGAATTTGAATTCGGAGTTAATATTTTTTTCTTTTTCAAGTAACACCACCATATTAATATATAACTATTAGAATGATAAAGAATATAAATCCATAGGTAAAGTTATAAAAAGTAATATAGAATGTATAAAATAACCAAACCTATAAAAATAGTAAATCTCATTATTTCCTTATGGAAAAGATGTCTGATAACCAGCTTAAATCAGTAATTTCTGAAAGTAAAAAGGCACAAAACAGTTTGGAAAGGATAATTAAATTAAATAATTTGCACATAACCGAGGATTTTATAGAATTATTTAGGGAAAAATATTCAGATCTGTTTAGAACCTCAATGAAAGTATATATGAGACAGCAGGAATTTTTAGAAGAAACTTCAATTGTGATAAATTATATAGAATCTCTTTCCAATCCCAATTCAAATGAAAAAATTGATTTTAATAAAATATCACCTGAAATTCAGGAATTGTTTTTTAGGGCAATAAATCAGGCATATTTTGAAGTTTCAAGAAAGAATAACTTATAAATTCCCAATCTATAAATAATTATCCGTTTATTAAAGAAAACAGAAAAAAGATCAAAAGTGATACAAAATGAAAGGCTCAATTTCAATAAAATATAATTTTAAAAATAAAAAAGAAGCAGGAGATGCAAAAATAACATTGGAAAAAGAAATAAATACTAATAAAAGGTTTTCTTCTAAAATTAGTTTAGAAAATAATACTCTGATAATAGATATTGAAGGAGACGCAGTTTCTCTAAGAGCAACTGCCAACTCTTTTTTAAGGTATCTTCAAATTATAGAGGGAATAAATGGAGGGAATGAAAATGGACAAACAACTTGAAGAGGAATTAATGCAGTACCAGAATATGGAAAAGCAGTTACAATCTGCAATGATGCAAAAACAACAATTGCAATTGCAATTAAATGAAATCGATTTGGCACTAGAAGAACTTAAAAAAACAACAGAAAAAGAAGTCTTCAAATCCATTGGGGCAATAATGGTTAAAACAACAAAAGATGTTGCAATAAAAGATTTGGAAGAAAAAAAGAAATTATCAGAATTAAGGGTAAATAGCCTAACAAAACAGGAAGAACAGCTAAAAACAAAGCTAAATGATTTAAGAGTATCTTTGGAAAGTTCATTAAAATCACAGCAGGGAGCACAGTGAATGAATTATTTTCTTCTTTTTTAAAGAAATACAAAGATAAAAAATTAGTGATAGCAACGCACAGAAGCTGCGATGCTGATGGAATAGCTTCGATGTATGCTCTTTCAAAAGTTTTGAAAAATCCAACAATTGCACTTCAGGACAAACCTTCAGATGATACAAAACCCTTAATAGAAAGACTGCAAATGGCATACTATCAGCTATCAGATCTTAAAAAGGAGGATTATGACGGATTAATAGTAGTTGATACTAACTCCTATCATCTTATAAAAGATGCAAAAAATTGGAAAATAATCCTATTAATAGATCATCATGAATTGGAAAGCAAGGATATAAGTGCGGAATTTGAAATCATAAATGACAAAGCGCCTTCAAATGTTGAAATTATTTATGATTTAATAGAAAAGATGGATGAGACCACTGCATTTGCACTAGGAGTTGGGATAATTTCAGATACTGCAAGATTCAAAAATTCAGATCCGGAAACTTTTGAGAAAATATCAAAATTAATTAAACTTTCAAATTCAACTTATGAAGAATTATTTAAATACGCCTATCCAAGAGAACCGATAGACAGAAGACAGGCGATTTTAATTGCAATGCAAAGAATTGAATTTATAGAGTATAAGGGATATTTAATTGCAACTTCGCATATAGGCATAAATGAATCACAGACCTCAACAATATTATCTGATGTATGTGATTTTGTTTTCATCTCAAGTGAAAAGCACCATGAAACAAGAACATCTGCAAGGGCAAGCCAGCATATGATAATACCAATGAATCAAGTTATGCTTGAGGTTGGAAAAAGATTAAACGGAGTTGGAGGGGGCCATGAAAAGGCCGCAGGATGCACGGTTAAAATTGATTATAAAACAGTTTTAAGGGAATGTATAAGTGTTTTAAAGGAATTTATAGATAAGGAATAATTGGTGTTTTTATGGCAAGAATAGTTTTAGTTGGAGGACAGTATGGTGATGAGGGAAAAGGAAAGATAATTTCCCACATTGCATTAAACGACAAGCCTGAAATTGTTGCAAGAGGAGGGGTTGGCCCTAATGCAGGGCACGAGGTTTGGTATAAGGGAAAAAGATACCCGATGAGAATGCTTTCAGGAGGATTTGTCTATGAAAAGGCAAAAATAATGATTGGTGCAGGAGTTTTGGTAAATCCGGAAGTTTTTCTAAAGGAAGTTGAAGCTCTTGAAGTTGAAGGCAGGGCATTTATTGACAAAAGATGCACAATAATTACAAAGGAACAAATAGATGAGGATTCAAAAAGTGAAAATTCCGCAAAAATCGGAACAACAAAAACAGGTTGCGGGCCTGCAATGAAAGAGAGGGTTTCAAGAACTGCAAAATTAGCACAGGAATTTTCCGAATTAAAAAAATATCTAGTGGATGTTCCAGCCGAGGTTCATAATAGTAAAAATGTTTTGGTTGAAGGCTCACAGGGATTTATGCTGTCAAATTTATACGGAACATATCCTTTCGTAACATCAAAGGATGTTTCTGCAAGCACAATTGCAGCAGATGTTGGTTTGGGTCCAAAAGACATAAAACATGTGATAATGGTTATAAAATCATACACCACAAGGGTTGGAAACGGACCTTTTAACGGAGAGATATCAAAAGAAGAAGCAGAAAAATTAGGTTATCAGGAATTTGGAACTGTAACCGGAAGGCCGAGAAGAATTTCAAAGGATTTGCACTTTGATGATTTAAGATTATCTGCGCAAATAAATTCTGCAGATATAATTGCATTAACCAAATTAGATGTAAAATTTCCTGCAAATAAAGGGATTAAAAGCTTTTCTCATCTTACTACTCAAGCAAAGCAATTCATTCAATTAGTTGAAAAGGAACTAAATGTTCCGGTTGGATTGATTGGAACAGGAAAGGATGCAGAAGAAATAATTGACAGAAGAGAAGAATTGAATTTATTATAAATCTTTTATTTAAAGATTTTATATTTATTGTGCAAGGGTGACGGAGACCGGTCAAACGTGCTAGGTTGAGGGCCTAGTGGCTTAGGCCTGCAAAGGTATTACATAATTTTTTTTATGTATAAAATCGCAGAGGAGTTCAAAAGCTTTGATCTGGTGTTTTTCAAAATTTGCCAGCAAGCTGCCAATCTCTTCCCTTGCACTTTATTTTAATTTTTAGAATTGCACCGGTTTTAATTGGTTTATTTATCAACCATATGGTTTATTTCCAAACCTTTATAAATTCTGCCATCCAAAATACTCTTATGTTAAGTCCAGAATTTAAGATATTGACTGCATTCCTAAAAACCCCCTCAAAAGAGTTATATGGAAGGGAAATAGAAAGACTGGCGAATACAACCCACGAGAGAACCTTAAATTACCTCAATGAACTTACCAATAAAAAAATATTATTCAAGGAAAAGAAAGGAAAACAGGTTTTTTACAAACTTAATAAAAATAATATTTTAACCCTGAAGGCTCTTTCAATTGCAGAACTGGAAAAAAGAATAGAATTTTCAAAAAAATCAAAAGAATCAAGCATAATTATGGATTTTCTAAGAAAAGTCAGTGATTTGAATCTGGATATTGAATTTATATTACTATTCGGTTCAGTTGCAAGAAATCAAAGCACAAAACAAAGTGATATTGATTTACTATTTGTATTAAATAAAAATAGAAAAGCAGAACAAAGTCTAACGAAACTTGCAAAAGAACGAGAAACTATCACTAAAAAATCATTTTCCATACACATAATAACCTTAAAAGAACTGGGAAAAAGATGGTTAAAAGAACCTGTTTATAGAAATATATGGGATGAAAGGATAGTTCTTTTTGGAGAAGAGGATTTTTGGAGATTTATTTTAACAAAAGGTGAACCTCATGATGGATAAAATAGAACGATGTTTTAAAGGATCAAAAGAGATTCCTGCAAGACTATTAAGAAAAAATCCAAGTATAGAAATGGCAAAAGAGCATTTAGAAAAAGCAGAACACAATCTTTTAGCAATGGAAAAAATGTTTGAAAATAAATTTTTTGACTGGACAATAGTAACTGCTTACTATTCAATGTATCATGCCGTATTATCCGCATTATGGTTAATAGGACTTGATGCAAGATCCCATGAATGTGCTGTTCTTGCTTTCGAGAGATTCTATTCAAAACAAGAAAAAGTAGATCAGAGGTATATAGATTACCTTAGGCGTGCAAAAGAATTGAGCAAGAAGTATTCTGAAACATTGGAAAAAGTAAGAACCATGAGAATAAATGCCTCATATGGAATTGGAGAAATAAAGTCTGCTGATGCGAATTTTGCAAGATCCAATGCAAAGGACTTTGTTTCTGAAGTGAGAAGAATACTGGATGAAGAACAAGGTATTGATCATATTAATCTAGGAAAATGAAGAGTTAAGGCTCATCTCTCAACTATTTCCCAAGGAAGCCTCTATTCATAAATTTCTCTACTCAGAAACCCTCTCAAGCGAGGAGAATAATATGGTGTCTGACCTGAAAGCAACTTTGGCCTTTCTTCCCTTGCACTTTATTTTAATTTGCAGTAAAAATAGATCAATAAAATTAAGAAAATTTATGCCAAAAGATTTGGCGCAAACAAAAGCATAATCCCCAAAATTAAAAGTATTATTCCTCCAAAAAGTTTGCAGTATCTTGCGTATTTTTCTCCAATTGATATGCTGGATACTGCAAATGCCGCCAAACCAAATATAATCAGGTCATCAAGCATAAAGAATAATACATAAAGCCCGATATATTCATAATATTCAAGTCCTGAAAGATGTGAAAGGGCAAGAACCTGCGTAAATATTGCAGGTATTGCAGCAGAGCATACAAATTCCACAGAATTGACTACAAATGCCAGTGCAATTATTGAAATTATAAGACCAACTGAAATTTTTTCAGAAATTATTTTTTCTATTTTTTTGGCAGTTTTATTATGTGATTCCTCATCTCCAACCTTACAAACAAGCGCCTCTTTGGTTGTTGCATATTCCTTTATACTAAGAATGCCGCCTCCAAGTGCTACAGTTCCAACTATTATTGTTACTAATTTTATATATCCAATCAAAAGGAATATGTTAAGCCAGGCAGTCATAAAAAGAAAATATAAAATTCCAGAGGTAAGAACAAAACTTCCAACAATAATCCATATTTTCTTTCTGTCATTCAAGTTCATTACAAGTGCAATCAAATAAACCAAAACCCACATAGCGCAGGGATTAAATCCATCTATCAATCCAAGCGTTATTGCAAGCATTGGAAGGGAATAAGAGGTGAGGTCTGTTTTTCCAAGAAAAGGAAGGTCAAACTCCTTGATGTTTGTTGAAAGATTTTGTGTTTCATCCTTTTTGCTTGGTTTCTCATTGCAGTTATCCTTGCAGTATGTAATTTTTTCAATTATTTCATCTTTTGAGTGAAATCCTACTAAAGGATAGTCTCCAATAAAAGTAGTTGGAACGCCAAGTGTTGAAAGATCCATTCCTGCTTTTGATGCAAGCTCGTAAAAAAGATTGCTTCCTTCCGGTGTTGAGGCATCGTGAAAATTAAACTGGATATCCTCCATTTCTTTTTGCAATTCAAGTATTATCGGTTTTTGTTCTGCGCAATGAGGGCATGTTGGAAGATAAAAGTAATTTACAGTTAATTTTGAAGATGGCAATTCTGCCATGTTCATTTGTGTAGATAAAAAAACCGCTGCTCCAAGTATTAGAAGCCCCATTACAAGATAAAAATTAAATTTGTCTTGTAGGAATTTTCTTATTGATAATATTGTTGAATTTAGCATATTTCAATCACAATTTTAAAAGTTCTTTTATTTTTTTCAAGTTGTATCCGACAACTAATTCTTCATCTATTTTGGTTATAGGAACCACCATCTGCCCTGTTTTTTGAAAAAGTTCTTCCTTTGCCTTCTTATTTTCAGAAAGATTTACCTCGTCAAATTGAATATTATTCTGCTTTAGAAAATTTTTAAGCATTATGCAATAAGGGCACACCTGTGTTGAATATACGATAATTTTTTTCATAATGATCCCTTTATTTTATTTATTTGAGTTATTTTTTGAAAGTTTTAATTCTTTTAATGGATTATATTTTTAAACCTTCAAGTGCGTCGATTTATTAATTTTTTATAAACATAATGTCCTAAGATGGCGCATATAATTCCCAGCACTACATTCTGGACTAAGATAACTAAAAGCATTAAGATTAGAGATTCTATATTTGGAATTTCCAGTCCCAATACCGGAATTTTTAAATAAAGATTGCTCAGAAGCGCTGCAACACATATGATTATAACTCCGGAAAAAGAAACCATCGCACCGTTTTTGGCTGATTCTTTCCATTCTTTTGCGATTATTCCAGAATAAATTATAATTGAAAATCTCAAAAATGCAAAAATAAGATTTTCAATAGAATATGATAGTACTGGCAAAAGAACCCCAAGAAAAATAAGCATTACTTCCACTGTTGATACAAAAGAAATGAGAAAAATAAGCCCTTTAATATCCAATTTTTTCATAATCTATCTATTTTCAGCCAATATTTTTAAACCTTTTAAAAAAAAAGGAAAAATAAAAAAAAGAAAAAATCTAGCCAAACAAATTGGCCAGTCCTTCTGCAGCCTGTTCTTCAGTTTTTCCAGGATCCTCTTTCTTTTCTTCTTTTTTGGATTCTGCTGGTGCTGCTGCGGGTGCTGCTGCAACTGCCACGGTTGCATTTTTCAAGAGCTCTTCGATATTTGCTCCGGAAACTGCTTCCGATAAAACCTTTGCTTTTGCATCATCAACTTCTGCCCCTGCTGCTTTCAAAACTGCAACAAGATTGTCCTTGTTAATCTCTTTTCCTGCTCCGTATAATACAAGAGCCGCATGTAAATATGGGTCTACATCTGCCATTTTAATCACCTATTTTAATTCCGATAGAGCCAAGCCCTGCGTTTTTGCAAGGTTGAGAAGCTGCCCTATTGACTCTTTTGAGTATATTTTTCCATTTATTGAAAAGTTTTTTCCCTGCATATATGCATTGGTTATAAATATATTTATCGTTGATTTTGTAGGGTAGTTTGCATTTATTGAAAGGTTTTTTCCAAGATTATATGCATTGCTTATTCCATTATTTACATAATTGGAATCAATTGCTAAAACCTGAGGAGTATAAAGATATTCCCCGTCATGTGCATAAATTATATTTATTCCTTTTTCAAATGGAAGTATTCCAAGCATTTGCAGTGCCTTTGCTTTTTTATCAGTAATAAGCTCTCCTTTTTTTGCAAGAACAGAATCTTTGCTTACTGCGATTTTTCCGCCCCGTATCTGAACTGCAAGACCTGCTCCCTTTAATTCAGAAAGGGCCGGACCCGGAGGCAATTCGGTTTCCCCTTCAGGTACTATTATTTCATATGGAGAAGTCTGTCCAACCTTTGCAGCCATTTTCTTTTTATTCTGGTTAAAGAACTGTGCAAGCTCAAATGGGCTTTTATCTGATAATATTAATGCAACAGGCTCGTTTACTTTCTCTAAAAAATTTTTTAATTTTTTATCAGAAGAAAACACCCGTTCAAATACTGCTCTTTTTGCAGAAATTACCTCTCCACTCTTTCTTATCTCTTTTCTTGATTTCTGCAATAAAACATCAGGAAGATTCTTTAATTCAATTAATGCCGCACTTTTGTGTTTTTTCATTTTTCCCAGTATTTCCTCTACTTTCTTTGCCTTTTTTGCAACATTTTTTTTGTTTACATCTGCTTTGTGATCCTTAGACATATCATACACCTCACATGACTCTTACAGTGCTCCCCATTGTCAATTTTACATATATTGACTTAAAATTATGGATTGCAATCTGTTTTTTGGTTATTGCCTCATATATACTCTCTGCATTTTCCATTAAATCTTCAATACTCATTTCTTCTGTTCCGACAAATGCCTGAAGGGTTGGAAGATATTTTCCTTTTGTTACAATTCTTACTGAAGATCTTGCTCTTTCTATTATTTCTTTTGGATTTCCAACCAAAGGCTTTGGCATTTTTCCTCTTTTTCCAAGGTATTGTCCAAGGTGTTTTGCAACTGTTCCAATTAAATTTGGCTGGGAAAACATAGTGTATTTTTCTGCAAGATCTTTGAGTTTTGCAGGGCTAGAGTAACTTTCAATATTATTCGGGCCTATAATAAGATCTACTCCAAGATTTTTATATTGGGCAGCAGTATTCTCATCTGCAAAAATAGCGATTTTTGGTTCCTTTCCTCCTTTTCCTTTTGGAAGGAAGACATCAATATTTATCCTATTTTCCGCTTTTGAAAAATTAACTCCTTTAAAATTAAGGACTAATTCCACGCTTTGTTTGAATTTTCGTTTTCCCTTATCTTCCAGTGCTTTTTCAAGCGCTACTTTCAATTTTTTTTTGTCCATATAAACTCCCTCCTGCTACTCTATAGCAGTCAAAACGGGTTAAATATAGTTTAAAACCTAAATTCTTTTAAATTATAACTATAGTTCTCCCTTTCTTCTAAGTGCCTTTCGTTTCATTCTTTTTCTTTTCTTTTTAATCCACTTCCATCTCATGTGGCCTTTCTTTTTCCATTTTCTCGGTCTGCTTCCCATAGTAATAATCCTCTCTAACGTGTTGTGTTTAAAGTGATAGCTTTTTATCTTGTTGCATAAGTTTTTTAAATCAATCTTCTTCAGGCTATATTTTTCATCCCATTTTTTCCGGGTCCTTTGGGCGGAACTAATTTTTTACTGCCATGCCATTGTTTATCTGATAAATCGTTCTCTATCATTTGTCGTGAATATTCAAGAGCAGTCATAAGAGAACTTCCTTCTTTTCCCAGAGCCTGCATTCCTATTGTTATTACTTCTGGAAACAAATTTCTTCTGTATTTTTTGCTTTTTCCTAATGCAGCCATTTCAGAATATTCTTCTTTAGGGGCAATTATCTCAGTTATTTCTTCAAATTTTTCTTCGGTCTCTAACCTGTTTATCACCTGAATAAATGCATTATAAAGCGCATCCTTTATTCTTTTCGGAACATTGTTTCCTGCATTTTCAGGAATTCCTCCTCCAAAATTAGCAGATCCCCCCCTTGTTAGTTCATCAGGCAAAGGTATGATATAATGGTCTAATATTTCGATTAATTTTTCATAGTCATCTTTACTTTCCCATATCTCTATTGCCCTTACAATCGCCTTTTCCGGGATTCCACTTTTAAATAAATTTTGTACTTCGTATCTCTCCGAGTTAATCCCCTCTTCAATCTTTACTGAGATAATTTCTTCTGCAATTGATTTTATTTTTTCGGATTTTGTTTTTACTGCAAGTTCCATAAGTTTTTCAAGCGTAAAATCAGAGTATTCATTTTCTTTGCCTTTTTCCAGCCCTTCTCCAACAGCTTTCTCTACTATTCCTATAATCCTTTCAGGAACAGAGTCATGAAATAAAAACGGGCATAAAGTATCAACTATATCTCCTCTAATTTCACTTACTATTATTTTTTCCAGCATTTTTCCTGTAAAAGTTTCAAATTCCTCACTTTCACATAAATATTTTGTATGCAGTTCGAGAAATTTTTCCATGTCTTTTCTGTCTATTTCAATTATTGTAGCGCTGTTAATACTCCTGTCATCAGGTCCCAGATTAAGAAATCTATCCTGCGCAGTTTCCCTTATTTTTTTGGGAATATCCTCTCCGAATAAATCTATCAGCATTCCATCTTCTATGAAAAACTTTTCTGTTCTTGCTCCTTCTTCTGCTTTTGCCTCTAATTCTTTTCTTGTTTCTTTAGAAAGGTCTTTTCTTTTTAATAATACAGCAGCCAAATCAAAATCTTTTTTTCTTATGGCTATATTCATAACCTTTAATAATATTTTCTCTGATTTCATTTTTTCAAATATCCAGAGTTTTTTTTTATAATTATTATATATCTGGTTTATCTGTTCCAAATCTGTTTCAATTTTTTCTCCAATTATTTCTGCAAATACTCCAAGAATAACCTCGCTTTTAACTTTTTCCCCTACCTCTTCAAAATACCTTACATTCACATGACTAAAGTATTCTTCTTGAAGCATTTCATTTAATTTTTTCAAAAGTTTTTCCTGAATCGTATCCTCTATTTTTTTCACTCCTTTATTTTCCCCTAATATCAAATCCAGTTCCTCATAGTGTAAATATTTCACAAGTTCATCTATTGCATTATTAAAATCATTTTCAGTTACCTTTATTATTCCTGATTTTGCAGACATAATACCATCTGTTTAAACTATTTGTAAAGAAACATTTTTAAATACCTCCAATAACTTCTCCATAAACACTTTAAATCTTATCTTTTTATCTTCCTTTATGAAAAAACTCCTGCTTATAGGAGATTTCCATATTCTTTTATTTGCCCTTGGTAAAGGCAGTAAAAGGAAATATGGATTTTTTGTCTCTTCCTGAAAAAGAAATTATTAAAATTGGAACTAAAAAAATAGGGCTTATACATGGGAATGAAATACATCCAAGAGGAGATCTTGAAAAACTTTATAAAATTGCAAAAGAGCTAAATGTGGATATTCTTGTAAATGGCCATACCCATAAATTAAAAATAGAAAAAAAGAATGAAATTCTCCTTCTTAATCCTGGGAGCGCTACAGGAGTTTGGGGAGGGTCTGCAAACCGTTCTCGGGAAACTCTTATAATATTGGAAATATATAATAATGAAATTAACATAAGGCCTTTTGCCAAAGGAAAAGAACTGTAACTTTAAAGATGAAAAATATAATAATCTGGCGTAAAGGTTATGGAATACTATTTTGTTTTAGTACCAAGATAATAACAAACTCCGCAAATCCCCTTGTTTAAATAAACATCTATTGCTTCTGAATCGTGATGAAAATATTTTGCAAGTCCCAATGGCCCCTTTTGAATCAATGTCATTACTAATGGATCATTTTCAATTCTTTTTGCAATGTCATCTATTTTTTCTTCAAGGATATTTCCAATTTTTTTTCCTCCTATTGCGCATAGATATAAATTTCCCTGCTCATCTATTTGAAATCTTTTTGCATTTCTTTCAAAAAGAGGTCTTGAAACATAGTAAGAATTTCCATTATGGATATATTTTAAATCACTAACTTCGCAGCAACCCCCAATATCCAATGAAGATGTTTCAAGATTAAATCCTCTTCCAAATCCAACAGGTTTAATTAGAGGACAAATAGAACTCATTGAAACAACTTCTATTTTTTCTTTAATGAGCAAAGCAGAAAATGTTATGTAATCTGCCTGGTGAAAATAATCATCCGAATAAACAACAATTATTTTTCCACGCATTTTTCGCAGAAGTGAAAATTTTTCTTCGTTTGGAAATACACTTCCATTAGTTATTATGATTATTTTATTTTGTATGTCTAAATTTCCATTTAAAACAAAGCTTGCCTCTTCTACCAATGCAGATACAAAATCCAGATTTAAAAATGGCTCTCCTCCACTTATTACAAGATTGCAGTTTCCAAGCACAAGTCTTGGTTTAAGATTTTGTATTATTTTTGCAGCATCTTCAGGTTTTGCCATTTCTTTTCGTGACAGCCCTGATTCTGTCAGACAGTGAGGGCAAGAAAGATTGCAATTTCTTCCAGAAAGAATAGAAAATGATGCATGAACCTTATTTGATTTTAAACTTGTAATTACAGGAGGATTAATCATCCAGTCTTTTGCATGAACTAATTTGTTATTTATCGATCTAAATATTAAATTCATGTATTATATTTCACTTAAAAGGTTTTAAAAAGTTATTCAAGATGGGATTTACAGGGCATTCTCATTAGATCAACACATTGTTTTACATTATATTCTGGTTTGTTTTATACATAAATCAATCCATTCCAAATATTTCTGCCAGAAAGGATATGTCTGTCGATTTTTTTCTAACAGGATTGCAATACCTTTATAAATATTTTGTTTCATACTATAAGTCCACTATCTTAATTACTAATGAGCACCTGACGGTGTGATGTAATTTACTTAGTATACTCCTTCTTTCACTGAAGGAATGAATTGAGTATGAAATGATGGTCATAACATTTCTTCTAGAAGTTTAAAGTATCTTCTAAAAAAGAAGTGAGAAATCACAGAGATTGTTGCTATTTAAACCCATATAATGGATGGCTTGGTTGATGCCCGCAAGACCTCGCGGTAAGCGGCGAAACGCTCTGGGTAGGTGCACGCAACCATTGATCCAGAGATTAGGTTGTGCTCCGTATAGGAGTAGTAATTCCCTGAATTGAAGCATCTTAGTAGGGGAAAGAAAAGAAAGAAAATCGATTCGGTTAGTAACGGCGAGTGAAATCCGATCAGACCAAACCGAAAACTTAGGCAGTAATGTTTAAGTGTATGTGGTGGGAAGCATCCTTTTTGCGAGTCAAAGTCTGCTGGAATGCAGTGCCATAGCGGGTGAGAGCCCCTTAGGCGAAACAAAAAGGAGCGAACCAAAAGAGTAGTGCCATCCGGATAGATGGTATGAAGATAGGAGGATCAACTCCTAAGTCTAAATATGAGGCATCAAACCGATAGCGAATTAGTAGCGTGAGCGAACGTTGAAAAGTACTCAGGAATGAGTGTGAAAAGAACCTGAAATTATATGGGGACAGGCAGCCAAGGCATGAAAGGGTTTTAGGACTACCCAAGAAGGATTCCGAGAGGTGTTTTTCAAAGTAGTTTAACCAGTGTCTTGGCTTTCTTCTCGAAGCAAGAACCAGGGATTTTTTGGATATGGCGAGACGAGAGTCGAAGCGAAAGCAAGTTGCCCGCAGCCTTCGGGCGAGGGGTGTCGTAGGAAACTGCGATGAGTCATGTTCAAAAGAGTCGAAACCAGACGATCTATACGCGAGCAGGGTGAAGTCAGTTTGACGATTGATGGAGGCCCGCAACTAGTGCTAGTATATCTGCTTAGGTGACTCGCGCATAGGGGTGAAAGTCCATTCGAGTTTGGCATTAGCGGCTTCCCTCCGAAATGTCCCTCAGGACAGCGTTTTTGGAGGATTATATTAGGGTAGAGCACTGATTAGGAAGAGCGGCCCAGAAATGGGTCACTTTCTTATCAAACTCCGAATCTAATATATCCGTAGATAAAAGCAGTGGGGTGGTCTCCAGGTAAACTGGAGAGCCCTTACGGGAACGACCGTACGAAAGGTTAAGGACCCTAAATGCTGGCTAAGTGCGAATCGTAAAGGAATTTCCATTCAAAGACAGTGGGGAGGTAGGCTTAGAAGCAGCCACCCTCTAACCAACGCGTAATAGCGGACCCACCGAGAATGCATATTCTGAAAATAATCGGGGCTAAGCCAGCTTCCGATACCTTTCCATGGCCCACAAGGCCAATTGAGTAGGGGGGCGTCCGGATTGCTTAGAAGTAGGGGCGTAAGTTCCTATGGAGCGATTTGGAATGAATATCCTGGTGTTAGTAGCAGCATATCTAGGTGAGAATCCTAGACATCTGATAGGGCACGGTTTCCTGAGCAATGTTTGTCAGCTCAGGGTTAGGCGATCCTAAGTGTTGCGGTAAATCCAACAACACGAAAGGGAAACAGGTTAATATTCCTGTCCCATAAAAGTAGGCGCAGCAATGCAAGCCCAATTTTTGACGTCTTGAGATAGGTAGAGCAGCGAAAGCTGTCTAATAGTGTAAGTCCTTGGAGTCTCATTGTGAGGAGAAGAGGATGAAAGCTTGATGGGGTAACTCTATTAATTCTTGGGATCCGTGAAAAGAAAATTGGGAACGATCTTTTATGTTCGTACCTAGAACCAGTACAGGTGCCCCTAGCTGAAAAGGCTCAGATGTGTCAGGAGAACTCAAGCAAGGGAACTAGGCAAATTAGTCCTGTATCTTAGGTAGAAAGGATGCCTGTGGTTGTGTAAACCGCAGGTCTCAGTGACAAGGGGAGAGCGACTGTTTATCAAAAACACAGATCATCGCTGGGCAGAGATGCTAAGTACGATGGTCGACGCCTGCTCACTGCCAGTATCTGAATGCCGGGTACAACCGGAGGAAGGACTGGTAAAAAGCGGGGGTAATTCTGACCCTCTTAACCCTTTTCCGCTTCGCGCGTAAAGCGTTAACGGAAAAGAAAGAGAAAGGTAGCGTAATACCTCGCCGCTTAATTGGCGGCTTGCATGAAAGGCGTAACGTCTCTCCTACTGTCCCTGCTTGGGACCTGGTGAACTCACTGTCCGGTGAAGATGCCGGAGACTTCCAGAGGGAAACGAAGACCCCATGGAGCTTTACTATAGCCTGATGTTGTAATACGATGATTACTACCTAGAGTAAGTGGGAGCGTCGAAGCAGTTTCTTCGGGAACTGTGGATGCGAAAGTGTAACACCACTTAGTAGTTTTTGTATTGCTAACTTGAAAGAGGACAGCATTAGGTGGATAGTTTGGCTGGGGCGGTACGCCCTCGAAAAGGAAACAAGGGCGCCCAAAGTTCTGCTCATCCGGGTCAGAAATCCGGAATAGAGGGACAACAACAAATGCAGGACTGACTGTGTTCCTAACAGTGTGGAACGCAGAGGAGAAATCCGGGTGTAACGAACCTTGAATCCCCTTTGATGAGGGATCAAGCTGTCAGACAAGCTACCCTGGGGGTAACAGGCTCGTCGCGGGCGAGAGTACACCGCGATGTAGACTAATGTCTTCGTATAATAACGAAATTACTATGTCGCGTACATATCGACCCCGCGGTTTGGTACATCGCTGTCGGCTTGGGATATCCTGGCTGTGCAGGAACCGAGTATAACAAATATTTGATGTACTTGGCTGTTAGCAGCCAAGGGTTGGGTTGTTCATCCATTAAAATCCCACATGAGCTGGGTTCAGTACGTCGCGAGACAGTACGGTAGTATCTTCTGGAAGCGTAGCCTTCTGAGAGTAGGAATCTTCAAGTACGAGAGGAACGAAGATTCGGGGCCTCTAGTCTATCGGTTGTCATTATGGCACCGCCGAGCAGCCACGCCCTGTATTGATAAGAGCTGAAAGCATCTAAGCTCGAAACAATTCTCAAGACGAGAAGGCAAGCCCGCCTATAGCAGATAGGTTTGATAGGATTGAGGTGTAAGCAGTTAGGCAACGAGCTGTTCAGCCTGCAATTACTAAAGGGATAAACTTTCTCTGTGAACTTATGGCCATCATTTTCATTTCACTCAAAATTTTTCTTTTTTTAAATTTTTATTCTATATAATTCTTATTATTCAATCTCTGCAATATATTTTTTATAACATGCATATCATTTATAAATCTTCTTTTCCTAGTTATTTAAAAAAAGAAGTGAATACTATGAATATGAAAAATATATTTGTTATTCTGTTTGGATTAGTAATGCTATTTAATTTGAATTTTGCAACTCCTGATATAATGGTTAATGGAAGTGATCCTTGTTATGAGGGCGTTACTACTAATTATTCTACTATTACAGAAGCAGTTGCAGCAGCTTCTGATGGGGAATCAATTATAGTCTGCGCAAATGGAACAATAGAAGATGGTATTTATGTTGAAGATGCGATTGGAATTGGAACTGCAATTTTCATATATGGTAATGAATCCGGTGTTCGCTTTCAAACAAATGATGGGGAAGTTGGATTTGTAATTCAATCAGCTAATGTAAATGTTACAAATTTTTCAATTAGTTCGAATGGCGCTTATGGAATCGCAGTCGATAACAAAGATAATGCTACAATATATGATGTTACTATAAACGGCTCAACTTATGGTATTTATGTCACTGGCGCAAATTATTCAAATTTAACTTCGAATACTATTTATGATACGACTAGTACTGGTATTTATCTTAATACAAGCACACATGATCATACTGTAACTTCAAACACAATTTATAATACAGATGGAATTTATCTTGAAGCAAGTGTTGCAAATACAACTCTTTTATATAATTACATATATAACACAAGCACTTATGGAATTGGTATGGGCGAGGTTAGCACAGGCAATAACTTTACATCAAATAATATTACCAATTCAACTTATGGATTCCGTTTGTCTAATGCAGTCGTTGTCCGTTTCTCAGGACAAGTAATGAATAATGCAACCTACGGAATTGATCTTACAAATTCATCCTTGAATTTTTCAGGAAACAATGAGATAAACACCATTCCTGCAGATGGAATGCCAGTTTATTTAGATAATTCTACAATAAATACAGGAAGCTATTATATAACTACTGATTATTTCAGATTTGGATTAGGCGAAACAACAGATGTTTCAGTTCAGTTAGTTAATTTATCAAATATAAGCGATGAAGATTATACGACAATGTCTACTCTTTCTGGAGTAACTGCAGCTTATAAAAAAGTAGTTCAATCCTTACAAAATAATTACTATGGATTGAATGTTACAAATACCTCGGGTTCTGCATCATTTTCTCCAAAATTATACTATAATGATTCAGATATTTCTTTCCCGTATTCTAATACATATGCAGGACTTGGTGCAACCTCAACTTTGGGTGCATGGACATATTATTCTCCAACAACTTCTGTTGCAGGAGAATCTGTAGCTTATACAGGACTTTCAATAACTGCGGCAGCATACTTTGCCTCAATAGTTTATGCCCCCCCTGTTTCTAGTTCAACTTCTTCAAAATCAAAAGGAACAATAATCTTAACCTATGAGCTGACCTGTAAGGATGGAACAGTTAGCGTATATGCAAAAGAGGCCTCAGAAGAGTTATCTGGTGTTAAAATAATTCTTTTG